>NZ_JAIFYA010000003.1:0-300000 GCF_019688735.1 Thermosulfurimonas sp. F29
TTTTTTGAAAAAAAAAAAAAAAAAAAAAAAAAAAAAAAAAAAAAAAAAAAAAAAAAAAAAAAAAATTAGATATTAAACCGAATATAGACTATATCCCGGTTGGAAAGAACATAGTCGCGGCCTTCCAGACGCAGAAGCCCTCTGTGGCGGGCCTCGGCGAGACCGGAAACGCGGAGGTAGTCCCGCAGGTTTATAACCTCGGCGGCGATGAAACCCCGGGCCATATCGGTGTGGATCCCGGCCGCGGCCTCCACGGCGGTGGTGCCGCGGGGAACGGTCCGCGCCCGGGCCTCCTTCTCGTTCACGGTGTAAAAGGTGATGAGGTCGAGGAGACGGTAGCCCTCCTCCACCAGAATTTCCAGTCCGGGGCGTTCGAGACCGTAGGCGGAAAGCATCTCCCGGGCCTCTTCGGGGGGGAGCTCGGCCAGCTGGGCCTCGAGCTCCGCACAGAGGGTCACGAGCGGCACACCCTCCCCGGCGGCCCGGCGGGAAAGGGACCGCAGGAGAGGATTATTCTCCCCCCGGGGAAGGTCCCCCTCCCCTATGTTGGCCACCCAGAGCACCGGCTTCAGGGTGAGGAGGAAGAGAGTTCGTTCGGCATAGGCCACCAGATCCGCGGGAAGCCCGGTTCGGTGGCGCCGCAGGGGTTCCGGACGCTCGAGGATCTCCCGGAGGAGGGAGAGGTGTTCGAGCTCACGACGGGCATCGCGATCTCCGGAACGGGCCGGCTTCTCCACCCGGGACCACCTCCTCTCCACGGTCTCCAGGTCCTTGGCGATGAGCTCGAGCTCCAGGATATCCAAATCCCGCAGCGGATCCACCGTGCCCTCCACATGGGAAACGCTTTCGTCCTCGAAACAGCGCAGGACCATCACCAGGGCATCCATCTCCCGTATGTGAGCCAGAAACCGGTTCCCCAGTCCCTCACCGCGACTGGCGTTACGCACCAGACCGGCGATGTCCACGAACTCGATCACCGCCGGAACGGCCCTCGCGGCTCCCTCCCTTTCCGCCAGGATCCTCACCCCCTCGTCCGGCACCTCCACCACCCCCACATTAGGCTCGATGGTGCAGAAGGGGTAGGCGGCGACCTCGGCCCGGGCTCCGCGCACCAGGGCGTTAAAAAGGGTGGACTTCCCGGCGTTGGGCAAACCCACTATCCCCAGGCGGGTCATCCTAAAAGGGCTCCCAGCGAGGCCACTCGAATTCGTAAGACCAGACCGGAAGGATCCCCTTCTTTCGCGCGTACTCCTCTATCTCCCGGGGAAAGTCGTGAGCCACGAGCACCTTGATTACCGGAACCCCTTTCTCCTTCTCAAACCGGAGAGCCATACGGTTGAAGCGTTCAATCTCCCTCTTGGAGGGGCGCACCTTGGCCTCCCCCAGGATGTAAACCCGTTCCCCGTTGCGCCGACCGGTCCCGATGATGTTGAACTGTACCAGCCGACCTCCCAGAATCACATACTCCCGAATCAACCGCCCCTCCACCTCCACCCCCTCCTTCTCCTTAAGTATGGATGGGAGTCCCACATAGGCGCGGTTCTCCAGGATGTAACCCACGGTGTCCGAAAGGGCCTCGAGCCGCGACCGGGTCTCCCGATGCTCCCGATCCAGATCCTCCATCCGGGCCAGCGTGTTCTTCACCGCCTCGGTGAGATCCTGCACCGCCCGGGTAAGCTTATCCAGTCTCTCCTCCAGACGATCCTGCCTCTCCTCAAGCCGCCTCTGCCCCTTCGCCAGCTCCGCCATCGCCTCCTCCAGACGATCCTGCCTCTCCTCAAGCCGCCTCTGCCCCTTCGCCAGCTCCGCCATCGCCTCCTCCAGACGATCCTGCCTGCCGGCAACCCTCGTCAGTATCTCATCCAGCTTACGGACCTCGTGGGAACGGCCGGTCTCGTCCCTCAAACGCTGCACCTCTTCCAGAAGAAAAAGCAAAATCTCCCGCAACTCCGCCGATTCCACTCTTTCCACCTTCTGTCTCAGGAGGGGTTCAAGCATGACCTTACCTCCGGCCTTTTTATCCTTGGCCATCCGGGGTATATTCTCAAAAAATTATAACCCTTACCTTTCGGGAAAAAAATGGCTGCGGACATCCTTCAGGATAAAGTTCTGGTGCTCAACAGGTACTACCAGGCCATCCAGATCACCACCGTGCTGCGGGCCATCTGCCACCTGGTCAAGGGCACGGCCAAGGTCATCACCCCCGACTGGACCACCCATACTCTGGAGGAGTGGATCGAGGCCAGTCGTTTTTACGACAACGGGCGTCTGGTGCGCAGCCCCTCCCTCTCCATCGTGGCCCCGGAGGCCATATACCTCACCACATACGACCGGCTTCCCAAACTGGAGGTGGTCTTCAACCGGGCCAACCTCTTCATGAGAGACAACTACACCTGCCAGTACTGCGGAAAGTCCGTGCGCAATCCCAGGGATCGCACCATCGATCATGTGATCCCCCGCTCCCGCGGTGGGAAGACCGTGTGGACCAATGTAGTGCTCTGCTGCCGCAAGTGCAACCTGAAGAAGGGAGATCGCACCCCCCAGGAGGCCGGGATGCGCCTTCTCAAGAAGCCCGAACCCCCGAAGTGGCACAGTTTTCTTCTGGAGAAGTTCCCCGAGGAAAAGAGGGAGGTGTGGAAACCCTTTCTGGACTTTGCCGGTCTCTACCCCGAGGACTGAAGCACCTCTTTGATGTTTAGAATGACCAGGAGCCTTTCCGGAAGCTGACACACATGGCGCACGAACCGCCGTTCCACCCCTTCGATCCGCTCCGGGGGTTCCTCCACATCCTTGGCGGGCACCTCCAGAATGTCTCCGATCCTTTCCACCAGAAGGCTCACCCGCTCCTCGTCCTCGTTCTTAACGATAAGGTTGTAGGCCCGGGCCCCTTCCAGGTGCAGCCCTATACGCTCGGCCAGATCCACGGTGGTGAGCACCTGACCCCGAAGATTGATGATCCCCTTGATGTAGGGAGGAGCCAGTGGGACCGGAGTGATCTCCAGCTTCCGATTGATCTCCACTACCTCGGATATGGGAAGACCGAAAAGATACTCTCCCAGCCAGAAGGTTACGAAGGTTTGGGTGTCTTCACCCAGCACCGGCCTGCTCTCGCTACTGGCTACGGGTAGCTCCGCCATGGCACCCCTCCATTATTTTGTAGAATTCATGAAGCAGGCTCAGGGCCTGCGGGGGATACTCGTCGGGAAACCATATCTCGAACTGAAGGACGAGGTTGCCCCGGCGACCGTCCGGATGAAAGGGACCCCGCTGGTTCAGCACCAGCCTGGCTCCGGAGGGAAGACCCCGGGGGATCTCGATCTCCTCGGCACCCTCCAGGAGCTCCACCCGCACCCGCCCCCCCAGTGCCGCCTTCCAGAAGGGCACCGGCACCCGGCACACCAGGTCCTCCCCCTCAAGGAACCAGCGGTCGTCCTTCTGGACGAAGACCTCCAGAAACACATCCAGCGCGGGACCGTCGGGGGATCTGGGAAGGAAAAGGAAATCCCCCTCCCGCACCCCGGGAGGAATGGTGACCAGCACCTCCTTCTCGCCCCGGATCTGTCCCTTTCCCCGGCACCGGGGACAGGGAGTAAGCCATATCTCCCCCTCGCCCCGGCACCGGGGACAGATGTGACGGTAGACTCCCCCGGACTCGGCAAGAAGTCCCTCGCCCCGGCACCACTCGCACACCTTCTTCTTCCCCCGGGGATCGAGGCCTCCCCCGCCGCAGTACTCGCAAGGTACCAGCTCGTCCGGGACCTTAACCCACCGTTCCGCCCCCAGGGCCACCTCCCTTATGCTTAATTCAATAAAAGAAAGAAAGTAATCACCCCGTCCGGGTCTCTCCCGGACCACCTGAACCCGACGACGGGCCTGATAGGCTTCCCTCAGCCGCTCGTAGGCCTCCTGAAGAGCCAGATAGCGTTCCGGATCCCCGCCCCGGTCCGGATGACAGTCCTTGACCCGGCGCAGATAGGCCCGACGAATCTCCTCCCATCCGGCCCGGGGCGAGACTCCCAGCACCTCGAAGGGATCCGGCTTCATGCCGCAGCCGCCTCCCCGGAAGCCTCACTGAGCAAGCGCTCCACCGCGGAGACCACCGCCTGCCGATCCAGCTTGGTCTGAAACTCGTCGGCCCCCGCCTCCTTGGCCTTCCGATAAATGTCTTCCCCGGAAAGGCTGGTAAGGACCATCACGGGAAGCCCCCTGAATCGCTCCTCGCTCCGCACCTTCTTCACCAGCTCGATTCCGTTCATCCGGGGCATCTCTATATCCGCTATGAGAAGATCAAAGCGTTCGTGCTGTAACTTCTCCCAGGCGGAAAGCCCGTCCTCGGCGATCTCCACCTCGTAGCCCGCCGACTCCAGATAACTTTTCACCAGCTGGGCGTAAAAGCTGGAGTCCTCGGCGTAAAGGATCCGGCGGCCCTCCTCCACCTGAGGCCGCACGAACCACTCCGGATCGAACATCTCGATAATCTTGTAAATGTCCAGGAAAATGGTGGTCTTTCCGTTTATGATACGATTGCCGAGAATACCCTCGGTCTTGTAGATGTCCTCCTGGAGTTCCAGATCGGTCTCGATGCTGTCCAGGATCTGGGAGACCAGAATGGCCACCGTCTTCCCGCCTTCCTCAAAAAGAAGCAGGTTGTACTCCTCCTGCTCGGGAAGGGGCTGAATGGGAAGGTAGTTCTCCAGGCGGATGACCGGAACGGACCTCCCCTTGTACTGTACCACCTCCTTGCCCCCCACATACTCCAGGGCCTCGGCCCTGATCTTGTCGAGCCGCGAGACCAGGGAAAGGGGAATGGCGAACTGCTCCGCCGGATTAACATTGAAAAGGAGCACGAAGTGGGTCTCCTGAGTGGAGACGCGTTTTTTCTCCTCCTCCAGGGTCTTCTGGGCCTCCTCGGCCCGGAAGCCCACATGACGGGAAAGCCCCACCACATCCAGGATCAGCGCCACCTTCCCGTCTCCCATGATGGTGGCTCCGGCGTAAATGGGGATCCCCTTGAGCAACCGATCCAAGGGTTTCACCACGATCTCCTCGGAGTCCCGGACCTCGTCCACCAGAAGCCCGAACTCCATGGTGCCGCTGGTGAGGATGGCCAGGCTGCGGGCCTGACCGTCCTCCCGGCCCAGAACCCTGGAGAGTCGCACTATGGGAATGATGTTTCCGCGCAGACGATAAAATTCGGAATAACCGATCTTGTGGATCTCCTCCTCGCTTTCAATGTTAACCAGCTCCTTGAGGTTTACCTGGGGAATGGCGTAGCGTTCGCCCCCGGAGACCACGATCAGGGCCGGAACGATGGCCAGGGTCAGGGGGATCTTGATGCGCACCGTGGTGCCGGAACCCTTGACACTCCGAATCTCGATGCTTCCACCGAGGCGTTCGATGTTGGTCTTGACCACATCCATGCCCACGCCCCGGCCGGAGATGTTGGTAACCTTTTCCGCAGTGGAAAAACCCGGCCGAAAGATGAGGTTCAGGGCCTCGTGATCGCTCATGCGCTCGGCCTCTTCGGGAGTAATGATGCCCTTTTCCACCGCTTTCTTCTTCACCTTTTCGATGTCTATGCCCCGTCCGTCGTCCTCGATCTCGATGATGACCTGGCCGCCCTCGTGATAGGCCCGCATGACCAGCGTGCCCACCGGGGGCTTGCCCACCCGGGTACGCTCGTCCGGAGGCTCGATCCCGTGGTCGATGGAGTTACGCACCAGGTGGGTGAGGGGATCCTTGATGGCCTCGATAATAGAACGATCCAGCTCGGTGTCCGCTCCCTCGATGTGAAGATTCACCTTCTTTCCGGTGGAACGGGCCAGATCCCGCACGATTCTCGGGAACTTGTTGAACACATTCCCGATGGGCTGCATGCGGGTCTTCATGATGGCTTCCTGCATCTCGGTGGTGACCAGGGAGAGGGTCTGGGTGGCCTGCATGAGCTCGGAATCCACCTTTTGATTGGCCAGCTGCACCAGACGATTCCGGGCCAGAACCAGCTCCCCGGCCAGATTCATGAGGTGATCGAGAAGTTTTACATCCACGCGGATGTGGGTTTCCGTGAGGGTGACCTGGGGCGGGGCCTTGGGAGCCTCCTTCCGGGGAGGAGTCCCGGGAGCCGGTCGGGTCTCCTCGGCCTTTTTCTCCTCGGTCGGCTTTTCTTCTGGCTTCTCCTTGGGCTCTTCTTCCCCGGCCTTCGTCTCCTCTTTTTCCTCCTTCTTCGACTCCGCAGGGGGGGCTTCCTCGGCCACGGCGGGCTTTTCCTCCACGGCCTCTCCCTTGGCCCGGCGGGCCACCTTGTCGGCAAAGTTGCTCAGGGTCACCAGAAAATCGAGATAGGTGTCGTCCACCGGCTCCTGCTTGTGCTCTTCAATGTGGGCCACGATGGCCTTGATGTGATCCACCGCACGGAGCAACATGTCTATGATCTCCTCGTCGGCCACCACCAGCCCGTCGCGAAGTTTCGAAAGGATGTCCTCGGCGAAGTGCGCGATCCCCTCCAGCGTCTTGAACCCGAAAAAGCCCGCCGTACCCTTCAGGGTGTGCATGGTGCGGAAGATGCTCTTCAGGATCTCCGTGTTGGTGGGGTCCTGTTCCAGCTCCACGAACTCCTCGTCGAGCTTCTCAAGCCCTTCCTTGGCCTCCTCCAGGAAATCTTTGAGAACATCCTCCTCAAAGGACATGGCCCCCTCCTTCTAATCTTTTTTGCGAAAACAGACCGTCTTGCCCAGGACCTTTTTCTCCATGTCCGCCGGAAGTTCCGGCGGTATCTCCGTGGCCCCGAGAAGAATGTATCCTCCCGGAGCCAGGGCCCGGCAGAGGTTCTCCCACACCCTTTTTTTCATCGGTTGGGAAAAATAAATAAGGACATAGCGACAGAGAATCACATCGAACTGGTGCATCACAGGAAAAGGTTCCACCAAATTAATTCTTTTGAAGGTCACCATCCTCCTGATCTCGTCCGAAATCCTCCAGTGCGCGGCTACCTGTTTAAAATATTTTACCAGAAAAGTAACCGGTAATCCCCGGTTTACCTCAATCTGATTGTAAACCCCCTCCCGGGCCTTCTTGAGAGCCGACTCGGAGATGTCCGAGGCCAGGATCTCGATGTGCCAGCTCTTGACCAGATCCGGGAAATATTCCCTGAGTAAAATAGCAAGGCTGTAGGGCTCCTGGCCGGTGGAGCAGGCCGCGGACCAGAAGCGAAGCCTCTTTTCCCTCTCCCGTTTTTTCTTCAGTTCCGGGATGATAACCCTGCGCAGGGTCTCGAAAGGATGCTGATCCCGGAAAAAGTAAGTCTCGTTGGTGGTAAGGGCATCCACGATCTGATCCAGAAGCTGGCGGGTGAGTTTGGTCCGGGCCACCTCGTAAAGCTTCTCGTGGTCGCGATAGCCCAGCGTGCGGGCCAGTTCGTCCAGACGGCTCTGGAGAAGATACTCCTTACCGCTTTTTATGGAGATACCGCTGGCTCGTTCCACCAGCATGGTAAAAAAATTGAATATCTCCGGCTTCATCTCCTGCCCTTCCTCAGAAAAATCTCCTGCAACTTTTGCGGAATCTCCGAAAGGGGAAGCACCAGATCGGCCAGCCCCGCCTCCACCACGGCCCGGGGCATCCCGTAAACCGTGGAGGTCTTCTCGTCCTGAGCGATGACGAGCCCCCCTTTTTCCTTGATTTTACGGGCTCCCTCACGCCCGTCGTGGCCCATGCCGGTCATGACCACCCCCACCACCCCGCCGCCGTAAGCCTCGGCCAGCGACCGGAAGAGCGGATCCACCGCCGGACGACAGCCGTTTTCCGGGGGCCCCTGATGGAGGTGTATGTGCTTGGTCCGCCCTGAAGCACGCACCTCCATGTGGTAGTCGCCGGGGGCTATGTAAACCACCCCCTTGAGCAGGGGCTCGCCCTGGGTGGCCTCCTTCACCCTCAGGCTCGAGCGGTTGTTCAGGTTCTGAGCCAGCTGGGTGGTGAAAAGCGGAGGCATGTGCTGCACGATGAGTATGGGCACCGGGAAGGTGGCCGGAAGCCGCGGGATCACCTCCATGAGGGCCCGCGGCCCTCCGGTGGAAACCCCTATGCCCACCACCGAATAGACCCCGGGACGAAGGAGAGCCGGCCTGAAGACCGGCGGCTTCGGCGGACGGGGGAGCACCGGGGCCCTCGCCGCCGGCACCGCGGCCCGGATCTTCGGCACGAGCTCCTCCCGAATGCGGTGCAGGCTGTCGGTGAGGGACCCCCCTTTGGGCTTGGTCACGAAGTCGAAGGCCCCCAGGGAAAGGGCCTCGAGCGTCTCCTTCGCCCCCTTCTCGGTGAGAGTGGAAAACATGATCACCTTCGTTCGAGGCACCAGACGGCGGATCTCCCTCAGGGCGGAAAGACCGTCCATGACCGGCATCTCTATGTCCAGCGTGATCACATCCGGACGAAGGGCGCGGGCCAGCTCCACCGCCTCGCGCCCGTCCCGCGCCTGCCCCACCACCTGAAGGTCCGGCTCCCTGGAGAGTGCCTCCGAAAGGAGCCGCCTTATCACCGGGGAGTCGTCCACGATGAGAACCTTGATCATCAGAAGGACTCCTCCAGAAGAAATCTGATCTTGGTCTCCAGCATCTCCCTATCGAAGGGCTTCATGAGGTACTCGTTGGCCCCGGCCATTATAGCGTCAATTACGCTCTTCTGCTGGTTTTCCGTGGTCACCATCATGATCTTGATGTCGTTCCACTCCGGGTTGGCCCGAACGGTCTTCAGGAACTCGTAGCCGTTCATCACCGGCATGTGCCAGTCCAGAATGATGAGACGCACATCCGGATTCTCCTTGAGCCGCTCCAAGGCCTGCTCCCCGTTTTCCGCCTCCACCACGGTAAAACCCATCTCCTCAAGATACTTCCTCTCGATCTGTCTGATGGATTTGGAGTCGTCCACCACCAGGGCTTTCATCTCTCCCCCCTTACCGGTCCCGGGGTTTGGTCCTTCTCAAATACCATCCCTATCCTTCCCTGGCCAGGATGATTCCCGGCTCGTAATAACTCCGTTCCAGTGTTATCTCCGGCCAGAATCCCCGTTCCGCAAGCTCGCGGCGCAACTCCAGAACCTCCTTCCGGGCCAGATTCAGGGCTTCGTCCCGGGAGAAAAAAAAGTTTACCCGTAAAATTCTTTCCGCCGAACTCCGGATGAAGGCCTCCATAAGACCCAGTTCGGAAAGGAAGACACGCACATAGAAAAACCTTTCCCCTCCTTCGATGTCCTCTTCCCTTCCAACCTCAAGGAACCCCCAAGAAAAGCGATCCGCGAAAAAGAAGGGAAGCACCATCTGTCCCTCCCGCCAGAAGCGAAGAAGCACGGCCTCCTCGTGCGGGGAAGGAGCCTCTCTTCGTCCCCCCACAGGATGTTTTTCCTCACCCTCCTCGGTTTTCTCGGAAAGAAGGTGCACCAGAAATCCCGCAAGGGTTTCCGGGGCCGGTCGTTCGGAGACCGCGGGAAGCTTTCCGGAAACGGCCACAGCCCTTCCCTGAAGAAATTGAAGTAGCCCGGTCAACTTCTCCTCCGCCCGTCCTATCCCGGGCCCCTCCACCAGTTGCAGGAGCACCGGTGGACCGGCGGAAAGGACCCGCACCCTTACCGTGGCCCCGGCACGGAAATCCGCCGGAAGGAGACTTCCGGCCAACCGGGCCTGAAAGCGTTCTCCTCCGGTCTCAAGCGTGAGCGTCTTGCCCTCCACTTCCACCACCCGCACCGTAAGTTCCCGCCCCGGCTGTCCCAGAAGGGAAAAGAGACTCTCAGGAAGATAGGTGACCGGGGCCGGAAGGGCAACCCTCATGCATTCTCCTTAAATCTTTCCAGAGAAATAAGGAGTTCCACCTCGCCCTCGGAAAGGGAAAACTTCCGGGCGATCTCCGAAACGGAACCTCCCTCACGCCAGGCCCGAAGCACTTCCTCCCTGAGCCTGCCTCGATCCCGGCCACCGTGCTCCCAGGCCCGGGCCCCGGCCTCAAGGGCCCTCCGCAGGCGTTCGTAAAGGCGTTTTTCCTCTTCCACATATCGGGCCAGATCCGCGGAAAGTTTCTCCAGAACGGCCAGGCGAGCGTCCAGATCCTGAACGGTTCTGATCTTCCGGAAACGCCAGAGCAAAAAAAGCACCAGCAGAAAGAGTAAAGCGTCCAGCACGATCTGTAGAACGAGATATTCCTGGGGGGTCATATCGTTATGTCTATGTGCCCTTCTCGGTCCTTTTCCTTCTTCCTGGAGGGGGATTCGGAAGAGGGCCGGGAGGGCTTTTTCTTTTCCGGCGGCCTCCTATCGTGACGCCGCTTCTCCGATTCCACCGGAGGCAGGAGAGGAGTTATGCCGGCCGGACGATCCACCCTTTCGGGCATCTAAAAACCCCGCTCACTCAAGAATGTATCCGGTAACCTCCACATCGCTTACCCTTAAGTCCTCGGGGGCTCGTTCTCTCAGGGCCTTTAGCAGAGCCTGTTTTATGCGCTTGACGCCTTCCGGACTCCGCCAGTAGTAAAAGGGAATGTTCTTAAAGGTCTCGTAAATCACCCCCCGGAGGGGATTTTCCAGTTTTCTGGCCTTGAGCACCTCCTTCTGACTGCGAAAGTACAGCACCACCGAGGCCTTTATGAAAACCGGGGCCCCGCCCTCGCTCTGAAGGGGAATCAGGAAGTGCTTCAGCACCAGAACATGCTCCGGTCGCACTTCAAGGGGCATGGTCCCCAGGGGGCCCCGGGAAGCCGGGGAAACAGCCGTTTTGCCGTAAGAAGAGACTGGGGTCTCCGAAACCGTCACGGACTTTCCGGATACGAGATTCCAGAGCACATAAGCCCCCGCCCCGATACCGGCAAGAGAGGCCAGAATGCCCGCCACCAGCAGAAAAAGACCCCGGCGTGAGGGCTTCTCCGGAGAAGGAACTCCCTCCC
The DNA here is from genome assembly GCF_019688735.1 of Thermosulfurimonas sp. F29. Lineage (NCBI taxonomy): Bacteria > Pseudomonadati > Thermodesulfobacteriota > Thermodesulfobacteria > Thermodesulfobacteriales > Thermodesulfobacteriaceae > Thermosulfurimonas > Thermosulfurimonas sp. F29. The sequence goes on from NZ_JAIFYA010000003.1 coordinate 10,923, forward strand.
CCTCCTCGGACTCGAGAGCCCGGATCAGTTCTTCCGGCCTCTCCTCGGGTTCGGGGATCTCCGCCCCTTCTGGAAGGGGTTCCCCGCGAGCTCCCTCGTCCCCCGGAGTTTTCACCTCCCCAGGAATCTCCGCCTCGGACGAAGTCTCTTGGCCGGAGACGGCCTCCTCCCGAGGCGTTATCTCCTCCTGGGGAGCCGTCTCCTCCCCTTCCTTTTTCGCTTCCTCGGCCACCCCTAACCTCCGAAGATCTTCTCCAGCTTCTCTTTAAGCGTCTCCGGTGTAAACGGCTTAACGATGTACTGGCTCACCTTGTACTTGGCCGCCTCAATAATGTTTTCCTTCTGGGCCTCCGCCGTAACCATGAGAAAGGGCGTATCCTTCAGTTTCTCGTCCGCACGGACCTTCTTGAGAAGCTCGAGACCACTCATCTTGGGCATGTTCCAGTCGGAAATGATGAGGTCCACGGGTTCCTTCTGGAGGATCTCCCAGGCCGTAGTGCCGTCGTCGGCCTCGATTATGTTCTTAAATCCAAGCTGAGAAAGGATGTTTTTGATGATCTTCCTCATGGTCGCAAAGTCGTCCACCACCAGGATTCTCATGTTCGGATCAAGCGGCATGACTCCACCTCCTTAAAGTAAATCTGTGTAGTTTTCGCCCAGGCGCTCCTTTAGTTTGGCCCTCAGTCTGAGCAGGGCCTTGCTGTGGAGCTGGGAAATACGACTTTCGGTGTAGCCCAAAACCCGGCCGATCTCCTTCATGGTCAACCCCTCGTAATAATACAGGGTTATAACCAATCTTTCCTTTTCGGGCAATTCGGATATGACCTGAGTCAGGGCCTCCCCCAGCTCCTTCCAGCCCAGTTTCTCAAAGGGGTCGTTTTCTTCAGAGTCGGCCAGAAAATCGGCGAGATCAAGATCCTCCGCATCCTCGAGCTTTCGCCGTAGGGCCTCCACATCGATGAAGGTAATCCCCCTTACTTCATCGAGCAAACGATAGTATTCCTCCAGGGAGACACCGAGTTCCCGGGCCACCTCCTCGTCGTCGGGCGGCCGTCCCAGCCTGTTTTCGAGCTCCGCAAGCACCTTTTCCAGCCGGGCGGCCTTCTCTTTGACCGACCGGGGAACCCAGTCCAGGGTGCGCAATTCGTCCAGCATGGCTCCCCGGATGCGAAACTCCGCAAAGGTCTTGAATTGAATGTTGCGTTTGGGATCAAAGCGCCGGGCCGCCTCGATCAGCCCCACTATCCCCGCCGAAATAAGATCCTCCACATCGAGGGTGGGGGGAAGCCGTCCGGCCAGGCGTAAGGCTAAATATTTTACCAGGGACAGGTGCTCAAAAACCAGTTCCTCGGGGGTCTTCTGCAGATAGCTTTTCATGAGGTAGCCCGGAAGCTTTGAGACCACAGGGCCTCTAATCCTCCTTCGGATTTGGGTTTTAACCTGAGAAGTTTTTCACAGATCCTGCTCAAATCCTGGCTGACCGAGGCCTCGGGATAGACCTCCAGAAAAGGTTCCTGCCGGCGCACCGCCTTAGCCACGCAGGGATCACTCCGAAGGGCCCCCAGATAGGTAAGCCCCACCGGTCCCAGGAAACGCTCCACCACCTGGGCGATTTGCTGATAAACGGCTTTGCCCTCCCTCTCATCCTTTACCATGTTCACCAGCAGATAGACCCGCTTAACCTGATGACGGAGAAAAAGAAGCTTGATCAGGGCGTAGGCGTCGGCCATGGCCGTGGGCTCAGGGGTGGTTATGACGATCCTTTCCTGAGCCACCAGGTTAAAAAAGAGCACATTGTCGGAAATCCCGGCCCCCAGGTCGAAAATGAAAAAGTCCACCCCCCGTGAAACCTCCTCGAATTGATCCTTGAGAGCCATCTTCTCGGAAGGATCGAGACGGGTCAATTCTACCACTCCGGAGCTGGCCGGAATGACCTCGAACCCGTAAGGGGTTTTGATAAGAATGTCCTTGAGGGTGCACTCTCCGGAAAGGACATGGCGTATGTCCCTTTCGGGGGCCAGTCCCAGGAGGACATCGATGTTGGCCAGTCCCAGGTCGGCATCGAAAATCAGGGTGTGATAACCCTTCTTTTCAAGAGCCAGAGCCAGATTGGCCACGAGATTGGTCTTCCCTACCCCGCCCTTTCCGCTCGATACCGAAAGGATCCGCATCCGGTCCCTCCTTATTTCGCAAATCTATTTTAATTCATAAAGCCCATTAAGCCCACGCATAAAAATCCTCTCCAGAACCTCCGGGGTGGCCCGGGCCAGATCCTCGGGTACCCGGGGGCCGGAGGAGACGAAACTTATCTCCACGGCCTCATCCTCAAGAAGAAAGGTAAGGGGCAGCCCGCTCACCAGACGATCCACCCGGGTGAGGACCACCCCCTCCACCGGATATCTCCGGAGCTCCCCCAGGAATCGTTCGAGTCCCAGGGGATGCTCGGCCGCGTTCAGGACCGCCTGAAGCCGCGCCCCGGGTATTCTGTCCAGAAGATCTTCGAGCTCCTCCGGTCCGAAACCGGAGCCCCACCCCGGGGTATCCACCAGTAGGATCTCCTCCGGGGGCGCTTCCTGGGGCAGCGCCGCGTGAACCGGTATTTCCAGCAATTCACCCAGTCGCAGGGCTTCCGAGTGTGCCCCTATACGGTGACGATTAAGGGCCACCACCCGGACCCTCTGTCCCTTTCGATACCTGAACCAGGCCGCCACCTTGAAGACCGTGCTGGTCTTTCCGGATCCGGCCGGCCCCACGAAGATCAGACGGCGGGAAAGCGGCGAGGCCTTCCTCCGGGCCACTCGCTCCCGAATCCACCGCACGGGATCCTCCATTTCGGAGGCTATCCGTGGAGGCACCCCGACCTCGAGTAATTTCAAATAACGACCCGCGGCAAGATTTCCGGAAAGGGCCTGCCGCAAGAGGGCCTTTATTTCCGAAAGCTCCTCCCGGAGGTCCTCCAGGTACCCATTGGAATTCTCCCGGGCCCCGGGGTTCTCCTCTAAGGGTTCCCGATCCACCGCGGCCACGATCTCGTAAAGGATCCGGCCTCCCTCCTCCACCCGTTTAGAGGAAAGAACCAGGGCCTCCTCACCGAGCTCCTCCTTGACCCGGGCCAGGACCTCCAGGGCATTTTCCCCGCGAAAACGCTTAATCCTCACGGCCCAACCTCACCGTCTCCACGATTTCCACGGTAACCTCCGCGGGAATCTCGGCATGCGAAAGCACCGCCGCCTGGGGAATACTCCGTTCCACGAGGCGCCGCAGGTGACGCCGCACCGTGGGGGTGGCCAGGAACACGGGTTGTTTCCCGGCGCGGGTCATCCTTTCCGCCGCCTGGCTCAGGGCCGCCACGATGCGGCTTCCCACCCGGGGCTCGATCATGAGAAAGGTGCCCTCGGCGGTGCGCTGGAGGGATTTGCGCAGGACCTCCTCGATGTCCTCCCCCACCGCAGCTACATAGAGCTTACCCGAAGAATCCAGATAGGGTTTGACGATGACCCGCGATAACCTCTGACGCACATATTCCGTGAGGGTGTCCGGATCCTTTATCCGCTCCCCGTAGTCGGCCAGGGTCTCCATAACGGTAAGGAGATCCCGTATGGAAATACCCTCCCGAACCAGATTCTGAAGGACCTTCTGCACCACCCCGAGGTTCACCACATTGAGGGCCTCCTCCACCACCTTGGGATACTGGCGGGAGAGACCGTCCAGGAGTTTCTGGACCTCCTGACGGGTGAGCAACTCCTCCGCGTGACGCTTGATCACCTCGGCAAAGTGGGTCACGATCACCGTGGACAGATTGACCACGATGTAGCCGGCGGCCTCGGCCTGGTCCTTTTTGTCCTCCGGGATCCAGCAGGCCGGAAGCCCGAAGGCCGGCTCCCGGGTGGGGATGGCCCCCTCTATCTCCGGAGGCTTCTCCTCCTGAGACATGGCCAGGAGATGCCCCGGGAGGACCTCACCCCGGGCCACCTCCACCCCCTTTATCAGAATCACATACTCCGCCGGTTTCAGCTGTAGGTTATCCCGCACATGAATGGGGGGGATCACCACCCCCATCTCCAGGGCAAACTGCTTACGGAGGTTCTTGATCCTTTCGAGGAGATCTCCTCCCTGCGTTTCGTCCACCAGAGGAATGAGGGCGTAGCCGATCTCGAGACTCAGGAGATCCAGAGGCAGGAGCTGCTCGATCTCCTCCGCCGGGGCGGGGGCCTCCGGGGCCTCCTCGGGTTTCTCCTCCGGGGGGAGTTCCCTTTTCAGACGGTAGGAAATGTAGGCCAGCCCTCCCACCCCGAAGGCCAGCACGGTAAAGGGAAGGGTGGGAAGACCGGGCAGCAGCCCCACGAAGAAGACCGCCACCGCGGCCATGGCCAGGGCCTCGGGACGGGCCGCAAACTGTCGGGCGAAGTCCCGGCCCATGCCGGACTCCGAGGCCGCCCGGCTCACGATGATACCCGCCGAGGTGGAGACGATGAGGGCCGGAATCTGCGAGACCAGCCCGTCACCGATGGTGAGCAGGGTGTAGGACTTGGCCGCCTCGGAGAGGGGTAGTCCCTTCTGAAGCACTCCGATCACCAGCCCGGCCACGATGTTGATGCTGGTGATGATGAGACCGGCCACGGCCTCCCCGCGCACGAACTTGCTGGCTCCGTCCATGGCCCCGTAGAACTCGGCCTCCTTGCGAATCTCCTCCCGACGGCGCCGGGCCTCGGCCTCGTCGATGAGTCCCGCGTTGAGGTCCGCGTCGATGGCCATCTGTTTGCCGGGCATGGCGTCCAGGGTAAAACGGGCGGCCACCTCGGCGATGCGCCCGGCTCCCTTGGTGATCACCACGAAGTTGATGATCACCAGAATGGCAAAGACTATGGCCCCCACCACATAGTTTCCGCCCACCACGAACTGCCCGAAACTCATGATCACCCGCCCGGCGGCGTAAGGCCCCTCGTGCCCGTGCAGGAGAATGAGACGGGTGGTGGCAATGTTGAGGGATAGCCGGTAAAGGGTGGTCACCAGAAGAAGAGCGGGAAAAGCGGTGAAGTCCAGGGGTTTTTGAATGTACATGGACATGAGGAGGATGGTGAGGGAGACGGTGAAACTCAGGGCCAGAAAGATGTCCATAAGGCCCCGGGGTACAGGAAAGACCATGATGGTAAGGAGTCCCACCACCCCCGCGGCCACCACCGCGTTTCCGGGATCGAAATATCGCTTCAGGGTCAGCGTTCCCTCCGCCATCAGGAAATCCTCTTACCTTTCAGGCGGTAAACATAGGCCAGGACCTCGGCCACGGCCTGGTAGAGGTCCTCGGGGATGTACTCTCCCACCTCCACCCGGGCGTAGATGAGCCGGGCCAGCGGAGGATCCTCCACCACGGGCACCCCGGCCTCCCGGGCGACTTCCTTTATTTTTTGAGCCAGAAGCCCCTGCCCCTTGGCCACCAGCTCCGGTGCGGGCATCTTCCCGATCTCGTACCGCAGGGCCACGGCCACATGTTCCGGGTTGGTGATCACCACATCGGCCTTGGGTACCTCGGCCATCATGCGTCTGCGAGCCATCTCCCGCTGGAGCTGCCGGATCCGGGAACGCACCAGGGGATCTCCCTCGGTCTGTTTCAATTCTTCCTTGAGTTCCTCCCGGGTCATGCGCAGCTTCCTCTCCACATCCCAGCGCTGAAAGAAGAAGTCCAGCACGGCCAGCACCGCAAGAGCCATAAGCAATTTCAGGACCAGATCCCGGGAGAGGAAATAAAGGGCCGCAGCCATGGTCCGCAGATCTTCCCCGGTGAGATTGAGGAGAAACTCCAGCTTTTTACGAATAACCAGATAGGCCACCGTCGAAATAATGACGATCTTGGCCAGGGACTTGACGAGCTCCACCAGGGCCGGAAGGGAGAAGAGCCGTTTAAATCCTTCCACGGGGTTGATGCGCTCGGCCTTTGGGGCCAGGGCCTCCCAGGCCGCCACCCCTCCGGTCTGAAGGAAGTGCGCCAGGAAGGCGACCAGCGTCACGATCAGCAGGAAGGGGGCCAGCCCCAGGGCGCCGTATTCCAGGGCGTACTTCAAGGAGAGGTAGGCCTCGGGAAGCTCAAGCGTGCGAAAGGGGATCCCCAGAAAGAACTCCAGGGCCATCCGTATCTGGAGAAACAGGAACCCCCCGGCCAGGATAAAGCCCAGGACGCTCCCCCCGAGGACCGCCACCGAGGCCACCTCACGGCTGCGGGCCACCTGACCCCGCTTGCGGGCCTCCTCCCGCCTTCGCGGGGTGGGCTCCTCGGTTCTCTCCTGAAGGGTTTCCTCGGGCAACCCTAACCTCCGAAGGCCTTAAGCAAAACCGGAAAGAGTCTCACCGCGTGTTCAAAGGCCGGATAAAGGACCCGGGGCACCAGCATCAGGGTTAGTCCGAAAAAGAAGAGTCCCAGCCCGACGGTAAGGGGAAAACTCACGATCATTATGTTTATCTGGGGCACGAAACGGGATACCACCCCCAGTCCGATCTGCACCAGGAGCATGAAGGCGAGAAGCGGGGCCAGGATCTTGAGGGAGACCTCAAATACGGTCCGCCCCTCCTGCACGAGAAAGAGAAAGAGGCGGGGATTCGCCTTAAGGCTTCCGGGAGGAAGGTGGCGCAGGCCCTCCCCCAGAGCCAGAAGAAAGGGATGGTGCAGATCAAGCACCAGAAAGAGGAGAAAGGCCAGGAGATAGGTAAGCTGGGCCAGGATGGGGGCCTGAACGCCGGTCACCGGATCGATGACCTGGGCCACCCCGAAACCGATCTGCATTCCCACCAGCTCTCCCCCGAGCTGAATTCCGGCGAAGATCACCCTCAGGAGAAAGGCCAAGGAAAGGCCCAGAAGGGCCTCGATAACGAGGGTGAGAACCACCTCCAGGGGAGAGGCCGGGGGGGTGAGCGGGGCCGGAAGCACGAAGATCAGGGCCAGAGACAGGATCAGGGAAAAGGCCGCCCGCACCGGAGGAGGGGTCACGCTCCCGAAAAGGGGCATGAAAAAAAGGAAAAAAGAGATTCGCACCAGAACCAGAACCAGACTGTAGGCCCAGGGAACCAGTTGAGCCAGAAGATCCCCCTTCATTTTATAAAACCCGGGATGTTCAGGATGATGTTCTGGGTGAATTCCAGGAGTTTCCTCATCATCCAGGGGAAGGTCACGAGAAGGGCCACGAGGACGGCCACGATCTTGGGAACGAAGGTAAGGGTCATCTCCTGGATCTGGGTTACCGCCTGAAAGATGCTTATGATGAGCCCCACCACCAGACCGGCGATGAGCATGGGGGCCGAAAGTAGAAGCGTAAGTTCCACGGTCTGGCGGGCCAGATAGACCACGGTCTGCTCGGTCATGGTTGCCTCCTTCTCAGAAGAAACTTCGGGCGAGAGACCCCACCAGGATGTTCCAGCCGTCCACCAGGACGAACAGAAGCAGTTTCAGCGGAAGGGAAATCATCATGGGCGGTAGCATGAGCATCCCCATGGAAAGAAGCACGCTCGAAACCACCATGTCGATGACTAGAAAGGGGATGTAGAGAAGAAAACCGATCTCAAAGGCCGTGCGCAGTTCGCTGATCATAAAGGCCGGGATGAGGGAGAGGGTGGAGACCTCCCCGGGGTTGCGGGGGCGTTTTTCCCCCCGGATCTTCACGAAAAGGGCCAGATCCTTCTCCCGGGTGTTTTTCAGCATGAACTGTCGAAAGGGCTTGAGGGCCTCCCGGAACATCTCCTCCTCGGTGAGCTGATGATCCAGGTAAGGCTGAATGCCCCGCTGATAGGCCTCCCGAAAGACCGGAGCCATTATAAAAAAGGTTAAAAAAAGGGCCAGAGAGATTAGCACCTGGTTGGGCGGGGTCTGCTGGGTCCCTAGGGCGTGACGGAGAAGGCTGAAGACCACCACCAGCCTGGTAAAGGAGGTGAGCATGAGGAGAAGGGCCGGCGCCACGGAGAGCACGGTGAGGAGAAGGAGGATCTGGAGCACCGGGGCCACCTGCTCGGGCCCCTTGGCGGGCTCCAGGGAAAGACGCACCGCGGGGAGGGTTACCGCCAGGGCCGGAGGGCTCCACAGGAGGAAAAGGGTGAGCCACCTAAGTTTCTTCATCCGGCCACTCCTTGAGAAAGGATATCGCCTTTTCCGAAAGGCCGAGAAGCAAAAGACTTCCCCGCACCCGGACGAGAACCAGACGATTCTTGAAGTCCAGAGGACGAATCTCCCGAATTTCTATCTCTCCGCTTCCCGCGGAAAGCCTGAGACGCCCCCGGCGCAGAAGGTAAAAGAATACCAGAAACATTCCGAGCACCAGAAAAGTGGCCCCCAGAACCTTCAGATACACCGAAACCGGCATCTCTATTCCCCGAGTTTTCGTATCCTCTCCTGAGGGCTCAGGATCTCGGTAAGTCGCACCCCGAAACGATCGTTCACCACCACCACCTCGCCCCGTCCCATGAGCTTCCCGTTCACATAGATCTCCACCGGCTCCCCGGCCATCTTGTTAAGCTCGATGATGGATCCCTGGGTGAGTTTGAGGAGATCATTTATGGGCATCTTGGTGCGTCCTATCTCCACCCACACCTCAAGGGGTATGTCCAGGATGAACTCAAGATCCGGATGAGGTCCTTCGGCAGGTGCCTCCTTGAACTCCTTGAGCTCCGGCTGAGCCACTTCGATGGCTTCTCCGGCCGGCGCAGCCTCCTCCGGAGAATCCTCCGAAGAGGACGCGTCACTTCCTCCTTCACCGCCGGCTTCCTTTAAGGCCTCCTCCCACATGGCCATGAGGTCCTCCTCCGAGGACCCCTCTCCGGACTTCTCTCCCGAAGCCCCCTCTCCGGCGGTCTCTTCCCCGGCCTCCGGAGTCCCGGAGGGAACCTCCGATTCCTGAGAGGCCTCCTGACCGAGATCCTCCCGGGTTTCCTCTCTAAGATCTTCACTCATGACGAATCCTCCTATTCCCTGAGCTGAATAAATTCCTTCACCCTGATGGCCTTGTATTTGCGGTAAATCCCCAGTTCCCCTTTTATCTTGGGAATGTTCTCAATGGTCACGGTGAGGGGTTCGCCCGCCTTCTCCTCAAGAATCAGAACATCTCCGGGCTCTAGCGAGAGAAGATCTCTAATCTTTATACCGGCATGCCCGAGATAGCCCCTGAGTTCCACCTCCGTGGAAAAAATTATCTCCTCGAGTTGCTTCTGCCAGTAGGGATCCGTGGTTTCCTCCACCTGATAGGGGGCGTAAAGCTTGCTCTTGATGGGCTGAAGGGTGCCGAAGGAATAACAGAAGGCGATCTTTCCGGTGATGCCCTCGATGTCCACCTCGAAGTTACACACCACCACGATCTCTTCCGGCTGGAGGACCCGGGCGAATTGGGGATTGACCTCCCCGCGCACATACTTGCACCTGATGGGCTGAATCCCCTTCCAGGCCCGCTCGAGCTCCTGAAATATGTGATCCACCACCCGCCGGATGAGGCGCTGTTCGATGGTGGTAAACTCCCGCCCCTCCACCTTGATGAGCTTTCGTTCCCCTCCACCCAGGAAGCGTTCCACGAAGGCGAAGACCAGAGGAGCGTCGATCACCAGCAGGGCCTGCCCGCGCAGGGGTTCCAGACGGAAGATGTGAATGGAGGTGGGCACCGGGATGCGATTCAGAAAGTCGCGAAATCTTTCCATCTGGATGGGTTCGCTGTTTACCTCCACGATCTCCCGAAGAAGGGTGGAAAAGCCCATCCGGAGCCCCCGGGCCAGGTGTTCGTTGATGACCTCGAAACCGGGGATCTTGATCCGGGTTGAGACCGCATAGTGTCGAAAGTCGAAGGGACGAACCCCCTCCTCCTTGGGAGGCTCGGGGGTGGTGTCCACCGCCCCGCCCTCGAGGCCGGCCAGAAGGGCGTCTATCTCTTCCTGGGTGAGAACCTTGTCCATCACTGCACCACGAATTGGGTGAAGTAAACCCCCCGGACCGTACCGGGCCCGAGGAGCTGATTGAGCTTGTTCATTATCTCGAAACGAAGCTCGGACTTGCCCTCCGGGGCCAGGACCTCCTCCACCGTCTTCGAGGAAAGGACCATAATAATGGTGTCGTTGATCTGGGGAATGCGGTTGTTGGCCTCGGAAAGGACCTTTTCGTCCTTAAGCTCCAGGGCGATCTTCACCCGAAGGTACCGGCGTCCGGTGGGATCGGCCAGATTCACCACGAAGGGATTGAGCTGTAAAAAGGGACCCACCTCCGGCTCCTGGGGTTGAGCCTCCTGCTGCGTCTCCTCCGGCGGAGGGGCCGGTTTGGAAAAAAGCAGAAAGTAAGCCGCCACCCCGGCCCCCACCAGAAGCACCACCCCTATAACGATAAAAATAAGTAACTTCTTGCCCCCGCCTTTCTTCTCCTCAGCCATCACCAACCTCCCTGGTTTTGAATTTATGCAAACCTCATACCAAACCCCATCGGGCCTCTAAGGGGCCCGTCTTTCCCTCTTCTGCGTCAAAAAAACGACAGAGGTGTCAGAAGACCCCCGGAAAGGCAAGGCCTTCTCGTGGTCGAGGAGGAATTCCTTCCAGTCCCTTCCCGCGGAAAATCCCCCGAGGTTCTTCTTTCCCACTATCCGGTGGCAGGGGAAGAGGAGAGGGAGGGGATTGGCGGCCAGGATCCTCCCCACGGCCCGGGCCGCCCCGGGCCGCCCCGCCTCCGCGGCCAGCCATCCGTAGGTGCGCACCTCTCCCCGGGGAATTTTGCGAAGGATCTCCAGACACCGGCGAAAAAAAGGAGATCCCTCCAGGAGGTAAGGACAGTCCGGATAGTCCCGGTGCCCCTCGAAATAGGCCTCAAACTCCCGGCGAAAGGGCGTGAGAAGGCCCCCCGGGGCCCGGGGAATCCCCTCAAAGTCCGCCCCTCCCAGAATAACGCGGCGGAGAACTCCGTTCTCAAAAAGAAGGGTAATCCTGCGGCCCCGGAATTCCAGATCGGCACAACAGCGCATTCGAATTATATTATAAACAAAATTTTTCGGGAGGTGGGGGTATGGGCGTAAGGATACGGTTAGGGGAAAAGGTACTGGAGCTCGTCCAGGGGGACATTACCGAGCAGGACACCGAGGCCATCGTAAACGCTGCCAACGAACGGCTGATTCCCGGCGGAGGGGTGGACGGAGCCATCCATCGCAAGGGAGGGCCGAGCATCGCCGAGGAAGCCCGGAAGATAGGGCATTGTCCCACCGGGGGTGCGGTGGTCACCGGAGCCGGGCGTCTGAAGGCCCGCTATGTGATCCACGCGGTGGGACCCGTTTATCGGGATGGACGAAGCGGAGAACCGGAGCTTCTCGAAAGCGCCTATCGGGAATCCCTCAGGAGGGCCCTGGAGCTGGGGCTCGATTCAGTGGCCTTTCCCTCCCTTTCCACCGGGGCCTACGGTTATCCACTTGAGGAGGCCGCCCCCATCGCCCTGCGGACCATAGCGGAGTTTCTCAAAGAGAACGAAAAGCCCCGTTTGGTGCGGATGGTGCTCTGGGGAGAGAAGGCCTTTTCCGCCTACAAGGAGGCCCTCGCCCGCCTTGCGGAAACCGAGGGGGGTTCCATCGAGGAATTTTAGAATCTGCGGCGGTAGCCCAGGGCCTCCATGAGTTCCTCGAAGATGCGCCGCAGGAGGATGAAGGCCTCCTTGCTTCCGCCGCGATCGGGATGAAGTTCCTTGGCCCGCTCCCGGAAGAGGCGCAGAAGCTCCCTTCGGCCCATTTTTTCTAAAGCCTCCGGGGAAAGCCCGAAGTAACGGGCCGCTCGAACCAGGACCTCCCGGCGGGCCCAGCGCCCGCTCCGGCTTTCCTCAAAAAAGCGTCTCTGGGCCTCGGTGGTGTCGAAGTAGAGAATCACATAACGGGAAAGATAGTCCCGCAGGACCTCCTCCTCGGAAAGCCCCATGCGGTAGGATTCGTCCCGGGCCGTCTCACACAGGGCCCGCAGAAAGGCCTCGTCGAGATCTTTCTGAAGACGGGCCTCGGGAAAATAACGGGTAAGAGCCCCGGGGAAGTAATCCCAGAGGGCGAAGGCGTGATAGATGTAGCTCACCACCTCCCGGGGACGCAATCTGTCCTCGTAGTCCCAGAGGAGCTGTTCGATCTCGTCCCGGCTTTTCTCCAGGAGTTGGTTCAGGAAGGGGAGGGGCTTTCGCAGCACAAGTTCCGAACGCCCGGACCCGAGCTTGAGAAAGACGAGCCTGCGGCAATCGAAGGGATGCAGGGTGGCCTGAAGACGCAACTGTTCCCTGCGACTGAAGCGCGGAGCACGAGGGCGGGAACGATCCACATAGGGGCGAAGATACTCCCGGATTTCCGGTTTCACGAACCGGAAAAAGATCCGCTCCAGTTCCCACTGGTCGGTCTCCACCCCCAGGTCTCGAAGGGTCTCCTCCAGCTCCTCGGATACATAAAAGGCCTTGCCACCGGGGTAGCGAAGGTAAGCCGAAGGATCTTCCCCCAGGCAGAGGAGATCCCGCGCCTCCCAGCAAGCTCCTTTCTTTACGGAAACGCGAAGATAATAACGATAACCCTTTGCGGTACGCTTACGGGCGAGATACAAATCAGGGTTTCAAATTCAAAAATTAACCGGGGGGCCTGCGCCCCCCGCAGTTTTCTAGACCTCCTGCACGGTGATGGAGCCCGTGGGACACACCTCCACACAGGTCTCACACCCCAGGCAGTCCTCCGGCCGGGCCACCACGGGCTTGCCGTCCTCACCCTCGTCGTAGACCTGGGCCGGACAGGCGTTGATGCACTCCTGATCCGCATCACAGGTGTCGTAGTTGATGGTGATCTCGAACATAACCAACCTCCTTCCTTTAGATTTTAAAATTGGATTTACCCACCCCTCCGCTGAGGGAGAGGGTCCTGCCCCAGGCTCCAGCAGAGCTTTTCCCCCGCAGGACCTTCACCATCCCCTCCAGCCACAGGGGAGTTGCCACCGCATGGACATGAGTATAAGTGCCGAAAATCCTTTTGTAAACCGCTCCGTCACATCGCCCGTCGAAACCGAAACCCCGCTCCACCTCCAGCACCAGCCGCACTCTCCCGGGATCCTTTATACGGGGAAGAGAATAGTGAAATTCATGCCCATGAATGAGAGCCCCCACCGGATAGAAGGGGTTTTCCTCCCGCACCCGCACCACCGTGTACCCGTGTCCCACGGGCCTCTCGCGGACCTCAAAATCAATGGGAAGCAACCCGCACATGGGAAAGCTCCGCCCCTTCCAGGAGACCGTCTCCCCTAGATACATCAGTCCTCCGCACTCCGCATAGATGGGCAGTCCCTCCTCTCCGGCCTCGCGCAGATCCCGGAGAAAGGAACGATTTTCGGAAAGGGCCTCGGCCTGCGTTTCCGGGAACCCTCCACCTATGTAAAGGGCATGAATCTCGGGCAAACGCGCATCCCGCAGGGCGTCGAGATAGACCAGCTTTGCCCCCAGAACTTCCAGGGCCTCAAGATTTTCCGGATAATAAAACTGAAAGGCCCGATCCCGCAAAACACCGATGCGCATTCCGGAAAGCTCGGAGGAGGCTTCCCACAGACCCTCCCCGGATATATTCAGGGGAGAGGCATCTCCGGCAATCTCCAGAACCCTATCCAGATCCAGGTTTTCCAGAAGGACCTCCTCCAGCATTCCGAAAAGCTCCTCCTCGGCCCGGAATTCCTGCCAGGGCACCAGACCTAGATGTCTTTCCGGAAAAGGGAACCGGAGTCTGGGTAGAGCTCCCAAAACGGGTACCCCGGTGTAGTGTTCGATGGATCGGGTGATGATGGTTTCGTGTCGGACCCGGGCCACGCGGTTGAGCACCACTCCGCGTAAAACCACCCCCTCTTCAAAACTCTGGAATCCGTGAACCAGAGCCGCGAGACTCCGCGTAACCTTGGTACAATCCAGAACCAGGATCACCGGAGCTCGAAGGAGACGGGCCAGACGGGCGGTACTGCACGAGCCCTCGAGATCCACTCCGTCGAATAGTCCCCGGTTGCCCTCCACCACCGCCAGATCCGCTCCCCGTGCCCCCACCGAAAAGAGCCTCAGAATCTGGCGGTCCGTCATGAGGAAGGGATCCAGGTTCCGACAGGGATGCCCGGATGCCCGAGAAAGCCAGCCGGCGTCGATGTAATCCGGCCCTTTCTTGAAGGGAGCCACACGATACCCCCTCCGGGATAAGACCCGGAGGAGACCGAGGGTGAGAAGGGTCTTTCCCGCTCCCCCCTTCTGGGCCGATATGACAAGGCGTGGAATCGAAATCATAATCGGTCCTACTTTAGCTTCAAATCTTCCCGAAGGCAAAAATAAAAAAGCCCGGAGATCCTTCCTCTCCGGGCATAAAAGATTCTGAACATTGATTATTCAAAATCTAGGCAGCACGAGCTTCCTTTACGGCCACGGCAATCTTGAAAAGCACGGTCATAATCAGAAAACCAACCGCCCAGATACCCAGCGAGATTAAAAGCTCTGGTACCGTGGGACGATAGGGAGTAACGGTCTCAAAAGGAGTGGGGGTAAAACCACCCGTAAGAAGCCCGATACCCTTGTCAATCCAGGCCCCGATAAAAAGCATGATACAGGCCAGAACCAGGGTATTTATGTTCTTACGGGTCGCCGGGATTACGAGCAGTAGAGCCGCCCCCGCCATTAGCAGCCAGGCCATCCACATGAAAATCACCCACTCCGCATGCCCCTCAAGTCCTCTAAAGAGATAAATGAGGGAGGCCTTATGTCCCGGAATGTTACTGTAAAAAGCGGTGAAGAGCTCACAACCGAAGAAGAAGATATTGGCCAGAAGGGCATAGGTGATGATCTTACTCAGGGTATCGATGGCCATGGGATCCACACGAAAACGGGAGACCTTCTGAGCAATGAGAAGGGCAATGAGAAGAAGAGCCGGACCCGAACAGAAAGCCGAAGCCAGAAACCGGGGAGCCATAATGGCCGTAAGCCAGAAGTGTCTTCCGGGAAGACCGGCGTACAGAAAAGCCGTAACCGTGTGGATGCTAAACGCCCAGGGAATAGAAAGGTATATGAAGGGCACCACCCAACGGGGATACTTCACCCCCTTGTACTCCCCGTGAAGAGCCGCCCACCCGCAAATCACATTGAGCGCCAGGTACCCGTTAAGAACGATCATGTCATAAAAGAGCATGGAATGAGGAGTGGGATGGAGCAGGACATTAAAGAGCCGGTGCGTCTGTCCGATGTCCACAATAATGAAGAGAAGACACATAATTACCGCGGCGATGGCCAGAAACTCGCCGAAGACCGTAACCGGCCCGAAAACTTTATGATTATGAAGATAGTAAGGGAGCACCACCATCACTCCCGAGGCCGCCACCCCCACCAGAAAGGTAAACTGAGCCACATAAAACCCCCAGGACACATCCCGGCTCATCCCGGTGATACCCAGACCGTACTGGAGCTGGGCCAGAAAGGCCAGAAACCCTATAAGAATAAGTACCCCCAGAAAGGCCAGCCACAACCAGTATTTTCTGCTCCCTACCAAAGCCTTTTCAAACATGGCTCACCCCTCGCTTTATTTTTCTTTTTAACCGATCAGGTAAAACACCGAAGGCCCGGTGCCAAGTTCAGCCTTACGGCGAATGGAAAACCTCGACCGGAGCAACCGGCTTATCTCGGAATTCTCGTCCTCAAGATCTCCGAAGATCAGCGCCTTGTGCTTGCAGGCCTCCACGCACGCCGGAATCTGCCCCTTCTCCAGCCTTTCGTAACAGAAGAGACACTTCTCCACCACACCCTTCATCCGGGTGGGAAACTCCGGATTGAAGTGCTCGATGTAGGGTCGGGGGTCCACCCAGTTGAAACTCCGGGCCCCGAAGGGACAGGCCGCCATACAGAACCGGCAACCAATGCAACGGTGATAATCCATCATCACGATACCGTCTTCCCGCTTGAAGGTCGCCTGGGTGGGACACACCCGCACGCAGGGAGGATGTTCACAGTGGTTACAGAGCAGAAGAAAGGGTTTATGCGCAAGCAGGATATTGTTAAATTCATTGGGTTTGTCCGGAAATACATGCTCGAATTCATCCTTCCAGATCCACTTCACCTCCCGCTTGCGATCCGGGATGTGCGGAACATTGTGAATGTAATGACAGGCCTTTATACAGTCATTACACTCGGGATGTTCCCAGCACTTCTTTATATCAATGGCCATTCCCCACCGCCTGGCCGTAAGCGCACCCGGGGGTGGCGTATATGCCTTGGCCTTCACCTCCCGGTTGAAAAATCCCGGCACCCCCCCGGCCAGAGTCGCCGAAATCGCCGCCAGCTTCAAAAATTTTCTTCTGTCCATTGTCTCCTTGCCTCCTACGTGAATTCTGCTCTATTCTTCGGTATTTTTCGTTCCTACCAGTTTAGGCGGCACATGAAACAATCGCAGTAACCTGGAGGCCCTGGGTTCCTCAAACTTCTTCGTCTCCGGAGGAATGTGGCAGTTCCAGCAATAGGGCTCCACCGCCGCAAACCTGTGACAGCGGTCACAGAACTTACTTTTATCGTGATGGCACTTCATACATCCGTTCTGCAGACTGATCCAAAAACGTTTCCCGTCCGAAGAGGTGTAAATCCGCATCCCCTCCCGAATAGCCTCGTTTCGCCACCGATTGAGAAGCTGCATGTGATGCGAGCGCATGTAAGCCTTGGACTCCACACAGCGCCCTTTGGGCAACTCCGGCTGAGGCGCCGCCACCGTCTTGGCGTGATTCCACCAGATGGGAAACGTCACGAACAGAACGAAGATAATAATCCCCGGAATCACCTTGTCGCTGTTGTACATTTTAGGCCTCCTCCTCGGCTCCTTTTAAGGGCTGAAAACGAAGGTCGGTGGTGCGTTTCTTTTCGCCCGGTATCACCAGGGCGTTACCCACCAGTTCGTGCACGCCGCCCACACTCACCGCCGGCACCCAGTATTTCATAAGGGGTGTGAGCGTAGCTCGATCAATGGCACAGATGCAGGCCAGATGATTGACCCCGTGTTTCTCGTGCACATATTCCACGGCGTTGGCCCGGGGGAAACCACCCCGCATCCGCATCTCCATGTATTCGTCGGTATTGAGACCGGATCCGCTTCCGCAGCAGAAGGTCTTCTCCCGAATGGTGTTTTCGGGCATCTCGTAAAAGTTGTTGCAGACATGCCTGAGGATGAAACGAGGCTCCTCAAAGATACCCATGCCCCGGGAGGTGTTGCAGGAGTCGTGGAAGGTGACCACCAGGTGATCGTTCCGACTGGGATCGAGCTCAAGCTTTCCGTGAGCGATGAGGTCCGCGGTAAATTCACAGATGTGGACGATCTTGGTGCTTTTCGCGTGCTCAAAAACCGTACCGGTTATGGGAGATTTGGGCACCTCCAGGTTCTTCGGCGCAGGCCCGAGCATGGTGTCCTCGTACTGGTGCACCACCCGCCACATGTGCCCGCACTCACCGCCCAGAATCCACTTGACCTTCAGACGCTCCGCCTCGTGATAGATCTTGGCGTGAAGCTTCCGCATCATCTCGTGTGAAGTAAAAAATCCAAAGTTTCCACCCTCGGCCGCATAAGTACTCAGCGTCCAGTCCAGACCGAGATAGTGAAAGAGAAGCACATAACCCATGAAGGTGTAGATTCCGGGGTCGGCAAAGAAGTCCGCCGAGGGGGTCACGAAGAGGATCTCCGCCCCCTTCTTATTGAGGGGCACCTCGGGACGAATGCCGGTTATCTCCTCGATGTCGTCCAGCAAAAATTCAATGTTTTCCTTGATGGTGTGCGGCTGAAGGCCGATGTGGTTTCCGATCTCCGCGGAAAAGCGCACCGGCTTGAGAATCCAGTCGATGTTCACCCCGATCTCGTGCAGGATCTCCCGGGCCAGAATGGTGATCTCCGCCGTGTCGATCCCGTAGGGACAGAAGACCGAGCAACGGCGGCACTCCGTACACTGATAGTAGTAATAAAACCACTCCTTGATTACATCCTCGGTGAGCTTCCGGGCCCCGGCCAGCCGCCCGAAAAGCTTCCCGCTCCGGGTAAACTCCCCCTTGACCACCGAACGCATGAGCTCCGCCCGGAGAACCGGCATGTTCTTGGGATCTCCGGTCCCCAGGAAGAAGTGACACTTGTCCGCACAGGCACCGCAGCGCACGCAGATATCCATAAAAAGCTTGAAGGACCGGAATCGATTCATCCGATCCCGGATGGCGTTTAGCACGATCTCCTTCCAGTTCTCGGGAAGCTTCCAGTCCTCGTCGTGGGGCTGCCACTTGCGGGGATTGGGAAGCCCCAGGTCCTTCACCACCTCCGGTTCGCCGGCATAACAGTAGGTGCCCGGACGAAACTCCGGCTTGGTGTCCATCCAGTGTTTTTCCGGCATCCGATCGTAATTTACTTCCTTCAAGAGCTCGTCTCTTTTAGGTAGCGCCATGGTTCAACCCCTTCTTTAGGATTTCTTTTCGTAACAGTCCTCGTCTATGGGCTGCCCGGACTCCTCAAGCTTGTCCTTAAACTTCTCCTGCCACTCGCAGTAAGTCAGGAACTTAGGCGGAACACCCTCCCACCACGGATTGATGTGCCGCACCCGACGGTTGTCGTTGGGAAGGTTGCGGGTGGGGCTGAAAAAGACCCCCACCATGTGCACCAGCTTGCTGAAGGGGAAGTAGGCCACCAGCACGCTGATGAAGAAAAGGTGCACGAAGAAAATCAGACCTATCCCCTGCGGCACCTTGGGATGCAGGGTCACCAGCCCCATGGTGAGCTCCTTAACCGAAACGAGATCCACCCGGAGGAAGTACCGCATGAGCATTCCGGAAATCACCAGACCGAAGATGAGAAAGAGCGGAAAGTAATCCGAAGCGTGCGAAATGTAGTTCACCTTGGCGTCCACCAGGCGCCGGAGAAGAAGGAAGGTAAGACCGGCCAGAATGGCCACATCGGTCATGTAAAGATGAGGTAGCCCTATGTGAAAGAAACTATCCACCGCATCAAGGGTCTTAATAAAACCGGGCACCGGATAAGAAAAGAGCCGGAAGTGCCGAATTAGAATAATGAAGAAAGACCAGTGGAAAAGGATGGCCCCCAGCCAAAGCCACTTACTGGAACCGTAGTAGAGTTTCCGGCCCCGAAGATCGGCCCGCAGATTCCGGAAAAGCGACCGGAAGGCCAGAACCTCCAGGGCCATGCGCAACACCACCTCGAAGTTGTTGGCCGGACTCTCCAGACGGCTGTGCTTGATCCAGGGAAGACTCTTCTGCTGCCCGCAGGTGGTGGTGATCTTGAAAGGCACAGGAGACTTGGCCCAGTTCACCATCCGGTAAACCAGACCGATGAGGAAGGTAAGAAAGGCTGCGTAGGGTACCACCACCCCGAAAAGGGTGTAGAGCTTTAATACACCGACCCCCAACCAGACCAAAATAACCATCCCGATGACGGCCACCAATGCGGCTACCACATTCATAGATCCCGACCCCTAGTGAGTTTTTTCGTTATAAGAAGCCTCCGGCGGGAGGCTCCCCTCCCTCTCGTCATAAAGATAACCCGCCCTCTTGAGAAGAAGATAAAGCCGGCTCTTCCACTCCTGAAACTTTATCTCGTTGAGCCTTTCCCGGGCCTCCATGTATTGATTAAAAGCCCGAAGCATAAAAGCATCAATACGATCCTCTACCTCCAACAATGCCTCCGGACCATACTGGCGCAAAATCTCCTCCCCTACCACCTCCCGAACCGCTGACTTCAGAAAAAAGAGAAAAGCCAGCGCCTCCGACGGCCTGCGACTCTGAACCGCCTCGATCTTAATAATACGGTCCAGATAATAATCCACCCTCTCCCAGGAAAGATCTCCCGCCAGCTGATTTACCAGACCCTTTAGCCCCTCCTCCAGCCGATACCCGAGAGGATTCTCGAAACGATCGGTTTCCCTCTTCAAAAAGCGAACCGTCTCCCTCGGGAAAGTCTCATACACCTTTTCCCGCAACACCTTAAAGAGAGAACTCTCATGCGCCTTGAGGATACGGGCCGCTTTTAAGGTCATGGCTTCCCCTTTAAAAGCAAAAAGCCGGGAGTCTGTCAAGGGAGCTAAAAGACAGTAATTTCCAAAAAATCGAATTTTTGTCCAACTATTTGAAAAAATTCTATTTTTTTTGGAAAATTACACTTGCTAAAGTTTAAAAAGGTTTGAGAGGCGGCGGAAGGCGGAAAGGCGGTCCCGGTCGCCCACCCGGGTCCGCCGGAGGGTTTCCTCCAGAAAGGCCACCGTTTCGTCGTAGACCCTTCGGTCCACGGGAAAGGGATGGCCGTCTTTGCCTCCGTGGGCGAAGGCGTAGCGGGCCGGATCCTCCCGGGAGGCCTCCACATCGTAGAGGAGCTCGGACACCAGGGTGAGGGCCCGGAGGCTCCGGGGACCGAGCCCCCGGATGGCCAGAAGCTCGCGGAAGTCCCGCGGAGGCCTTTCGTAAGCGGCAAGCAGGACCTTTTCCAGACCCCGGGGGTGAAGATCGGACTCCCGGAGATCGTGTCGGCCGGGGAGGGTCAGGGAGACCGCCCTCTTGATTTCGGCCAGGATCTTTTCCGGGGGCTCCCGGAGCATCTCGCACAGGGCCTCCCGCACCGGGCGGCTCCTCCGGGCAGTGAGGTCGAGGACCACCTGCTCCCGCCGCAACGAGGCGATCCCCGTGTGGGGTTCCTCCACCGGATCCCGGAGACTTCCCGAAAACCAGTGATAACGCCGGGCGTAGGAGGTGCTCTCGTTAAGTCCCTGTTGTATCACGGCCCACTCTCCGTCCACGGTGAAAACGAAGGTGTGGTGGTAGAGCTGGTATCCGTCCTGAAGAGCGGTGTTGTCCACCTTGGCGGTGAGGCGGGAGATCTCGGGGAATTCCCTGAAGCTTTCCGGAAGCCCAACCCTTTCGGCCCAGGAAAGGATCTCCTGAGGGGTGCGCAGGCTGGCCCGGGCCTTTCCCCCGCAGACGAAAACCCCCGTTTCCCGGGCCAGGGGCTTCAGGGCCTCCTTTAGGGCACCGCACACCGTGGTGGTGAGACCGGAGGAGTGCCAGTCGAACCCGAGCACGCATCCGAAGGCCTGGAACCAGAAGGGATCCGAGAGCCGCCGCAGGAGCTCGTTGCGCCCGAACTCCTCGAGAATGACCAGCACCAGGGCCCGGCTCAAACGCACCATCCGCTGAAAAAGCCAGCGGGGAGCCCTTCCCCCGTGAAGAGGGAGTTCGGCCACTCCGGTGCGTCTCATCCCCCGTACCTTTCGGCAAAGGCCTCGGCCATCTCGGAAAGGATACGCTCGGCCACGCCCCGGGGATCCGGGGATTCCCGGATGGGACGGCCCACCACCAGGTAATCGGCCCCGGCGGAAATGGCCTCCCGTGGAGAGGCGATGCGCTTCTGGTCGTCGGCGAGGTGTTCGTCGAGCCAGTCCGGACGCACCCCGGGCACCACGGTAAGAAGGTGGGGATAGGCCTCCTTGACGCGGGCCACCTCCTTGGCCGAACAGACCACCCCGTGGACCCCGCAGCGGTAGGCCAGGCCGGCCAGACGCAGAGCCGCCTCTCCTATGTCCCGGGAGAGCTCGGGGGAATAGCCCACCTCCATGAGATCGGCCCGGGAGAGGGAGGTGAGGATGGTGACGGCGAAAATCCTGAGCCCTCCCTCGGCGGCCCGGGCCGCTTCCCTTACCGCCCACCGCCCCGCCAGCATGTGCACGGTGAGCATGTCCGCCCCCAGCCGGGAGGCCGAGCGCACCGCCGCCGCCACCGTGGCCGGTATGTCGTTCAGCTTGAGATCCAGAAACACCTCCGCCCCGGCCTCTTCCCGGACCATCTCCACCGCCGCGGGCCCCTCGGCCACGAACAGCTCCAGCCCTACCTTGAAAACGCCCACCAGGCCCTTGAGCCTCCTCACCCAGCGCCGGGCCTCGGAAAGATCCGGCACATCCAGCGGAAAGACGAGCCTACTTACCACCCTTGCGTCCACGCCGACGCCTCCGCTTTATGATCTGATCCACCTCGTCCTCGACCCCGTCCTCCCCTCCACCCCGACGCTTTCTCTTTATCAGCTGGGCCACCTGTTCCACGAATTCGTTTACATCCTGGAATTCCCGGTAAACCGAGGCGAACCGCACATAGGCCACCTCGTCCCATTCCCGGAGCTTATCCATGACCCGCTCCCCGATGTAGCTTGAGGGGACCTCCCTCTCGCCGCTTTCAAAGAGTTCCCGTTCCAGAGCGCTCACGAAGTTCTCGATGGTCTCCTCGCTTACCGGGCGCTTGTGGCAGGCCTTACGGATCCCGGCGAGCACCTTCTCGCGGGAAAAGGGTTCCCGACGGCCGTCCTTCTTGATCACCCGGGGCAGGGAAAGCTCCAGGCGCTCGTAGGTGGTAAAACGAAAACCGCAATTCGGACACTTCCGCCGACGGCGCACCACGAAACCCTCGCCCGTGGTGCGGGAATCCACCACCTTGGTGTCCTCTTTCTGGCAGGAGGGACAGCGCAAGCTCCGACTCCCTAGCTCATCAGGGCCCGCAGTTCCTCGAACTTCTTCCGGGCCTCGGGGCTCAGCCGGGTGGGGACGGTGATCTGCACCTCCACATAGAGATCACCCCGGGAGCCGTCCGGCCGGTAGAGTCCCTGGCCGCGCAGGCGAAACTTCTGACCGCTCTGCGTCCCGGGGGGAATCCGAAGCTTCACCCTGCCCGTAAGGGTGGGCACGATCACCTCGCCACCCAGCACCGCCGTAAACAGGTCCACCGGATGTTTCAGGTAAAGATCATACCCTCTTCTTTCAAAACGCGCATCCGGCCGCACCCGGATCTCCAGATAGAGATCCCCTGGAGGACCTCCGCGCTTGCCGGGGCGGCCCTTTCCCGGAATACGGATGCGGGTGCCGTCGTCGGCCCCCGGGGGGAGGGTAACCGAGACCCTCTCCCGGCGCACCACCGTGCCCCGTCCCCGACACTCCCTGCAGGGGCGGGTATAACGACGACCGAAACCGCCGCAGGAGGGACACACCTCGATGATGCGCACCGGCCCCCGGCGCATCTCCCGACGGCCGCGACCGCCACAGACCGAACACCTCTCCGCCGCGGAAAGGTCGTGGCCCTGACCGTGACAGGAGGGACAGGGCTCCTCAAAAGGGATCTCAAAGGTGAGGGGTTTGCCGGAAACCAGATCGGCCAGATCCACCTCCACCCGATAAAGCACATCCGCCCCGGCTTCCGGGGCCTCCTCCCGCTCGTAGCCGAAAAGATCGGCAAAGAGGTCGGCAAAACTCCCGAAGGGATCGAAACGCTCCATGAAGAGCCCGAAATCGTACGCGGATTCTCCCCCGGGAGTGGTGAAACGATAGGCCCGGGCCGCCTCGCGGAGACGGTCGTACTCGGCCCGTTTCTGGGGATCGGAAAGGATCTCGTAGGCCTCGTTGATCTCCTTGAAACGCTCGGCGGCTTCCTTATCCCCGGGATTGAGGTCGGGATGATACTTGCGGGCCAGACGACGATAGGCCCTCTTAATCTCCTCCTCGCTGGCGTCCGGGCTCACCCCCAGGATCTCGTAAAGATCCTTTTTAACCATGATCGCTCACGCCCTTTTCCGGTAAAATGGGGTATAATTTTTCCGGTACTCCAACAGGGAAGATAAATCGCGTGATCGAATTTTCCAGCCCCGGGATTCGGGAGAGCGCGGAGACAGGCCGAAGGCTCGTCTTCACCGTAAGCGAGCTCACCGCCCGCATAAACGAACTTCTGGAGCGACACTTTCTCCTGGTTTGGGTGGAGGGCGAGATCTCCCAGCTCAAAAAGCACGATTCCGGGCATGTGTTCTTCTCCCTGAGGGACGGAAGGGCCCTTCTCAGGGTGGTGCTCTTTCGGGATCAGGCCCGGGAAATTCCCTTTCCCCTGCGGGAGGGCCTGCGAGTGCTTTGTTTCGGAAGGATCTCCGTCTATCCTCCCCGGGGGGAATATCGTCTCATCGCCAGGAGGGTGGAACCCCTCGGGGCGGGGGTTCTCCAGGCGGCCTTTGAGGCCCTCAAGGAAGAACTCCGTCGTTTGGGATATTTTGACCCGGAGCGCAAGCGTCCGCTCCCCTCCTTTCCGGAGAGGGTAGGGGTGGTAACCTCCCTTTCCGGGGCGGCGCTTCACGACTTCCTCCGGGTGGCCCTTTCCCGCTGGCCGGCCCAGATCCTCGTCCATCCGGTTCGGGTCCAGGGGGAGGGGGCGGCCGAGGAGATCGCCGCGGCCATCCACCGTTTAAACGAAATCCCCGACCTGGATCTCATCGTGGTGACCCGGGGAGGTGGTTCCCTGGAGGATCTCTGGGCCTTTAACGAACGCATCGTGGCCGAGGCCGTCTACCGTTCGAGACTTCCGGTGGTCTCCGCGGTGGGACACGAGGTGGATTACACCATCTGTGACTTCGTGGCCGACCACCGGGCCCCCACCCCCACCGCCGCTGCGGCCCTCGTCTTTCCGGAAAGGGAAAGGCTGATCGAGGAGATCCGGCGAAGATACCGGAAACTCACCGAGACCATCCTCCGGCGCCTCGCTCACACCGAAAGGGAGCTTCACCACCTGCGCGGACGCCTTCGGGACCCGGGACGGGTGCTGGCCGAACGGAGCCGACATCTCCGGGAGCTTTCCCGGCGGCTTACCCGGAGCCTTCTCCACCTAGTAGCCACCAGGGAGACCGAACTTTCCTCCCTGGCGCGGCACCTGGAGGCGGTCTCCCCGCTTGCGGTGCTGGGAAGAGGCTACGGCCTGGTGCGCAGGGTTGCGGACCGGAGGATCGTGCGCCGGGCGGAAGAGGTTAGCCCCGGGGAAAGACTCGAAATCATTCTTTCCAGGGGTCGGATCCTCGCCAGGACGGAGGAGGTGGAACCGTGAGAGGCCGGGCCGGAGGGCTCCTGATCTCGATCCTCCTTTTGCTGACGGTAAGGACGCCGGCAGACGCCCTGAAGGGCTATCCCGGAGAGGCCCTTCTCGTCCCGGCCCGGGCCGGAGAAACCCGGGCCCGTTTTCTGGGGCACGAGTTTTTCCGGGTGATTCTGGCCGGAAGACCCTACTTTCCGGTGGCGGTTCCGCTTTCGGCCCGACCCGGAACCTTTACCCTCGAAATCGAAGGGCGCCGGAGTCGCCGCCTGACCCTGCGTATCCTCCCCAAAACCTACCCGGTGGAACGCCTGACCCTCCCCCGACGCATGGTGACCTTTCCGCCGGAGATCCTGGCCCGGGTACGCCGGGAGCTGGCCCTCCTCCGCGGGACGCTTGCGGTCAACCGGGGCGGGATCTGCCGATGGAAGGAACCCTTCGAGCTTCCCGTGCGGGGCCGGGTGAGCAGCCCCTTCGGACTGCGCCGGATCCTGAACGGCGAACCCCGCAGCCCTCACGGAGGAGTGGACTTCGCCGTGCCCGCGGGCACCCCGGTACGGTCCGCTCAGGAGGGCCGGGTGGTCCTCACCGGGGAATTCTACCTCCCGGGACGGGTGGTCATTCTGGATCACGGCTGCGGGGTGTATACTTATTACGCGCACCTTTCCCGTATTCTGGTGAGAAGGGGAGAGGCGGTGAGAAGGGGAGAAGTCATAGGCCTTTCCGGGGCAAGCGGTCGGGCCACCGGCCCTCACCTTCACTTCGGTCTCTACCTTTCCGGGGTAAAGGTGGATCCGGTCTCGTTTGTTAAGCTCATTCAATACCTCACCGGGGAGGAGAAGAGGTGAGCGCGAGAGTAATGGAATTAGAAGAGAAACTAAAGCCAATACTTGCAGCTTTAAATATCGGAAATTTACAGGAAATTATAGAAGACTATCTCTTCACAGAAATTTTGAGCAGAATTTCAAAATTTAAAGAAGAAATCAGTTTTTTTGAAAAAAAATATCAAAAAAATTTCGAAGAATTAAAGCAAGAATATGAATCACAGCCGGAAGATTTTGAAGTTTATGAAGATCTTATGGCCTGGGAATTTGCTCTGGAGGGGTACAATTACTGGAGCAAAAAACTACAAGAATTGAAAGAATGTTTTACAAATTAGTAAAGCAATTTGAAAGCATAATCAAAGAATATAAAATTAAAGATTATGTCAAATTTGGCACTGCTCAAAAATTAATTGCAGAAATAAAATTTATCGATGACTCAGTTTTATATATAAAAGAGTATATTTTTACAGATGGACGAAGAAAATATGCTTTTCATTGGCAAAATAAAAAAGGACAAATGATTATAAGATGGGACAATTCTCCACATCATTCTTACTTAAAAACTTTTCCACATCACAAACACTTGGGAGGCGAAATTCAAGAATCCAAAGAAATATACCTCCCAGAAATTTTCAATTTTATATACAAAAGAATTTCAAATTTAAAAAATGGCGCAGAGACTTGAGGAACGCCTCCGGCAACTGGAGGAGATCGTAAGAAAACTGGAGTCCCCGGACCTTCCCCTGGAGGAGGCGCTGGCGCTTTACGAGGAGGGGGTGCGGCTGGTAAGGGCTTGCGAGAGGAGCCTCCGGGAGATGAGGGAGCGGGTGGAGGTCCTGGTGGAGAGCGAGGAAGGATTTGAGACGATCAGTCTGGAGGAGGCTCTAAGGAGAAATCGTTCATGAGTCCTGAGGCCCTGAAGGAACTTCTCTCCCGGAAACGCAGTCTGATAGACCGGAAACTCTCCGAAATCCTTCCGGAGAGAGAGGAACCGGGGGGGAGGGTGATTTCCGCCATGCGGTACAGTCTTTTTGCCGGAGGCAAACGCCTCCGGCCCATCCTGTGTCTCCTCGGGGCCGAGGCCTGCGGAGGCCGGGGAGAGGATTTCCTCCTTTTCGCCTGCGGGCTGGAGTGCCTCCACACCTATTCCCTCATCCACGATGACCTTCCGGCCATGGACGACGACGATTTGCGCCGGGGAATTCCCACCTGCCACCGGGCCTTTGACGAGGCCACGGCCATTCTGGCCGGAGACGGTCTTCAGGCCCTGGCCTTCGAACTCTTCACCCATCCGGATCTTCTGGCCCGCACCTCTCCGGAACGGTTGCTGCGGGCCATCCACCTAGTGGCCCGGGCCGCGGGTATTCACGGAATGGTGGTGGGCCAGATGGCCGACCTCCTGGCCGAGAATCGCAGGGTTTCCGAGGAGGAACTGGCCTACATTCACCGGCATAAGACCGCGGCCCTGATCGCGGCCTCGGTGGTCTCCGGGGGGATACTGGCCGGGGGAAACGAGGAAGCCCTCCGGGCCCTTCAAAGGTACGGGGAGGCCCTGGGGCTGGCCTTTCAGATCGTGGACGACATCCTGGATGTCACCGGTGACGAAAGGGAACTGGGCAAACCCGTGGGATCGGACGAGCGCCGGGGCAAGGCCACCTATCCGGCCCTGGTGGGTCTTTCAGCAGCCCGGAGGCGAGCTGAGGAGCTGGTGGAGCGGGCCGTAGCGGCCCTTTCCGTCCTCGACGAAGGGGCCGACCCCCTGAGGGCCCTTGCCCGGTATGTCCTTTCCCGTAAAAATTAAATCTCATGAGCCGCATTCTTCCCCGAATCAACAGTCCGAAGGACCTGAAGGAACTCTCCCTCACGGAGCTGAAGAAGCTCGCCTCGGAGTTGCGGGAAGTCATCGTGGAGACGGTGGCCCGAAACGGGGGACATCTCGCCCCCAACCTAGGGGTGGTGGAGCTCACCCTGGCCCTGCACTATGTGTTTGAGTCCCCGCGGGATCGCATCGTCTGGGATGTGGGCCACCAGTGCTACGCCCACAAACTGATCACCGGCCGCAGGGATCGGTTCCACACCCTCCGCCAGTATGGAGGGATCGCCGGTTACCCCAGGCGCTCCGAAAGCCCTCACGACATCGTGGAGACCGGCCACAGCAGCACCTCCATCTCCGCCGGGCTGGGGCTGGCCACCGGGATCCGTCTTGCGGGTAAGGAGGGCCGGGTGCTCGTGGTCATAGGGGACGGCTCCATGACCGCGGGGCTCGCCTTTGAGGGGTTGAACAACGCCGGGCACCTCCGGGAAGATCTCGTCGTGATTCTGAACGACAACGAGATGTCCATCTCCCCCAATGTGGGGGCGCTCTCCTCCTATCTGTCCCGGAAGATGACCGGGCGGCTGGCCCGCCGGATCAAAAAGGACATCGAGGGGATCATGGAGAGGCTTCCCGGGGGGGAACACTTCCTGCACATGCTCCGCAAGAGCGAGGGGCTCCTCAAGAGCGCGCTCACCCCGGGAATGCTCTTTGAGGCCCTGGGTTTCGAGTATGTGGGGCCGGTGGACGGACACGATCTGGCCGGACTCATCAAGCTCTTTGAGAACATCCGGGAGATGCGCGGCCCCCTTCTCGTGCATGTGCTAACCAAAAAGGGAAAGGGGTATCTCCCCGCGGAAACCGACCCGGAGACCTTCCACGGAGTGGGCCCCTTCGATCCGAAGACCGGCCGGCTCAGGAAAAGTTCCGGGCCTCCCTCCTACACCGAGGTCTTCAGCCGCACCATGCTGCGCCTCGGGGAAGCAGAACCGCGCCTGGTGGCCATCACCGCGGCCATGCCCACCGGAACCGGGCTCAAGGCTTTCGGGGAACGCTTTCCGGAAAGGTTTTTCGATGTAGGGATCTGCGAACAGCACGCGGTGACCTTCGCCGCGGGGCTGGCCCTGGAGGGACTCATTCCGGTCTGCGCCATCTACTCCACCTTCCTCCAGAGGGCCTTTGATCAGATCATCCACGATGTGGCCCTCCCCAATCTCCATGTGATCTTCGCCATAGATCGGGGAGGAATCGTGGGGGAGGACGGACCCACTCATCAGGGCCAGTTCGACCTCTCCTACCTGCGCCTAATCCCCAACATGACCGTAATGGCCCCCAAGGACGAAAACGAACTCCAGCACATGCTCTACACCGCCCTTTCCCTTCCGGGGCCGGTGGCCGTAAGATACCCCCGGGGCTCCGGGGCGGGGGTTCCTCTGGACGACGAATTCCGGGAAATTCCCCGGGGAAAGGCCGAGCTTTTAAGGGAGGGAACGGACCTCCTCATCCTGGCCGTAGGCAATATGGTCCATCCGGCCCTGAAGGCCGCGGAAAAATTGGACCGGGAGGGGATCTCCGCGGCGGTGGTGAACGCCCGGTTCGTAAAACCCCTGGACGAAGAACTCATCAGCGACCTTGCCGCACGGATCAGGCGAGTGGTCACCGTGGAGGAGAATGTTCTGGCCGGAGGCTTCGGCTCGGCGGTGGCCGAGTGCCTGGCCGACCGGGGGATAAAGACTAACCTAAAACGCATCGGCCTTCCCGACCGGTTCATCGAGCACGGTTCCCCGCAAATTCTGCGGGAAAAGTACGGCCTTACCGGGGAAAAAATCGCCCGGCAAATTCTCGGCTGGCTTTCTTGACAGGACTTCCCCTTCTGGGCTAGCCTTTCTTAAAACGGGGTGCAAGGAGGGGGGCATGTGCACTTTCGTCCTTCTGGGGCAAAGCGGGGCCGGGAAGACCGCACTGGCCAAGGCGATGCTTACCCTGGCCGGAGAGTCCTTTAAACCTCCCCGGGAGGGTCCCACCCTTTCGGTCCGTCCCTATCACCTGCGGTGGCGGAAAATTCCCTATTACTTTCTGGACACCCCGGGGGACGACAACTTCCTTGCGGATACCCGGTTCGCCACCTGGGCCGCGGATCTGGCGGTGCTGGTGGTGGATGCCACCTCCCCGGTCAAGGTCCAGCTGGAAAAGGCCTACCGGGCCGCTCGGGAGGAGGGGCTTCCGGTCCTGGTCTTCGTGAACAAACTGGACCAGGAAAAGGCCCGTCTGGAGGACACCCTGTGTGAACTCCAGGAAAAACTGGAAATATGCCCGGTTCCGGTGGCCTATCCCCTGGGGGAGGAACACCGTCTGAGGGGCATAATCGACCTCCTCAAGCTCAAGGTCTACATTCCGGAAGGCCACGAGGTCCGGGTGGAGAAACTTCCTGAGGATCTGGTGGCTCTTGCCGAGGGGCTGCGCAAAAACATGGTGGAGTTCGCCGCCGAGGGGGAGGACGAACTTCTCGAAAAGTACCTTGAGGAGGAACACCTGGAGCCGGAAGAGATCATGCGCGGCCTCAAAAAGGGCGTGCTCTCGGGCAAGATCGCTCCGGTGTGCGTGGGTTCGGTGGCCCGTCTGGTAGGGGTGGCCCGTCTGCTCGACGCCGTACACGAGCTGGGGCCCTCTCCCGAGGAACGCGGGCCCCGCATTCTCGAGGGGCCTGAGGGGGTTCGCGAAGCGGAGCCCTCCGCCGGGGCCCCGGCCACGGTCATAGTTTACAAGACCCGGGTGGACCCCTACGCCGGGAAACTCTCCCTGGCCCGGGTGCTCTCCGGAACGCTTTCCGCGGAGGGGGAGCTTTTCAACGCTTCCCGCCGGAAGCCGGAAAAGTACGCCCATCTCGCCGTGGCTCAGGGGGAGGAACTCCGGGAGATCGCGCGGGCCGAACCCGGAGCCCTGGTGGTGTTTCCCAAGCTTGCCGAAGCCCGCACCGGAGACACGCTGCGGGCGGATAAGGACACGGCCCTACTCCCTCCGCCGGAAATACCCGCTCCGGTGCTCACCTATGCCCTCCACCCCGAAACCCGGACCGACGAGGACAAGATCGGGCCGGCGCTGGCCAAACTGAAAGAAGAGGATCCCTCCCTGGTCATCTCCAGGGACGAGGAGACGCGGGAGCTCCTCATCTCCGGACTGGGACAGATCCACCTGGAAAAGTCCGTGGAAAAACTTCGCGAGCGCTACGGGGTGAAGGCCCGCCTGGATCTACCCAGGATTCCCTATCGGGAAACCATCAAGAAACCGGCTCAGGGCGTTATCTACCGGCACAAGAAACAGACCGGCGGACGGGGCCAGTTCGCCGAGGTCCACTTTCATGTCTTTCCCCTTCCCCGGGGAGAGGGTTTCGAATTCGTGGAGACCCTAACCGGGATGAATGTGCCCCGCAATTTCGTTCCGGCGGTGGAGAAGGGAGTGCGGGAGGCCATGGAGCGGGGACCGCTTGCCGGCTACCCCGTGGTGGATGTAAAGGTCCAGTTTTACGACGGCAAGTCCCACGAGGTGGACTCCTCGGACATGGCCTTCAAGATCGCCGCCTTTCACTGCTTCAGGAAGGCCCTGGAGCAGTGTCAGCCCGTGCTGCTCGAGCCCGTAATGGAACTGGAGATCGAGGTGCCGGAGGAAAGCCTGGGGGATGTAATCGGGGACCTCAACGCCCGTCGGGGACGGGTACTGGGTATAGAGAGCCTGGGCTCGCACCAGAGGATCCGGGCCCAGGCTCCCCTGGCCGAACTCTTGCGTTATGCCCTGGATTTGAATAGTCTTACCGGAGGCCGGGGCACCTTTCGCATGCGCAGATCCCACTACGAGGAGGTTCCCCCGGCCATAGCCCAGAGGATCATCGAGGAGGCGCAGGCGAGCCGTAGCTCATGAAGGCCGGAGTGCTGACCGTAAGCGACCGTAGCGCCCGGGGAGAGCGGGAGGACCTTTCGGGAAGACGCCTCACGGAGCTCCTCGCCGCGGCGGGGTTTACCGTTTCCCGGTATCGGGTGGTCCCGGACGAATACGAGGAGATCCTGACCGTTCTTATCGACTGGTCCGAGCGGGAGGGGCTGGATCTGATCCTCACCACCGGGGGCACGGGGCTTTCCCCCCGGGATGTCACCCCCGAGGCCACGCGGGCCGCGGTGGAAAGAGAGGTGCCGGGGATCGCCGAGGCCCTGCGTCTTAAGGGACTGGCGCACACCCCCTACGCCATGCTTTCCCGGGGGATGGCGGGGATACGCAAACGCACGCTCATCGTAAACCTCCCCGGAAGCCCCCGGGCCGTGGAGGAGGCCTGGGAGGTGCTGGAACCGGTGCTAAGACACGCCCTGGAAAAGATCAAGGGGTCGGAGGCGGAGTGTGGACGAGGTTAAGCTCACCCGGATGGTCAAGGCGGCGGGCTGAGCGGCGAAGCTTCCGCCGGCGGAGCTGGCGGAGATCCTGGCTTCCCTTAGGCTCCCCCGTGTCCCGGAACTTCTCCTGGGAATAGAACACGGGGCCGACGCCGCGGTTTACCGGATGAACGAAAACCTGGCCCTGGCGGTCAGCGTGGACTTCTTCACCCCGGTGGTGGACGATCCCTATCTCTTCGGGCAGATCGCCGCGGCCAACGCCCTTTCCGACCTCTACGCCATGGGGGCCCGTCCCGTCCTGGCGCTCAACATCGTGGGGTTTCCAAAAAAGGGGCTGGATCGTGCGATCCTGCGCCGCATCCTCCAGGGCGGAGCCGACAAGGTGGCCGAGGCCGGAGCGGCCCTGGGGGGAGGCCACAGCGTGGACGATCCGGAGATAAAGTACGGACTGTGCGTGATCGGGACGGTTTCCCCGAAAAGATTCGTCTCCAACTCCGGGGCCCGTCCCGGGGACAGACTCATCCTCACCAAGCCCCTGGGCACCGGCATCCTCACCACCGCACTCAAGGGCGGGCTTCTCTCCCCGGAGGATCCGGCCTACGAACACCTGATAGAGACCATGGTCACCCTCAATCGGGCCGCCGCCGAGGCCATGATGGAGGTGGGGGTTAACGCCGCCACGGACATAACCGGTTTCGGCCTCCTGGGCCACGCCCTGGAGATGGCCGAGGCCAGCGGGGCAACGCTGAGTTTCCGCCTCTCCAGGATCCCCATACTTCCGCGGACCATGGAATATCTGAAGATGGGCATGTCCCCCGAGGGAGACCTGGCCAACCAGAGCTTCTGTGAAAAGAAGGTCCGGGTGTTTCCCGGCGTGGATCCCCTGCGACTGGCGGTGCTCTACGACGCCCAGACCTCAGGGGGACTCCTTCTATCCGTGCCCCCGGAAAAGGCCGAACTTCTGCACCGCAGACTTCTCGAGAAAGGAGTCGTAGAGGCCGCTCTCGTCGGAGAGGTTAAGGAGGGCCCCCCGGCCCTCGAAGTGCTCCCTTAAATTATTCGGCCAGGTACTCCCGGATCTTCTTTTCCAGATACTTCGGGCCCGCGTAACCCACCAGGCGCTTTACCACCTGGCCCTCCTTGTTGATGATGAAGGTGGTGGGGGTTATGTAAACATTTCCGAAGGCCTCCATGATTTTCTCGCTGGCAATACCCACCGGATAGGTGATCCCCTTGGCCCTTACGATCTGGGGAAGAAGGGGGGAGGCCTCCTCGTCCACCATGAGACTGATGATCACCAGCCCCCTGCCCTCGTACTTCCTGTAGAGTTTGGCCAGCTCCTTGAGCTCCACCATACAGGGCGGACAATGGCTGGCAAAGAAGTTCACGATGACCACCTTGCCCCGAAAGTCCGAAAGCTGGTAATCCTTTCCGTCAAGCCCGGTAAAGCGGATGTCCGGAGCCTTTTTGGGATAAGAAAACCCCATTCCCACCAGAAAGACGAGGCCAACCATCAGCCACAGGGTCGCAAGCCTTTTCATCATCTCCCCTCTCCTGCTTCGACGAGATCTTTTATTACAGATTTTAATCCCTCGGCCAGGCGTCGGGCAAGTCTTTCCCCTTTTTCCGGGGAGGCCCGGCGGGGATCTCCCCACACTCCCCCGGGCCAGAAACGGCGTTTTTCCGGAACCAGAAGGTGGCGGGGGAAGGCGGGATATTCGGCCTCCGGGGGTTCTCCCACCAGATCGGGGTAAAAAAATTGAATGAGGGCAGTTTCCCATTCCCCGGCGTGGGAGTCGCCGGGAGTCTCCACGAGGTCCGCGGCACATTCCCGGAGGAGATCCAGGATGGAGACCACGGCCACCCGAACCTCGGGATCCTCAGCGAGAAAGGTCTCCCCGGCATCCAGGAGAAAGGCCATGTGGGTGCCTCCGGCGTGCCCGGAGGCCAGAACGAAAAACCGGAATCCCTGCCGGCGGAAACCGCGCAGGAGATCCAGGGCGAGGGCCCGGAGGGTCTCCCCCCGCAGGGATACGGTGCCCGGGTGATCGGAGGTGCTGCGGCACAGGCCGTAGTAAACCGGAGGAGCCACGAGAAAGGGGAGGCTCCGGGAGGCCAGTTCCGCCACCCGGTAGATGGTATAGACATCGGTGGCCAGGGGAAGATGGGGGCCGTGTTCCTCC
Source organism: Thermosulfurimonas sp. F29 (assembly GCF_019688735.1). Lineage (NCBI taxonomy): Bacteria > Pseudomonadati > Thermodesulfobacteriota > Thermodesulfobacteria > Thermodesulfobacteriales > Thermodesulfobacteriaceae > Thermosulfurimonas > Thermosulfurimonas sp. F29. The sequence continues at coordinate 44,975 of NZ_JAIFYA010000003.1, forward strand.
ACCGAACCGAAGGGGATAAGGATCGGGAGGTCTCTGGGAAGGCGTTCCACCTGCGGAAAGGAGAGGTGCTCGAGAAGCATGTCTCCAGTGTAAGCCCGGCCCGGGGGCCCTGCAAGTCCCGAAATTAGGGAGTAAAATAAAAGGGCCATGAAAAGGGTTTTTCTCAAGACCTTCGGATGCCAGATGAACGAATACGATTCCGAGCGCATGCTCGCGCTCCTGGCCGGGGAATATGTACCCTGCGAGGCCCCGGAGGAGGCCGACCTCATCCTGATCAACACCTGCTCGGTGCGTCGCAAGGCCGAGGAAAAGGTTTACAGTCTGGTGGGGCGTTTCAGGCATCTCAAGGCCCGGCGTCCGGAGGTGGTGGTGGGGGTGTGCGGGTGCGTGGCCCAGCAGGAGGGGGAGAGACTGGTGAAACGGATGCCTCATGTGGACCTGGTGCTGGGCACGCAGAATGTGCACCGGCTGCCCGAGGCCCTGCGGGAGATCGAGAAAGGACGGCGGCCCCTGGTGCTCACCGAGATGCGGAGGGACTTCGTGCCCCCCCTGATTCTGCCCTCCCCGGACGGACGGCGTCCGGTGAAGGCCCAGGTGACCATCATGCAGGGGTGCGACAACTTCTGTTCCTATTGCGTGGTCCCCTATGTGCGGGGCCGGGAGGTCAGTCGTCCCCCCGAGGACATCCTGAAGGAGATCGAATGCCTGGTGGAAAGGGGGGTAAGGGAGGTCACCCTTCTGGGACAGAATGTGAATTCCTACGGGAAAAAGGAACCGGGGTTCCCCACTTTTGCCGAGCTCATCCGACTGGTAGCGGAAATCCCCGGACTGTGGCGCATCCGTTTCACCACCAGCCATCCCAAGGACCTCTCCGAGGATCTCATGCGGGCCTTCGCCGAGGTGGACAAGCTCTGCGAGCACCTGCACCTTCCGGTCCAGTCCGGCTCCACGCGGATTCTCAGGCGCATGAACCGGGGCTACACCCGGGATGAGTATCTGGAGAAGGTGCGCCGTCTCAGAGAAATCTGCCCGGAGATCGCCCTTACCACGGACATCATCGTGGGGTTCCCGGGAGAGACGGAGGAGGACTTCCGGGAAACGCTCTCCCTCCTGGAGGAAGTGCGCTTCGACGAGATCTTTTCCTTCAAGTACTCGGACCGACCTTACGCCCGGGCCAGGGAATTTTCGGACAAGGTTCCCGAGGAGGTCAAGGCGGAAAGACTCGAGAGAGTGCACGAGCTTCAGGCCCGAATCACCCAGGAGATCAACCGGAGTTACATCGGAAAGACCGTGGAGGTTCTGGTGGAGGGGCCCAGCGAGACCCGGCCGGAGCTCCTTACCGGGCGCACCCGCACCAACCATGTGGTCAACTTCTCGGCCCCGGAAGGGCTGGATTTGAAGGGTGCGCTGGTTTATGTTTTGATTAAGGATACGGGGAAACACTCCCTGCGGGGGGAATACCTCAAAACCGTAAAAGGCCCCTAAGGAGGCCGCCATGAAAGTCAAAATGAAGATCCAGGCGGTGGCCATGGATCCGGTCACCAACAGTCCGGTGATGATCCTCCGGGAGGAGGGAGGCGAAAGAGGGCTTCCCATCTGGATCGGCATCCTGGAAGCCACGGCCATCGCCAGCAAGCTGGAGAACATTCAGTTTCCCCGGCCCATGACCCACGATCTCCTCAAGAACATCCTGGATCAGCTTCAGGTACGGGTACCCAGGATCGAGATCTGCGACCTGCGGGACAACACCTACTACGCCCTTATCACCCTGGACCTCGGCGGCCGCGAAATCCAGATCGACGCCCGCCCCAGCGACGCGGTGGCCCTTGCGTTGAGGACCGGAGCCGAGATCTATGTGCACGAGGAGGTGCTGGCCAAGAGCGAGGCCCTGGCCGAGGAGGCCCGCAAAAAGGCCGAGGAGACCACCGTAACCGCCACCTCCGAGAAGGACAAGGAAAAGCTCAAGGATCTCCTGGAGCGCCTGGATCCCCAGGCCTTCAAGTACAAGATGTGACATGCTTTTTCACCGAAAGAAACGGGAAAAGCTTGCGGACTGGTTGCTTAAAATTGCTGAGTACATCTTTGTCGCTCTGGTGGTAAACTCGTTTCTTCCAAGCTCTAAAGGCAGTCTTCTCCGTACACTTTTAGGTATAGGGGTGGTAGGGGTTTTATTGGGGCTGGCTCTGAGCCTTGTCCCCGAAGAATAAGGAGGCCCTATGGATAATTTTGTGGTCTTGCTAATAGGAATAACTTTGATAGCGGTTATAAGTTCTCTGTGGATTTACCTGGAGGAGCGCAGATCCGGGAGCCATGTTTGACCTTCACTGTCATTCCATCTTCAGCGACGGGGAACTGATCCCGGCGGAGCTCCTGCGGCGGGTGGCGGTGCTGGGCTACGAGGCGGTGGCCATTACCGATCACGCCGACGGCTCGAATCTGGATCTCATCGTGCCCAGGATCAGGCGGGTGGCGGAGGAACTCAATCCGCATTCTCCGTGTCGTCTCATTCCCGGCATAGAGATAACGCATGTCCCCCCTCCTCTTATTCCCGAGCTGGTCAAGCGGGCCCGGAAGCTCGGGGCGGAGATCGTGGTGGTGCACGGAGAGAGTCCGGTGGAACCGGTGGCTCCGGGGACCAACCGGGCGGCGCTTGAGGCCGGGGCCGACATTCTGGCCCATCCCGGGCTCATTTCGGAGGAAGAGGTGCGCCTTGCCGCGGACAAAGGAGTGTTTCTGGAGCTATCGGGGCGCAGGGGACACTGTCTCGCGAACGGCCATGTGGCCCGACTGGCCCGGGAGCTGGGGGCACCGCTCATCATAAATTCCGACGCCCACGCCCCCGACGACCTCATGACCCGGGAGAGGGCCTTCCTGGTGGGTCGCGGGGCCGGGCTCTCCGAGGAGGAAGTAAAGGACCTCTATGCCCGGGCCAGAGCAAGATTCCTACGCGTTTCTTGAAACGCTCCTTCGCAAACGGGGCTATCCGGCAGAGGTTCTAAAGGAAGCCCCCGTGGTGAAGTTAAACCTGGGCTTTGCCCCGGAGGAGATACGGGCCGGGCTGGTGGTGTACGGGGAGGGGCGCGCCCTTCTGGTGGCGGATTACGCCCCGGGGGCGGTGCGTTCCCGGGAAAGGGCCCTTACGGCCTACGCCCGGCTGGCCTTTCCCCGGAGGCCGCCTCCCTTCGTACTTCAGACCAACGGCCGGGAGTTCGCCCTGGTGGAAACCGTCAGGGGCCGGGAGGTGGCCTTCGGAGGGCCGGAAATACTCCCCCCTTACGGGGAACTGCTGAAGACCCCCTCCCCTCCCCCGGTGGAAAAGCGGCGGCTGGCCGTGGAGGAAAAAATCCTCTTCATCCACTCCACCGGAGGCTGACCCCCTAGGCGGCAGGCGGGAGCCTGCCCAGAAGCTCCCTGAGGCGGGAAAGACTCGGGGCCACCGCCTCCTCCGCGTGGGCCTCCACGGTGAGGACGGGTCTCAGGCCCTTTTCCGCCACGAAGGAAAGAATCTCGAAAAAGGGAATGGTCCCTTCCCCCAGGGCCAGGTGTTCGTCCCACTCTCCCCGGTTGTCGTGAAGGTGTATCTCCGAAAGATAGGGGTAAAGCACGGGGAGCCAGTCCTCCCATCGGCTCCGGGAAAAGGCCTGGGCGTGACCGGGATCGAAACACCAGGTAAGCCCCGGATGGACCTCAAAAAAAGGTTTCAGGACTTCCACCGAGGGTTCGAAGACATTCTCCAGGGCCAGGGTCAGGCCCAGCTCCCGGGCCTCGGCAAGGAGTCTCTCGATAGCCCCGTGCAGGCTCTCCTGCCAGCGGGCCACCTGCTCGCGGTGATACCCCGGATGATAACCGCTGTGGAGCACCACCGTTTCCGGATCAAAAAGGGCGGCCACCCGCAGGGCCTCCCGGAGCCTCCGGATACTGGCCTCTCTTACCAGGCTATCCAGGGCCCCGGGAGACAGATCACAGAAGGGGGCGTGCACATTGCAGCGCACCCCGGCCTCGCGAAGCTCCCCGGCCACCCGCCGAAAATCCTCGAAACAGAAACGATCGAAAACCCCTCTGTCCAGGGACACCTCCACGGCAAGGCCCCTCTCCTTAACCAGGGGCAGGTACCTCTCCACCAGCAGGTCAAAGGGCACCGAGACGAAGACGCGCCATTCCCTCATCGATAGAACTCCCGAATGGTTTCGGCCACCAGGGCTATTTCCTCGTCGGTGAGGTAGGGGTGCATGGGAAGGCTGAGCACCTCCCGGGCGGCCTTTTCGGTCTCGGGAAGGCTGCCCTCCCCAAACCCCAGATCCCTGAAGATGGGCTGGAGGTGCAGGGGATGCGGATAATAAACCATAGTGGGAATCCCCCTTTCCGAAAGCCGGGCCCGGAGCTCGTCGCGCCCGGGAACCCTCACGGTAAACTGCGCCCAGGAGGACCTGTATCCGGGCGGGACATGGGGAAGAACGAGGCCGGGGATGTCGGCCAGGGCCCTACGGTACTTCCCGGCCACCCTTTCCCTGAGCCGCAGTTCCTCCTCGAAGTGGCGGAACCTCACCCGGAGGATGGCCGCCTGGATCTCGTCCAGCCTCCCGTTTATGCCGGCGTATTCGTAATAGTAGTTTCGGGTCTGGCCGTGCATCCGCAGGGCCCTCACCCTTTCGGCCAGGACCTCGTCCCCGGTAAAGACCATCCCCCCGTCCCCGGCACCCCCCAGGGGTTTGGCGGGAAAGAAGGAAGTGGCGGCAGCCCGTCCGAAACTTCCCGAGCGACGGCCCGCGAACTCCGCCCCGAAGGACTGGCAGGCGTCCTCCACCAGCACCACCCCGTATTCCCGCGAGAGCCTCTCCAGGGCCTCGAAATCCGCCGGGAGACCGAATAGGCTCACCGCAATCACCGCCGAGATCTCACCGGGATGACGACGCAGGGCCTCCTCCACCGCCTCGGGAGAGAGGTTGTAGGTGCGGGGGTCTATGTCCACGAAGTGAGGAACCAGACCGGCCCGGCGGATGGCCTCCGCGGTGGCCACGAAGGTAAAGGAGGGGGTGATGACCTTCGAGCCCGGAGGAAGCTCCAGGGCCTTCAGGATGAGGAGCAGGGCGTCGGTGCCGGAGGAGACCCCCACGGCCCGGGACACTCCCACGAAACGGGCCAGTTCCTCCTCCAGGGCCGCCACCTCCGGCCCCAGGATGTAGCGGGTGCTGCGCAGCACCCGCACCACGGCCTCCTCGATCTCCCCTCCGTACCGTTCGTAGCCCCGGGCCAGGTCTATGAATTTCACGCCCCAAAGGTTACCACCCTTTTGAAGCCCCGAAAATCCTTGCTATATTTTCGGCAGGGGGTAAAACGGGTCGGGTAATGCTTCTCGAGATACTGGCCGCAGAGTCTCCCGTGCCGTTCGTGCGCTACATGGAGCTCTGTCTCTACCACGAGCGCTACGGCTACTACGCCCGGGGGCCCAGACTGGGACGCCGGGGCGACTACTTCACCTCTCCCACGGTACATCGCGTCTTCGGGGCGGCGCTGGCCGTGCAGATCCTGGAGATCCACCGTTTACTCGGAGCACCCGAAGAGTTCGCGGTGGTGGAAGCCGGAGCCGGGGAAGGGTATCTAGCCCTGGACATCCTGGAATACCTGGAGAGGAAAGGAATCCGGTGGCCCTACTGGATCGTGGAGCCCCTCCCCAACCTTCGCGCCCTTCAGGAGGAAACCCTGCGTCGATTCTCCGGAAGGGTGCGGTGGTTTGAGGACTGGGCGGAACTCCCCTCCTTCTGCGGGGTCTTCCTTTCCAACGAGCTCTTCGACAGTCTCCCGGTCCACCTTGTAGAAAAGACCCGGGAGGACCTGCGGGAGGTCTATGTACGGGTGGAAGGGAATCGGATCCGGGAGGAGCTCGGGGCCCTTACCCGCACCGAGATCCTGGAACGGGTGCTGCCCCACGCCCTCTCCTGGCCGGAGGGCTATCGCACCGAGGTCTGTCTGGAGTACGAGGGGATCTATCGGGAACTCTCCAAAAAACTCACCCGCGGGGCGGTAATCACCGTGGATTACGGTTATCCCCGGGCGGATTATTACCATCCGGGGAGAACCCGCGGGACCCTTCTGGCCTATTACCGCCACCGGGTGGTGGAAAATCCCTATCTCCGGCCCGGCCATCAGGACCTCACCGCCCATGTGGACTTCACCGCTCTCCGCGAGCTGGGAGAGAGGTTCGGGTTCCTGAACCTGGGATTCACCCAGCAGGGGGCCTTCCTGGCGGCCCTCGGGGTGGAAAGACTCCTTTCCGAGGTCTCCGACAACACCTTCCGGGATCGAGAGGCCCTCAAACTCCTCGTCCTTCCTGAGGGTCTGGGAGCCAGTCACTGGGTCCTGGTACAGGGCCGGGGCCTTCCCCCGGGAAAGCCTCTCAGAGGTTTCACTTTAAGCAATCGAATTCACCTGTTAGGATAGAGAACATGGCCGGGAAACTCTTCGGTTCGGGTATGGAGCACGACTGGTGGGCCCTGGAGTGTCACCTCACGGACTGGATCGTTCCCCGGCAGGGCCCTCCCAGGATGGCCGCCACCTGTCTGATTATGGACTCCCAGGGGTTCATCCGAGAAGTCGGGACCCTGGAGGGGATCACGCCGGAGGGCTTAAGGCGCCTCCTTCGCCGGGCCCATCAGGGGAAACGCTTCAGACTTCCCCCGGCCCGTCCCCGGCGCATCTTCTGCGGGGCCCCGCCCCTGATCCCCGTGCTGGAGGATCTCCTCAGGGGCACCGGCGTTGAGGTGGTGCCAGAAGTCCTTCCCCGGGCCCGGGAGGTCTTCGTCAGAATGATCGAGGACCTTCACCGCAACCATCCCACCCCCTATCCCCCCTTTCCCCTGATTGTCGGACACCTGAGCCCTGCGGAAATAAAGTCCCTGGTGAGGGTGGCCCTGGAACTGTGGGAACGCGAGTTCTGGCTCTTCTTCGCTCCAGATCGTCCCCTCTACTTCGATTTCGGGGGGAAGGGCGGATACCTCTTCCCCATGGGACACGACGGAACATTTTTCGGCCTGGCCTATTACCCCTCGGCCATTGAGATTCTGAAGATCTTTGCCGTGGAGAGGGAGAACCTCTTCGGAAAGGCTCCCCTGGAGATAGTCGCCGAGTCCTTCTTTTACGAGGACGATCCCACCCATCTTCATCCCGTGGACTTCCTGGCCCTGGCGGAGGCGGGACTGAAGGGTCCCCCTCTTCCTTACTTCCGCAGGGTGGATCAAAAGCTGAGGCACTATCTCCCGGAGTTGCCCCCTCGCACCTACCTATACCTCCTGCGGGGACTACTGCGAATCGTCAAGGAGGTAAGCCGGAGGGGAGGCTCGGAGGTCCATCGCCTGAATCGCACCCTTCGGTACGGGGAGGGGACGCTCTTTCTGGCCTATCCGGCCACGGGCTCCGAACACCTCTGGAAGAAGGATCCCCTCTCCCCGGTCCGCGTCCACCTCCTTCCCCCGGGAAAAGAGGAGGAGGTTTACGAGTGTCCGTCTGCGGAATCCCTGAGCGTTTTTCTGATAAAGACCGGGCTTTTACAGGAAGGAGCCTTCGTTCGGCTCATCGAGGCCGGGACGGATCTCGTTCTCTGGGACGAGGAAACGGACCTGAACCCTCCGCTGGGGGACCTGGTGGATGGGGAATACCGGCTGGTGGTCTCGCCGCCGGAAAGGACCTTCCGGCTGAGGGTGGAAGCGGTGCATCGTCCGTCTCATGGAGAACCGGAGGATCTTTCGGGTTCTTAGGAGGGATCCCCGCAGCGGGGCCCGTCTGGGGCGTCTCGTCACCCGACGGGGGGTGGTGGAGACCCCGGTCTTCATGCCGGTGGCCACCGCCGGGTCGGTGAAGGCCGTTCCTCCGGAGGTGGTGGCCGGCCTTTCGGCCCGCATCATCCTGGCCAACACCTACCACCTCTACCTCCGACCGGGGCCGGAAATCGTTAAGAAGGCCGGTGGACTTCATCGTTTCATGAACTGGCCCCGGGCCATTCTCACCGACAGCGGGGGTTTCCAGGTCTACAGCCTATCTCGCTTTCGGGAGATACTGGAAGAAGGGGTGAGATTTCGTTCCCATCTTGACGGCTCGGAACACCTTCTCACCCCGGAGAGATCCCTGGAGGTCCAGGCCGCCCTGGACTCGGACATACGCGTGGTCCTTGATGTCTGCATCCCCTACCCTTGTCCCCGGGAGGAGACCGAAAGACTCACCGGGCTCACCCATCGCTGGGCGGAAAGATCGCTCCGGTGGTGGGAAGAGCACCGCTCCGAGGGGGTGCTTCTTTTCGGTATCGTTCAGGGGGGGATGGAGGAGGACCTGCGTCGCGCCAGCGCCGAAACCCTGGTCTCCATGGAATTTGACGGCTACGCCATAGGAGGGCTTTCCGTGGGGGAACCCAAGGAACTTATGTTTTCCATGATCGAGGCCACGGTGCCTCACCTTCCGGAGGATCGCCCGCGGTACCTCATGGGGGTGGGCACCCCCCAAGATATTCTTGAGGCGGTGGCCCGGGGGGTGGACATGTTCGACTGCGTGCTTCCCACCCGTAACGCCCGCCGGGGCACCGTCTTCACCTCCCGGGGCACCTTCCACATCCGTAACGCCTGTTTCAAGGAGGACTTCCGTCCCCTGGATCCCGAGTGCCGCTGCTACACCTGTCGCAACTTCACCCGGGCCTATCTCCGACATCTCTTCCATTCCGGTGAACTTCTGATATACTTCCTGCTCACCGTGCACAACCTGCACTTTTACCTGAAATTCATGGCTGATCTGCGCCGTTCCCTGCGGGAGGGACGCTTTCAGGAGTTTCGGGAAAAGTTTTATCGAAATGCTTCAGAAAGAGAAAAAAGCATCTGATCGGAATTCCGGAGCCAGGACTTTACGAAAGAAAACTTTTTGGGTAAAAAGATTCCATGATGAAAAGGGCTTTTTTTCTGCTTATCTGCTGGATGATCCTTTATACTCCTCCAGTCAGGGCGTTCACCCCTCAGGAAGAAAAGCTCGTTATGCGCGACCTTTCCGAGATAAAGGCCACTCTGCGCGTCTTCATGGAGCAGACCAATAAACGCTTCGAGGAGATGTACACCTACATGAACAAACGCTTCGAAGAAATGTACACCTATATGAACAAACGCTTTGAGGACATCAATAAACGATTCGAGGATATCAATAAACGATTCGATCAGCTCTACACCTTTCTCTGGATTGTAACGGGGATTTTTACTTCTTTTACTCTGGGAGTAATAGGTTTCGCCTTATGGGACAGACGGACCATCATTCGAAAGGCCAGGGAAGAGGCTCTGGATCAGATTATTGCCGTGCTCAGGGATCTGGCCCGGGAGGACGAAAGGGTGGCCAACATCCTCCGCAAGCACGGCCTGGTCTTTTGAAAGATTGGATGGATCTTACCGTCCGAAAGCCGGTTCCCCCAACCTCGAAAAGTACAATCTAAAAAAGGAGGTAAGAGCATGCATACATCGAAAGCTTTAGCGAGGTTCGAATTCTGGAAAGTATTCCGCTCCCTCTCCGTCTCCGGTTTTGTTCCGGTAATCCTGGCCGGAATTAACCCCGCACATCCGGTTTACGCCATGGGGGCTCCGCCGGCGGAAGGAGCCCACGGAGGGCCGGCCGGTCTGGTGGCCACCTTTCTGCCCCTCGTTCTCATCTTCCTGGTCTTTTACTTTCTCCTCATTCGTCCCCAGCAGAAGCGGGCCCGGGAACATCAGAGATTCATAGAGAACCTCCGTAACGGCCAGAAGGTGATCACCGCCGGAGGTCTCATCGGACATGTGGTAAAGGTGGAGGGGGACGAGGTTCTCCTTGAGGTGGGCAAGGATGTGAAGGTCCGGGTGCAGAAGAACTACATAGCCGGGCCGGCCTAGGTCTCTCCTATTTCCTCAAGCCACCGGGAAAGGACGGCGAGGGCCCTTTCGGCCATGAGCCGATAGCGCTCGCGCTTGGGAATCTTTTTTCTCCTCCGCGGAGGCAGATCCAGGGGCGGGAAGAGCCCCCAGTTGATGTTCATGGGCTGGAAGTGGCGGGGGTCGGCCTCCATGAGGTATCGGATAAGGGCTCCGTGAGCGGTCTCCGGCGGGGGCACCACCGGTTCGAGCCCGCGCACGATCCGGGCCGCATTAAGACCGGCTATAAGTCCCATGGCCGTGGACTCCACATAGCCCTCCACCCCGGTGATCTGCCCGGCCAGAAACACCCGGGGGGCCTTTTTCAGCTGCAGGGTGGGAAGAAGCACCCGGGGAGCGCACACGAAGGAGTTCCGGTGTATGGAGCCGTAGCGGGCAAATTCGGCCCGTTCCAGCCCCGGAATCATCCGGAAGACCCTCTCCTGTTCCGGATACTTGAGTTTGGTCTGGAACCCCACCAGGTTGTAGAGGGTGCCCTCCCGGTTTTCCGGACGCAGTTGCACCACCGCATAGGGTTCCTTCCCGGTGCGGGGATCGACCAGTCCCACCGGCTTCATGGGACCGTAACGAAGGGTTTCCGGCCCCCTTTCGGCCATGACCTCGATGGGCAGACACCCCTCGAAGTACCGGGGCTCCTCAAAGTCCTTGAGGGGAACCTTCTCGGCGGAAAGCAGGGCCTCCACGAAGCGTTCGTATTCCTCCCTGGTAAGCGGACAATTCACATAGGCCCCTTCTCCCTTTCCGTATCGGTCGGCCCGGAAGACCCTATCCCAGTTGATGGAGTCGGCGTAAACGATGGGGGCGATGGCGTCGTAAAAGTGGAAGTAATCCTCGCCGGTGAGTCGCCGCAGGTCCTCGGCCAGGGCCTCGGAGGTAAGGGGTCCGGTGGCCACGATGGTGAGTCCCTCCGGGGGGATCTCGGTAACCTCCTCCCGGACGATCTCCACCAGGGGTTCGCTTTCCAGTTTTTCCGTCACATAGCGGGCGAAGCGCTCCCGATCCACGGCCAGAGCCTTTCCCGCGGGGACCTCGCTGGCCAGCGCCGCCTCCATGATGAGGGACCCCATTCGCCGCATCTCCTCCTTGAGAAGCCCCACGGCGCTGGTCAATTCCCGGGAACGCAGGGAATTGGAACAGACCAGCTCGGCCAGGTTTCCGGTGCGGTGGGCCGGGGTGAGCCGTCGGGGACGCATTTCGTAAAGCCGCACCCGCACCCCACGGCGGGCCAGCTGCCAGGCCGCCTCGGATCCGGCCAGCCCCCCTCCTATGATGATCACCGCTTCAGACATGGGCCACCACTCCTGCCCTCCGGGTATCACCGGCCCCGGAAAGATCGCTTCCCGCCAGGTGTACTCCCCCGAAATAGAGGTTCTTTTCCGGCCAGAGATTTAACGGTTGAGCAATTTCGGAAAGAAAATCAGAGAAACCGGGCTCAGCCTGAAAAGTGCCTTCCTCGAAATGGAGTCTCGGGGCTGAGACGGCCTCCTCGGGGGAAAGTCCAAAGAAGGACAGATTGATCACCACCTGGAGGAGGGCCGAACGGATCCTCTTGCTCCCGCCCGAGCCTAAAACGAAACGCTTTCCGGAAATTTCTAAAAGACTCGGAGCCATCATGGAGGGGACGCGTTTGCCGGCCGGATAAGAGAAAAAACCCCGGGGATGAAGATCTTCCTCCCCCAGAATATTGTTGAGAACCAGACCGGCCTCCGGAAAGATAACGCCCGCTCCTTCCCCGAAAGTCAGGGTTATACCACAGAGGTTCCCTTCCTCGTCGGCTACACTCAGATGGGTAGTCCCTTTAGAGCCCCCCTTAAGCCACCGGAAGACCCCTTCGGGATGCGCCAGGAGTTCGTTGCGTACGCCGGCCTGAAACTTGAGGGCCCCGGCCAGAGCCTGCAGGTGGGCTTTCCCGAGATATTCTCCTTTCCCGAAGTGTTCTCCGAAAAACTCAAGCGCCAGGGCCACCAGACTTCCTCCGAAAGAAGGCGGGGGATTGGTTAGAAAATGTCCCCGGGGAAAACGGTACTCCAGGGGTTTACGCCGATAAACATGGTAAAAGGAAAGATCCTCCTCGGTGAGGAGGCCCCCGCGGCCCTTGAGAAAACTTACGAGTTTACGGGCCAGTTCTCCCCGATAGAGTTCCTGAGCACTACGAGGGAAATCTTTCAAAAAATTCGCCAGAGCGGGATTTTTGAGCCTGGTGCCCGGAGCCGGGGGTTTCCCCGAGGGATAGAAAAGTTTCTCCGCCAGCGGATCCCTCCGGAAAATGGGCTCAAGGATACCGAAACAGGCTGCCTGTAGGCTATCCACCTCAAAACCATCCCGAGCCAGGCGTACGGACGGCGAAACCACCTCGGCCCAGGGAAGGATTCCCAGGTCCTCCTTAAGGATCTTGAGTCCCAGAGGGGTACCCGGCACGGCTACCGAAGCCGCCCCTACGAAAAAATCCTGAGTGGAAGAGGTGAAACGAAGGGTCACTTTCTTGAAATCCGATTTCTCGGGGAAAGAGGCCAGGCCCAGGCCCGGAACATTCACGAAGAAATCGTAGATGAAGGCTTGCCGGGTTTGCCCTACATAGGCCACGGCGTAACCGCCTCCGGCGAGTCCCGTGAGCCCGGCCTCCGCTACCCCGGCGGCCAGGGCCGCGGCCACCGCGGCGTCAAAGGCGTTCCCTCCGGCCCGCAACACCTCCACCGCGGCCCGGGCCGTCTGCGCGTTTCCGCAGGCCACCACTCCCCTCACAGCCAGAACTCCCCCTGCGTAATCGCCACCACCTCCCGCAGGTCTCGCCCCTCCAGGTGAAGGTTGAGCTGACGGTGGGCACCGGTGCCTTCCTCCACCACCCTTTCCAGGGCCCGAACATAGTCTCTCTCCCCGGTCTCGGCGAATCCGCCGGCACACCGGAAGAGGAACTCCCGGAAGATCTCCCGAAAGGTATTTCTCCGGCCCGTGGCCGGATCCACGAAGTAGCCGTCCAGACCGTGCCGGGCGGCCTGCCACTTGTTGTAGCGCAAAACCTCCATGGGCACCGCGGGGGGATCGGACTTTTCGGCGAGCACCGCGGCGGCAAAGGCCCGGGCCAGGGCCGCCACCCCCAGGACCTCGGAAAAACGCCCCGGCAGATCGCACACCCGAAGCTCCACCGTCCCGAATTCGGGATGGGGACGCACATCCCACCAAAGATCCCGGGGCTGAAGGATGATCCGGTGGGCCAGGAGAAGGTCCACCAGGTTCTCGAATTCCCGATAGTTCTCGAAATCCCGGGGATAGCCGGCCAGCGGCAGGGCCTCGAACAGCTTGCTCCGATAGGAATAAAAGCCGGTGTATTCCCCCTCGTAGAAGGGAGAAGAGGTGGTGAGGGCTAGGAAGAGCGGAGTGTAGAGACGGAACCAGCGGAAGACCCGCAGGGCCTCCTCCGCCGAGGGCATTCCCAGGTGGATGTGCAGCCCCTGCGAGATGAAACGCCGCCCCACGATCTGGAGTTCGTCCCGGAGGGCCTCGTAGCGGGGATCCTCCCACACCTTCTGTTCCGCGGCCCGGGAGAAGGGATGAAGGCTGGCCGCGTAGAGGAGGTAGCCCTTTTCCTCGGCCAGATTTCGCAACCTGGTGAGGGCCCCGCGCAGCCATTCCTCCGCCCGGGAAACGGACGGACACACCGGGGTCACGATCTCGATCATGGAGCGAATGAACTCCGGCTTCACGAATTCCGCAAGGTCCGCCTCCCTCCTGACCAGGTTTAAAAGGACGGGCCCTCCGGGGGCAAGCTCCAGGCTTTCCTTCCGCAGGATCTGAAACTCGATCTCTATTCCCAGGGTAAGGGGCTCACTCCTGGCAAAGGGGAGCATGGGCCTCCTCCCTGAGGGCCAGATGGGCCACCTCGAAGTAAAAACGCGCCCCTATGGGGAGAACCCTTTCGTCGAAGTCGAAGCGGGGGCTGTGAGCCGGCACATCTTCCCATCCCTTCTTTCTGGCCCCGAAGCGCACGAAACATCCCGGCACATGTTTAAGATAAAAAGAAAAGTCCTCCCCTCCAAGGCTGGGATGGGGCATCCGGACGAGCCCCTTTTCCCCCACCACCCGCCGCGCGGCCTCCCGGGCCAGCTCGGTCTCACGGGGGGTGTTTATCACCGGTGGATACCCCTCAAAGATTTCCAGTTCTCCGGCGACCCTGTAGAGTTCCTCCACCCCCCGCACCAGCCGGGCGAGTCCCTGATGGATCCTTTCCCGGATCCGCGCTTCGGTGGAGCGGATGGTCCCCTCGAGCCGGGCCTCCTCCGCAATCACATTGAAGGCCGTGCCGGCCTCAAACCTCCCCACGGTAACCACCGCGGGATAGGCGGGATTGACCTCCCTGGCCACAAGGGCCTGAATGGCGGTTACCAGGAAAGACCCGGCCACCACGGCGTCCACGGCCTCGTGGGGCCAGGCCGCGTGTCCTCCCCGCCCCTTAAGCCGGATCACGAAGCGATCCGTGTAGGCACAAATGAGTCCCTCGTTTACGGCTATCTCCCCCACCTCAAAGTGCCGGTCTATGTGTCCTCCGAAGATGGCTACCACTCCCTCCAGCACTCCGGCCTCGATCAGGGCCCTGGCCCCGCCCCCGCTTTCCTCGGCGGGCTGAAAAAGGAGTCGCACCCCGCCCCGTGCAGGAGGGTCCCGGGCCAGCAGACGGGCCGCCCCCAGGAGCATGGCCACATGGCCGTCGTGCCCACAGGCGTGCATCACCCCCGGCACCCGGGAGGCGAAGGGAAGACCGGTCTCCTCCTGAAGGGGGAGGGCGTCCATGTCCGCACGGAGGGCCACCCAGGGAGGCCCCTCCCCTATTTCACAGAGCACCCCCGTGCCCGCCACCCTGCGGGCCCGCAGACCCAGCTCGGCGAGCTTTTTCTCGATGAAGGCGGCGGTCTTCTCCTCCTGAAAGGCCGGTTCCGGAAACCGATGGATGTGCCTTCGGATGGCCACCAGCCACCGAAAAAACGCCTCCTCCGCACTCTCGCTCATGGGCTCAGTATAGTCCGGATATGTCGGAGGAGACAATCCGTGGGGTGATGAACACGATCAACTCGTTTTTGGAAAAGGAACGCTGACGATTCTTGAAAAGCTCCCCGGCTCCCGGAATTCTGGAGAGGCCGGGAACTTTGTTGCTGGCATTGGAGAGGTTCCGCTCTATTATCCCTCCGATCACCACGGTATCTCCGTTCTGAACGATCACCCTGGTCTTGGCGTAACGGGTCACGATGGAGGGGACCCCGTTCACCTGCCGGCTAAAATCCGGGGCATTCTTCTCAATCTCCAGTTCCAGGGTAATTCGATTATCCGGGGTTACATGGGGAACCACCTTCAACCGCAGGGTGGCATCCATGAATTCGGTGGTGGCTACCCCCTGTTCATTCAATTTAAGATAGGGGATGCGGAATCCCTGTTTGATCTCGGCCTCCTGATTATCCTCGGTGATAACCCGGGGAGCGGAAATGACCCTGGCCACTCCCTCACTCTCCAGAGCCGAGAGCTGCACATCCAAAAAAAGGGCCGACTCGTGACTCACATGACCGAAGGTAAAGCCCAGCCGGGAGGTCCCGGCCACGCCCAGATCCACTATGGCTCCGGGATCAATCCCGATGTTCACGGTTCCGGGCTGGACACCGGTGGCCTGGGAAGCGCTCAAATCGTTGTCCAGACTCAGTCCGGTCTGGGGCGAAATACCGGTGAAGGTATGCTGGCTCAGGCGCCAGCCCGCCCCGGACCAGCGAATCCCCAGCCTGTGCTCGTAATTATCCTGAACCTCCACGATCCGGGCCTCGATGAGGACCTGCTTGGTGGGCTGATCGATGCGATTGATGAGCTCCCGGGCCTCCCGGATGACCTTGGGCACATCCTTCACGATAACTTGATTGGTCCTTTCCTCGTAGGTCACATCCCCGCGATCCGAAAGGATCTTTTTGATCTGTTCGGCCACATCCTTGGCTCGAGCGTAGTTCACCTGAAAGTAAACCATCTTCAAGGGGGCTACATCCTCCTCCCGGGCCTGTTCCTCCTTTATCTCCCTGATCCTTCGGGCCTCGTCCCGCAGCTCTTTCAGGGGGGCCACCCGCACGATGTTACCCACCCTGACCATTCCCAGCCCCTTACTGGCCAGAACGGTATCCAGCACCTGATCCCAGGGCACATTCTCCAGGCGCAGGGTCACCGTGCCCTTTACGCTATCACTGACCACCACATTGAACCCCCCGACCTTGGCCAACAACCTCAGTACCGCATGAATATCCGCATTTTGAAAATCCACCGATATGGGGGTTCCGGTATACTTGCTTCGGGTAAGCGGTACCTCTATGGCACTCTCTTCTATTCTGGGCAGAGAAATTCGTTCATACCATTCCTTGGACTTACTCTGTTGTGCGACGGGAGAGGAAGGGGTTTCAAGCTCCCTAAGGGTAAGAATAAGCCCCCTTTTTTCGGGCCTAACCCTGTAGGCCACCGGTTTTTCGGTAAAAAGTTCCACTCTTATCCCCCGGTCCTCCGCCGCGATATCAATGCTCTTTATCAGGCTTTTACGGATATTTCCGATCCATTTGGTATCGGCGATACGGGTGTCCTCGAGCTTGAGCACCACCCCTTTCTTACCCTCTCGCGCAGAAACTGTATATACGGGTAGTCGATCAAAGGAAAAAATGATACTCACGCCCTTGGGAAAGGGAGAAACTTCCACATTTTGTAAAAGATGATAGGCGGCCTGAGCCACCCCTCCCCCCAGGAAGATAAAGGCAACCACAATCAGTTTAAGGAACCTCATGGGCTTCCTCCGTAGGTCTTAGGGATATTTTTATCTCTCTGACTTTCTCGCGTCCCAGAAAATCCACCACTCTTTCCCTGACCATAATAAAATCCTTCCCGATTCTGGTAATATAGCCCTGATTGGGGCCTATGCGCGTTCCCACCGACACGAAATATCCCTTTCCGGAAGGATCCTCTATCAGCGCCCACCTTCGGCCATTCTTTTTTACTATTCCGGTGAGCCGGAGTTCCTGAAGGGTCCACCTTTCCAGGGGGGATAAGGCTACGCGCTTTTTCCTGCCCCGGCTTCTCTCCCTGAAAAAGGGTTCAAAGGGGTTCGAAAAACCGCGAAGACGGGTATGGTAAGTCTCCGCCGCCAGAATCTTTTCCCATCGTGCAAGTTCCTGATCCTTGAGAATGATACCTTTTTTGGAAGTCGTTCTCTTCACGGATAAAGGTCTCTTTTCTTCTCTTTTACAATTTCCAAGAAACAGACACATCACCAAAATCAGAATAACAAATCTCATCTCTTTTTCCTTTTATTTATCACCTTTCCTGTATATCTATAAGTATGAAACACACATCTTGCGGAAAGATAAAATTTTTCTGCCTCACCTTCTCGCATCTGTAGATCCATAGAGTTCAAAGTAATAATACGGGGCAGGTGTTCAACCTTTTCCCAGAAAAGAACCAATTCTTCAAAAGTTCCTTTTAATTCAATACCGAAAGGAATAGTATTATAGTAATCATGAGCAATTTCCGGCTGAGGAGTAAAGGAGACAACCTCCAGACCAGAATGTTTAGCCTGCTCGGATACTCGACTCAACAGTTCCGGAATCTCCTTTTCATTGGGAAGCGTATAAACCAATTTCTTAAAAAAGATCTTTCTTCTTGCCAGTTTAGCCTCAAGTAATGGTTTCTGTTTCGATATTTTTTGATATTTAGCAATTTCCTTTCGCAGTTTATCATTTTCTTTCGTCAAATTTTCAATCTTTTTTACCGAAGGAATTACAAACCAATAAACATAAACAAACACAGGAAGAATTATACTAATAATAGCCAGAATGAATCTCTGTCGGAAATTTAGAGGCTCTATTTGTTTAACAAACCAGGATTTTAATTTATAAAAATAATCACGCATATTGCACCTTAAAATTCAAGATTAATTTTAAACTCGATCAAATTGTAACCTTTTATCTCTTTTTGTTTGGTATATAATAAGTCAGTGCGCTTGAAAAGTTTCTTACTCTCTAATGCCTTAAGATAAACAGCAACATTTTCATAATCAAGCGCAAATCCAGAAACAATAGCTCTATTATTATGAAGAGAAAAATTCACCAAATACATTTTACCTATAGGCACAGAAAGCATAATTTCATCAAAAATCTTTAAAAGTTGACCGCGCTTCCTTTTTAAATCAATGATAGTTTGAATACGATTTTTAAGTTCATCGTCTTCCTTTTTAAGTTTTTCGATCTTTTTTATTAAAATTATGTATCGAGCTCTTTCACGCTGAAGCAACTCTTTTTCTCGATTTTTATCGTTAATTTCCCTTTGAATCGCTAAAAAAGAAAATATAACCAAAAATAAACATAAACATGCAGATAAAAAATAAATCTTAAGCCAATCTATTCGAAGAACAAATTTTCTCTTCTCTCGCTCTTTTACAAAATTAATTTTAATCATGCTATAAACTCTCGGATGGCCTGAGCGACAGCAAAGGCGCCAATTCTATTAATATAAGAAATATAATTTTCATCAAAATTACCAGAAAAAGAAAGTTTAGAATTCAATGTTATACCCTTTACTTCTATTTTAAATTGATCTCTTATAAAATCAGAAAATCCCGGTATATTACTGCCACCTCCGATAATGAATATCTCTTTAGGAACCATGTAATATTTACCTTTAAAAATATTAAAACTATTTTCAATTTCCTCCACAAGATTACGCAAGAATTCCGTATATATTTCTTTTATCGCATAACCTCTTTCATCGTCGGGAAAGGAAAACTGAAGCTTTTCCGCCTCATCAAGAGGAACATCCAATTCTTGAGAAATATTTTTTAAAATATAAGACAAACCATAGGCAATCTCTCTGGAAAATAGTGGTCCAAGCTTATCAATAAATACCGTCAAAGTTTTAGAAAATCCTATATCGATGACTAATCTAATATTAGGCCCATATAAAAATTCAAGTAAATTAGAAATCGCAAAAACATCTACATCTATAGCGTTAACCGTGAGGTTTAGTTCAGAAAAAATTTCTAACAAGGTATCAACATTCTCCTTCTTAGCTGTAGCAAAAATTATCTCATATTTGTCTTTTTCTTTAATAAAAGGAACATAATCTATATAAATATCACTTAAATCGAAGGGAACAAAACTCTCTATCTCCGAGAGAACCGCCTGATGAAAATCTTCCTCCTCCACAAAGCTAAGAGGGATGCGCTCATAGAAAGTGGTATATGCGTAAAGACCAGTATTGAGTAAATGCGTCCGAGGTTTTAAATTATCCAGCAGCTCCTTTAAAGCCTTAAGAAACGCCTCCTTGTTCTTGATCATCCCATCGGTTACGGTGTCCGGAGGAAGACGAATCTGTGAAAAACTGTTTATAACAATAGAAGAACCTTTTTGATAAGCTTCGGCAAGCTTGAGAGAGTAACTACCTATATCTAACCCCAAAAAACCCCTCTTTTTCCCAAATGGCCCAAAAGATATAAACATCGGCCCTCCCTCTCCTCTTTCATAGCTTAAACTCACAGTCCTTGTCAAGCAGCAAAATTACCTTAGAGTTATAGTTGCAAAAAGTCTGGACATACGGGCACCCATGAAGGCCTTCCCTCAGGAAAGGATAAGAAACTTTTCCATCATCGCCCATGTGGACCACGGGAAGTCCACGCTGGCCGATCGTCTGCTCGAGGCCACCGGGGCGGTCTCGGAAAGGGAAATGCGTGAACAGTTCCTGGACAAGCTCGATCTCGAACGGGAAAGGGGCATCACCATCAAGGCCCAGGCGGTGCGTCTTTACTACCAGGCCGAGGACGGTGAGGTGTATCAGCTCAACCTCATCGACACGCCCGGCCATGTGGACTTCTCCTACGAGGTTTCCCGGGCCCTTTCCGCCTGTGAGGGGGCCCTTCTGGTGGTGGACGCCTCCCAGGGGGTGGAGGCCCAGACCCTGGCCAATGTCTATCTGGCCCTAGAAAACGACCTGGAGATCATTCCGGTGCTCAACAAGATCGACCTTCCCCAGGCCGACCCGGATCGGGTCCGAAGGGAGATAGAGGAGATCATCGGGCTAGACGCCTCCGAGGCCATAGAGGCCAGTGCCAAACTGGGCATAGGCACCAGGGAGATCCTGGAGGCCATCGTGAAAAGGATCCCACCGCCCCGGGGAGAAAGGAAAAAACCCCTGCGGGCCCTCATCTTCGATTCCTGGTACGACCCCTATCTGGGAGTGGTGGTCCTCATCCGGGTGGTGGAGGGAAAGATCCATCCGGGCCAGAGGATCAGGCTCCTTTCCACCGGCCGGGTCTACGAGGTGACCCGGGTGGGGGTCTTCGCCCCGCATCCCACCTCGGTGGACGCCCTCTACGCCGGAGAGGTGGGCTTTTTCGCCGCCGGCATCAAGGAGGTCCGCGAAACCCGCATCGGCGACACGGTTACCGAAGCCGACGCGGAGGTGGAACCGCTTCCCGGTTTCCGGGAGATCAAACCCATGGTCTTTGCCGGAATCTTTCCCGTGATAAGTGACGACTACGAGGACCTGCGCGAGGCCATCGAAAAGCTCTGGCTGAACGACCCCGCCTTCTCCTACGAGCCCGAAACCTCGGCGGCCCTGGGCTTCGGATTCCGCTGCGGGTTCCAGGGATTACTCCACATGGAAATCGTCCAGGAGCGACTGGAACGGGAGTTCGGGCTCAACCTGATCACCACCGCTCCCTCGGTGCGCTACCGGGTGGAGCTCACCAGCGGCGAGGAGATGGAGATAGAGAATCCCGCCCAGTGGCCCGACCCCGGAAGGATAAAGGAAGTCAAGGAGCCCTACATACGGGCCGAGATCTACACCCCCAAAGATTACATCGGTCCCATCCTCACCCTCTGCGAGGAAAAACGGGGGATTCAAAAGGAGATACGCTACCTCACCCCGGAACGGGTCCTCATCATCTACGATCTTCCCTTTGCCGAGGTGGTGCTCGACTTCTTCGACCGACTCAAGTCCGTGTCCCGGGGCTACGCCTCCATGGATTATCAGTTCCTGGAATATCGCCCCGGCGATCTGGTAAAGATGGACATCCTCATCAACAAGCAACCCGTGGACGCCCTCTCGGTGATCGTCCACCGGGAGAAGGCCTATTACCGCGGGCGGGAGCTGGTGTCCAGACTCAAGGAGGTCATTCCCCGCCAGCTCTTTGAGGTGGTCATCCAGGCGGCCATAGGTTCCAAGGTCATTGCCCGGGAAAGGATCCCTCCGCTCAGAAAGGATGTGCTGGCCAAGTGCTACGGAGGGGATGTGACCCGAAAGAAAAAATTGCTGGAAAAACAAAAAGAGGGTAAAAAGCGCATGAAGGCCCTGGGGCAGGTAGAGATCCCTCAGGAGGCCTTCCTGGCGGTGTTGCGCATCTAAAACCGGCAAAGGAGCCCGTAAGATGGAGGATTTCTGGGAAAAAGTTTGGGATTGGGTGAAAAGCATAGCGCTGGCCCTGGTTCTGGCCCTCTTCATTCGCACCTTTTTCGTGCAGGCCTACAAGATCCCCTCCGGATCCATGATCCCCACCCTTCTCATCGGGGACCACATCCTGGTAAACAAGATGGTCTACGGGATCAGGGATCCCTTCACCCGCAGACCCATCCTTTACCACGGACGCCTTCCCAGGCGTCAGGAGGTGGTGGTGTTTATTTATCCCCTGAATCGAAAGCTCGACTTCATCAAACGGGTCATAGGGCTCCCCGGAGATGTCATTATGATCCGGAACAAGCGGGTTTATGTAAACGGCAAACTCCTCAGGGAACCCTATGTACAGCACACCGATCCTCGGGTTTACCCCCTCCGCGAGGTGTGCGTAAGGGATCCCTTTTCCGTATCAGGGAGTCTCTGCCGGGACAACTTCGGGCCGGTGCGGGTTCCCCCGGGCTACATCTTCGTCATGGGGGACAATCGGGACGAGAGTTACGACAGCCGTTTCTGGGGGTTCGTGCCCCTTCGGGACCTCAAGGGCAAGGCCTTTCTCATATATTTCTCCTGGGATCCGCGCACCTTTCACATTCGCTGGCGCAGAATAGGAAAGCTCATTCACTGAGGGAGCCTTCCCCAGTCCAGCCCCACGATGCGTCCCGAAAGATAGAGCTCGCGCACGGCCCCGTTTACCAGAAAGAGATACAGTCCCTCGCCCCGGGGACCGCGTCCGCGGGCCAGCACATACATTCCGTCTGGGGCCACCCGTGGCTCCTCAAAGGAACCCTCCCCGCTTATGGCCAGGGGATTCCCTCCCCCGGGATCCACGGAAAAAAGGATGAATCGTCCCCGGCGCAGACCGGAAAAGATTATTCGATCCCCCCGGGGGGACCAGACCGGAGAGACATTGTATCGTCCGGAAAAGGTGAGCCGTCGAGTGCCCCCGGTAAGAAAGTCGTAAACATAGATCTGGGGGCTACCGCTCCGATCCGAAACGAAGGCCAGGTAGTGCCCGTCCGGGGAAAAGCTTCCCCCGGTGTTCAGGCCCTCGCCCTGGGTGAGCCTCCGCAGGATCCTTCCCGAAAGGTCTACCAGATAAAGGTCCGGAGAACCGTCCTTGCTCAGAGTGACCACCAGCCGTTTCCCGTCCGGATGCCACACCGGGGAGGCGTTAAGCCCCGGGTAGGCGGAGAGCGTGCGCACGCTTCCGGAGACCAGATCCATCGTCCGGACGACCGGACGGCCGCCTTCGTAGCTGACGAAGACCAGACGCCGCCCATCCGGCGAAAACCGCGGGCTGAGAATGATGGGGGCCCGATAGAGCACCCGGAGGTTGTAGTGATCAAAGTGCATGAGACAGAGCTCGTCCCCCCCGGGGGTGCGCCGCACGAAGGCCACCTGGGAATAGCTCACTCCGGGGAAACCGGCCATGGCTCTCACAGCCTGGTCCACGAATCGGTGAATCATGAAGCGCCCGGCGGCGGGTGGACCGGTGAAGAGCCTGCGCAGGAGAGGACGATCTTCAAAGAGATCCCTCAACTCGAGATAGAGACGAAGCCGTGGACGCAGGGCCTCCACCCTTCCGGAGATGAGATATTCCTGGACCGAGGTCCTTCCCAGAGGGGGTTCCGTGAGCACCCGGAAAATGAGGTGCAGACGCAGATCGTTTCGCAAAACCGCGGAAAGCTCCCTCGAAACCTCGGCCGGACCGGAAAGGGGAGGTACCCGCACCACGATGGGGGTGAAGCTGGGTTGATCCACCACGACGGTAAGTTCCCGAGCGACGGTTCCCGCAACCGTGAGAAGGGAAAGGACCACCGCGAGAAGGAGGACTTTGACAGCCCGAACACACGGGGATAACATGTCTCCAAATATAGTTCCCGGGAAAGGAGGCGCCAAGGCCGATGATTATTATTCTCAGACCCGAAGTCGATCCCGCCGGGCCGGAGGTCAAACAGATCCTGAACACCCTCCATTACTATCAGGGCGTTCAGACCCGCATCTCCGGAGTCACGGGCAAGGAGAGGAAGGTGATCGAGATATATGTGATAGGGGATACCTCCCGCATCCCCGAGGAGGAGATAGAGCGTCTCCCCGGGGTGGAGAGGGTGGTTCGGGTCTCCAAGAAGTATCGCCTGATCGGTCGTCACCGGGAGGACCTCGAGGCCCTGGGCTTCGAGTACAACGGTCTCTACTTCGACCAGGACTCCTTTCACATCTTCGCCGGGCTCTGCGCGGTGGACACCCCGGAGAATGTGGAGGCCATGTTCCGGGCCCTGCGGGAGGTGGGCGTCACCACCTCGCGAATGGGGGCCTACAAGCCCCGCACCAATCCCTATTCCTTTCAGGGACACGGGCGTCGGTGTCTGCCCTGGCTTTTTGAACTGGCCGGGAAGTACGGCATCAGGTGTATTGCCATGGAGGTCACCAAGGAAGTCCACATAGAGGAGATTTACGAGGAGCTCGAGCGGGCCGGGCGCCCCACCGGGGTCATGCTCCAGATCGGCACCCGAAACGCCCAGAACTTCGAACTGCTCAAGGCGGTGGGAAGCCAGAACGAGTTTCCCGTTCTTTACAAGCGAGGAATGGGAATCACCCTCGAGGAATCCCTCAACGCCTGTGAGTACATCGCCAGTGAGGGCAATCGCAGGATCGTCTTCTGTCTGCGCGGGGTGAAGACCAATCTCGGGGATCCCCATCGCAACCTGGTGGACTTTGCCCATGTTCCGGTGGTGAAGGGGCTCACGCGGCTTCCGGTTTGCGTGGACCCCACCCATTCCGTCGGACGGAGGCAGACCGCGCCGGACGGAATCCAGGAGATCTTTCACATCGCCGCCCAGGGGGTCATCGCCGGGGCCAACATGATCCTGGTGGAGTTCCACCCCCGGCCCGAGGAGGCGCTCTGCGACGGTCCCCAGGCCCTGACCCTGGAGGAACTTCCCCACTTCGTGGAGGACATGCGGGTGGTGCGCGAGGCCTACCTCACCCGCAAGGCCCTGGCCCATAGATATCAAACCGCACCGTCCCGAAAGGAGGTCTCCATCGATGAAGGGACTCTACCTTCAGCATGTGCCCTTTGAGACCCCGCGGGCCATCCTGGACTGGGCCGACGAAAGGGGTCACGAACTGCGGGGGATACACCTTTTCGCGGGCGATCCTCTCCCCCGGGAGTTTCCCGAGCTGGTGGTGGTTATGGGAGGGCCCATGAGCGTTCACGACGAGGACCGTTATCCCTGGCTTCCGGAGGAAAAGGGTTACCTGAGGGAGGCCCTGGCGGCCGGAAGCCGCATTCTGGGAATCTGTCTGGGGGCCCAGCTTCTGGCGGAAATCCTGGGAGCGGAAGTGGTCAAGAACCGGCACAAAGAGATAGGCTGGTTTCCGGTGCACCTTACCGACGAAGCCCTAAAACATTCACTGTTCGAGGGCCTTCCCCGGGAATTTCCGGCCTTTCACTGGCACGGGGAGACCTTCGGCCTTCCGGAAGGAGCCATGCATGTGGCCTACTCCGAGGCCTGCCGAAACCAGGCCTTCCTTTACCGGGATCAGGCCCTGGCCCTGCAATTCCACCTGGAAATGACCCCGGAGGGGGCGGAGGACCTCCTGAGACATTCGGCCGAGGATCTGGTTCCCGGGCCTTATGTGCAATCCCCGGAGGAAATCCGGGGCCGGGATTCTCTATATCGAACCACCCGGGAGATCCTTTTTACCCTTCTGGACCGGTTCGTGGACCTCTAGGCGACGGGCCAGCTCCAGATACACCTCCGGTCCCACCGCCTCGGCCCTAATATTCTCGGCGAGGCCGAGATCCCGAAAGGCCTCCCGGATCGCCTCTTCCGGCCAGACGGTGGCGAGATTGCGCAGGAGCTTCTTGCGGCGCCGGGAAAAAGCCACCTTCAGGAGCCGGAAAATCCCCTCGGGAAGAAACTCCCGCCGGAAGACCAGTTTTACCACCGCGGAAGCCACCTCCGGAGGGGGATAGAATTCCCCGGGGGAAAGGAGCATCAGCCGACGGGCTTCGGTAAGAAGGGAGGTAAGAACGGAAAGCAGACCGTAGTTTTTCCCTCCCGGGGAAGCGAGCAGCCTTTCGGCCACCTCACGCTGGAACATGAAGACCGCCGCCTCGAAGAGTTCGTGTAATTCGTAGAGTCGATATAGAAGCCGGCTTGAGAGGTAATAGGGCAGATTCCCGAAGAGGATCAGGGGGCGCCCCACCTCCCGCCTTAACGCGGCATAGTCCAGACGCAGGATATCGCCCCGGCGGATCTCCACCCGGGAGGGCAGGAAGTTTTCCTTACGGAGTACGGAGAGCAACTTTTCGTCGAGCTCGTAGGCGATGACCCGCCTGAATCGCAGGGAAAGGGCCCAGGTCAGGATTCCCAGCCCGGCTCCGAGTTCCACCACCGTCTCGTGCGGGGGCAGAGCCGCGGCCTCCACAATCCGCAGGGCCGCTTCCGGACGCCGAAGGAAGTGCTGCCCCAGGGACTTGCGCGGCCTGAGACCGTGGCGTCTCAGCAGTTCCGCCGGGCCGGGGGGCTTAGAAGGAATATCGGGGAAAACGGGCCCGGGCATAGACATCCAGATCCCAGCCGGCCTTGTGGCCGGCCGTGAATTCAAAATAGCCGGAAACCGCCACCATGGCCGCGTTATCGGTACAGTATTGCGGGGAAGGAAAGAAGACCTCAAACCCCTCCTCGCAAGCTCTCTCCTCAAAAAGTCCTCTCAGGCGACGATTGGCCGCCACCCCTCCCGAAACCACGACCCTTCCTATGCCCGCGGCCTTCACCGCCCGCACGGTCTTTTCCACCAGAACCTCCGCCACCGCGGCCTCGAAGGCCGCGCAGAGATCGTGCACCAGAAATTCCTCCCCCGAACGCACCACATTCAACACCGCGGTCTTGAGCCCGGCGAAACTGAAGTCAAAATCCGGGCTATCCAGCATGGGTCTGGGAAGGCAGATACGGTCGGGGTCTCCCTTCTCCGCCAGGCGACTTATCACCGGTCCCCCGGGATAGCCCAGATGGAGGAGCTTGGCCACCTTGTCAAAGGCCTCACCGGCGGCGTCGTCCCGGGTGTGCCCCAGAAGATAATGCTCCGTGGGGGAGCGTACCAGAAAAAGGGCCGTGTGTCCCCCGGAGACCACCAGACTTATCCAGGGAAACTCCGGGGCGTTTTCCAGAAATATAGCGAGACTGTGAGCCCTTACATGATCCACGGGCACCAGCGGTTTCCCGAGGGAAAAGGCCAGGGACTTGGCAAAGGAAACCCCCACCACCAGGGCCCCTACCAGCCCCGGTCCGGTGGTTACCGCCACGAGATCCACCTCCCCGGGGGAGATCCCGGCCCTCCCTAGGGTTTCCCTTACCAGGGGGTAAATGACCTCCAAGTGCTTCCGGGAGGCGATCTCCGGGACGATCCCCCCGAAGGGTCGATGAAGCTCCACCTGGGAGGCCACGAGGGAGGCCTTCAGCCGGAAATCCCTCTCTTTGCCGACCTCAAGCACCGCGGCGGCGGTCTCGTCGCAGGAACTCTCTATGGCCAGGACACGCATGCCGTATATAATAGCAGAGATGCGCTCCCTTGAGGAATTCCACAAACGAATCTCCGGCCATAGGGAACGCTTGAGGCGGCGTTTTCTGGAGTACGGTCTTTCCGCTTTCACGGACGAGGACATCCTGGAGATGTTGCTGGCCTTCGGCACCCCCCGGCGAGACACGCGGGCTACGGCCCGGGAGCTTCTCAAACGGTTTGGCGGGCTGGCCGCAGTCCTGGAGGCCCCTCTGGAAAAACTTACGGAGGTACCGGGGGTGGGACCCAGGAATGCTTTGCCCCTCAAGTTCGTGCACGAGGTGGCCCGGCGGTATCTTCGCCGTCGCCTGGAGAAAAAGGAATACATTCGCAGTGCCCGTGAAGCCTACGAATACCTGGCCCACGAACTGAAGCATCGCCCCCAGGAGATCTTCAAGGTAATCTTCCTGGATGCCCGGGGAAGAATTATCGAGGTGGAGGAACTTTTTCGGGGCACGCTTACCGAAACCGCCGTCTATCCCCGGGAGGTCTTCGCCCGGGCCTTTCAACACCGGGCGGCCTCCCTGGTGCTGGCCCACAACCACCCCAGCGGAGATCCCCGTCCCTCCGGGGCGGACCTCGAGCTCACCCGCAAATTATTGCTGGCCGGGCACCTCCTTTCGATCCGCATCCTGGATCACCTGATCATCGCCCGGGAGGGCTATTTCAGTCTGGCCGAGGAGGGAATTCTCGAAAAACTGGAAAGGGAGTTGTGAGGAATATGAAGGTAAGGCTCGCCCGAAAAGCCGGCTTTTGCATGGGGGTGCGACGGGCCATGCGTCTGGCCCTGAAGGCCGCCGAAACCTCCTCCAGACCGGTCTATACCTATGGCCCCCTGATTCATAATCCCCAGGCCCTCGAACTCCTGGAACGGCTCGGGGTGCGCGACCTCAAAAAGACGAAAACCGCACCGGAGGGGGTGGTCATCATCCGGGCCCACGGAGTGCCTCCGGAGGAAAAGGAGGCCCTGGCGGCCTCGGGGCTTGAGGTGATTGACGGAACCTGTCCCCGGGTGGCCAGGGTCCAGGCCCTGGCGCGAAAGTATTCCCGGGAAGGCTATCAGGTAATCGTCATAGGGGATCGGGATCACGCCGAGGTAAGGGGAATCCTGGGTTATACCGGGGGGCGGGGAGTGGTGGTGGAAAGCTTCGGCGATCTCGAGAGTCTGCCCCCGCTAAAGAGGTATGTAATCCTCTCCCAGACCACTCAGGACGAAGAAATCTTTGAACTCCTTTCCCGGGAGATCCTTTCCCGTTATCCCGGAGGAAAGGTCATCAACACCATCTGCCACGCCACCCATGTGCGCCAGGAGAGTGTACGGGAGCTGGCGCGGGAATGCCCGGCCATAGTGGTGGTGGGAGGAAGGGGAAGTGCCAACACTAACCGGCTCGTCCAGATCGCCGGGGAGGAGGGGGCACGGGCCTTCCTGGTGGAAACCCCGGAGGAGTTGCCGCTTGCGGAACTGGCCCGATACCCCCGTGTGGGGGTGAGTGCCGGTGCCTCCACCCCCAACTGGCTCATAAACGGCGTGGTGGAACGACTGGCCGCCCACGGGAATCCCCTGCGGCACCTGCTGCGTGTGCTCCTCTATCTGCATGTACCGCTGGCCCTTTCCGCGGTCTTGCTTCTGGCCGGAGGCTTCCTTATACTCGGAAAAACTCCGCCTCTTTCCGCAGCGGTTCTTGTATTCCTCATGGTCTTTTTTGCCCACACCTGGAACTCCCTGGTAGCCCGCGAGGTTCTGGCCCTGTGTCATCCCTACAAGGCCGCTTTCTACCGAAAACGGGAAAAGTTTCTGGTATCGTTATCCCTGGGGGCCTTTTCCGGGGCTCTCCTGATGGGCTATCGCCTGGGACCTCAGATTCTCATGCTTGTGGCTATTCTGGGAGGGATTTCGGCCCTCTACAGCCTCACCTCCCTGAGGGGACTCTTTCCGGGGAATCGCCCCCTATTCATTACTCTTTACTGGATCGTCCTGATGGGCTCTTTTCTGGTCCCTTCCTCGCCGCCGGGTCTGCCGGGCTTTGTGCTCCTCGGACTTATTGTTCTAGCCGTCTTCTTTCAAATTCTCTACCTGGATCTCCTGGATCTTTTCGAGGACGGCTTTCTCGGTCGCGAATCCATGGCGGCCTGGCTCGGAGAAAATCGAACCCTGAAACTCCTTATGGGATTACCCATTCCTGAAGTCCTCCTGATCCTGGGGATGGTCTTTTCGGCGGGCTGGAAGTTCCTGATCCTTCTTGGGGTCCCGTTCCTTCAGACAGGAATCACCTTTTTCCTGCGCCGCAAACCCTTAGGCCGAAGGGTGTCTCTTGAATACCTCGGTCTTTCTCCTTCCCTGCTCTTCATGACCCTGAGTCTTCTGGTGGTGAAAATTTAGATCATGTCCGGGGACAAAGATCGCTTTTTTATGCTAGAGGCGCTGCGGGAGGCCGAAAAGGCCTTTCGGGAAGGGGAGGTTCCGGTGGGAGCGGTACTGGTATCTCCGGAGGGGGAAATCCTGGCCCGGGCGCACAATCGTCCCCTGGGGCTGTGTGATCCCACGGCGCACGCCGAAATCCTGGTCTTAAGGGAAGGGGCTCGCCGGGTGGGAAATTACCGTCTCCTCGGGACCACGCTTTATGTAACCCTGGAACCCTGTCCCATGTGCGCCGGAGCGCTGGTCCATGCCCGGGTAAAACGCCTGGTCTTCGGAGCCAGGGACGAACGGACGGGAGCCTGCGGAAGTCTTTACGATCTGGTGAGGGACCCGCGCCTGAACCACCGTCTCGAGGTGGAGGAAGGGATCCTGGCCGAGGAGGCCGCCCTACTCCTTCGGGAATTCTTCCGGCTACGCCGTTGAGAGTTTTCACGGGGATGCAATTTTTGAATCCGGTGTTATATTATTCGCTGCCGGGGCGAAAGGAGGGGTGCCCGAGTGGTCGAAGGGGGCCGACTCGAAATCGGCTAGGGGAGTGAAAGCTCCCCTCGGGGGTTCGAATCCCTCCCCCTCCGCCAATTATTGTAAATATTATAAATCTCGTACCCCCCAATCTTCGGTCTCTAAACATCCCAAAAGTCTCAATGAGTCAATCCGAAGTATTGACATTTTTTATAATACTTCCATTATCCCTCCTGCGGAGGGGCTCCGGGCCTAATTCTCAATTCTTTAGCCCTTCCCCATTGGAGAGGCTTCCTCTTTTCTCTTAATAGACACAAAAATTTAGGCAACACCGAGCTTTGAGGGGAGGGCGTATGAAGCATTCTTAAGGTTTTTCATCCGAGAACTCGAAGGTCAAGCAAGGCGGACCTCAAGGCCTTTTTCCCGGAGGTAACGCTTGATCTCGGGGATTTCCACCTCCCG
The DNA here is from genome assembly GCF_019688735.1 of Thermosulfurimonas sp. F29. NCBI lineage: Bacteria > Pseudomonadati > Thermodesulfobacteriota > Thermodesulfobacteria > Thermodesulfobacteriales > Thermodesulfobacteriaceae > Thermosulfurimonas > Thermosulfurimonas sp. F29. The sequence continues at coordinate 75,254 of NZ_JAIFYA010000003.1, forward strand.
GCGATGGAAGATGCCCGCAGCCAGGGCCGCTTCGGCCTGGGTGTGGGCGAAGACCTGGTAAAAGTGCTCCACCGAGCCGGCACCGCTTGAGGCGATCACCGGAATAGAGACCGCCTCCGCCACGGCCTGGATCAATTCCAGATCGTATCCGCGATTGGTACCGTCGCGGTCGATGCTGTTCAAGAGTATCTCCCCGGCTCCGAGTTCCTCGCAGACCCGGGCCAGGGTGATGGCGTCCACATCCCGAGCCTCTCGTCCTCCCTTGACCGTGCACTGGAACCAGCAATAGCGTTCCCCGTTCGGACCGGGTTCGGCGGTCTCTATAACCGGATGTTCCGTTTCGGAAGGGCTTTTCACATAATGTCTCCGGGGATCGATGGATATCACCACCGCCTGTCGGCCGTAAACCCGGGAGATGGTTTCGATGGAGGATCGGCCCGAGGGACCCTTTCGGAGGACTTCCTCCACGATGTATACCGCATCGGAACCGATGGAGACCTTGTCCGCCCCGGCCCGAAAGTAGGCGGAGGCCACCTCCAGGGCGGTGTAGGAGCGTCCGTCGTGATCGGTGAAGTCCCGAATGCCCCCTCCGATGGTGAGCGGCACGAAGACCCGTTCGGAGGTGCGCCGAAGGACCTCCAGCATGGGTTGATCCTTCAGGGGGAAGTGGCGGAAACCGGTTATGTTCAGGAAGGTGATCTCGTCCGCCCCCTCCCGGTAATAGCGGTGGGCGAGGTCCACGGGGTCTCCCAGGTCCCGTACCCGGCCGCCCTCCCGCACATCGTACTGGAGCCCCTTGGTAACCACCAGACGCCCCTCGTCGTCCGAACGGACATCCAGGCAGGCGATGATGCGTTTGGCCAGTTGAGTCCGCTCGGGAGGTCGAGAAGGCAGAACCACCGGCCCCTCCCCGCGGAGAAAATTTTCGAGGATCCGGAGTCCCGCCGGGCCACTTTTTTCCGGATGAAACTGAAGGGCCACCACATTCCCGTCCTCCACGGCACTCACGAACTCGATTCCGTAATCCGTGACCGTAAGGGCCAGGTCCGGATCCCAGGGATCCACATAGTAGGAATGGACGAAGTAGAATTTTTCCTCACCGGTCAGCCCCTGAAAGAGACGGGAGGGTTTGCGAGGTTTGATCCCGTTCCAGCCGATGTGGGGTACCGAAAGATCTATTCGAAAACGACGAACGAAACCGCGGAAGACGGAAAGCCCTGCCACGCCCGGGGCCTCCTCGCTTCCCTCGAAAAGCACCTGAAGCCCCAGGCAGATTCCCAGAAAGGGACGATTGGCCCGCAGGTATTCCCGCAGCGGTTCCACGAAGCCCTTTTCGTGAAGGGCTCGCATGATGCTTCCGAAATGGCCCACCCCCGGAAAGACCAGCCGCTCGGCGGAAAGGATGTCTTCCGGGCGTTCCACGAACCTAACCTCGGCCCCCAGGACCCGCAGGGCGTTTACCACGCTTCGCACATTTCCCGCTCCGTAATCAAGCAGCGCCACCCGCATTTCCGGCCCCTCACGGTCTTTTGGCGACCATTTTAACACGGTAGAATGAAAGGGACATGCCCTCTCCCCGGGACAGACTGCCGAGCCTCCTCGAAGTCCTCAATCAGGTCCTCCGCGGAAAGAGCGAGGTGGTGGAACTGGCGGTGAGCTGTTTCCTGGCCGGGGGACATCTACTGCTCGAGGATCTTCCGGGCACGGGCAAGACCACCCTGGCCGTGGCCCTGGCCCGGACCACGGGGGGAGCGTTCCGTCGGGTCCAGTTCACCAACGATCTTCTGCCGGCGGATCTCCTGGGAACGGAGGTGTGGCAGGCCTCGGAAGGTCGCTTCGTTTTTCATCCCGGCCCCATCTTTACCAATGTCCTTCTTGCCGACGAAATCAATCGGGCCAGTCCCCGTACGCAGAGTGCCCTTCTGGAGGCCATGGCCGAAGGGCGGGTCTCCCTCTCGGGAAAGACCTATTCCCTGCCGGAACCATTCATGGTCATCGCCACACAGAATCCCTTGGATCTCTACGGAACCTATCCTCTCCCCGAGTCCCAGCTGGACCGTTTTTTGATGCGACTTTCGTTGGGTTATCCTCCCCGCGAGGAGGAACGAAAGGTACTCGCCGAGAACGGACTTTACGAAAAGGCCCGTGAGCTACAGCCGATTTTTTCCCGTGAGGAATGGCTGATCCTGCAAAAGGAGACCCGGAGGGTAAAGGTTTCGGACCGGCTCAGGGATTACCTTCTCGATCTCGCCGAGGCCAGCCGTAGAAGTTCGGAGTTTCGCTACGGGTTTTCCACCCGGGGGCTTCTGGCCCTCCAGGCCGCGGCGAGAGCGCTCGCCTATCTGCGCAATCGGGATTTCGTGACCCCTGATGAGGTGAAAGCGGTTTTCGTGCCGGTGGCCTATCATCGTCTCCTTCCCCGGGCGGAGCTTGAGCCCGGGGCGCGAGAGGAGCTCCTGCAGGAAATCCTCTCCCGGGTACCGGTGCCCCTGTGAAAAAGAGATACCGGGTAAGGATCACCCTCTCCGGATACCTACTGATCGGCCTCACGCTGGTGGTGGCCCTTGCAGGGGTGAACACCGGAAACAACCTGCTGTACCTCTCCGCCTCGGCGCTTCTCGCCCTTATGACCCTTTCCGGCCTGGCCTCCTGGCTCAACCTCTCCCGGGTAAAGGTGGAACTTGAACCTCCCCCGGAGATATTTGCCGGTCTTCCGGCCCTCTTCAGGGTGCACCTCCGGGGCCCCTTCTGGCCCTGTTTTTTTCTGCGGGTGCGCACCCCTTACGGGGAGACCCTGGTGCCCTGGTTTCGCGGAAAGCGGACCGTTTCCCTGTGGCTTCGTTTTCCCCGTCGCGGCACAGGGCGCCTCTCCTTCCTGGAGCTGGTCTCCGGATATCCCCTGGGATTTTTCCGGCGAACGCGTTTTCTGGAGTCGAACCTCGCCCTTACCGTCTATCCCCGCCCTCAATCGGGGCCGTTGAGGATCGTTGCCCTTGAGGTAGGAGAGACCGGGGCCTCCCTTTCCGGAAGTGCGGAGACCGAGCCCGAGGATCTCGTGGGCCTCGAGCCTTTCAGGGAGGGAACCCCGGCGAGCCGCATAGCCTGGAAGGCTTCCGCGGCCCGGGGGGAACTCCTGGTGAAACTCTTTCGCGGCTCCTCCGGATCCCGGATCGTGCTCGACCTGCGCCCTCCGATCTCCGAGGAACTCGTCTCCCGGGCTACCGAGGTGGTCCTGAGGAGTCTGCGGGAGGGTAAGTCCGTGGGACTAAAACTTCCGGAGCGAGAGATCCCTCCCGGAATGGGCAACGACCACCGCCGAATTCTTCTCGAGGCCCTGGCCTATGTCTGAGCTCTATCCGTTACGATGGGCCTGGTGGCTAGGAGTGCTGGCCCTCGGGGCACCGGTGCTGTTTCTCGCCCGGGACCTTCCCCTGCCAGGCCTCTCGGCCTTCGGAGGAGGGCTTCTCCTGGTGTTATTCCTCCGGCGTGATCCGCGCTTTTCCGGACTTTCCGTAAGAAGCCAGCTCCTTTTCATGGCCCCGTTTCTCCTGTGGGGGCTCTTCGGCCTTCGCCCGGAAACCCTGGTTCAGGACTTCCTGGGATACCTCCTGATCATAGCCGCGGCAAAGATACTCGGACCCCGTACCCCCCGGGACGCCCTCCAGCTTTTCCTCCTGGCCCAGCTTCTCCTGGTGGGGTCGGCGGTGATAAGGCTTGATCCGGGCTACGCCGTGCTTTTTGTAGTCGAAACCTGGGTTTCCGTTTCCGGCCTGGTCTTGCTCTACGCGGCCCGGGAATGCGAGCAAATCTCCCGAAAACTGGCCTCGAGACTCCTGATCCTGGGTCTGCTTTTCACCCTGGGTATCCTGTTTCTGACCGTATTTTACTTTCTGTTCCTCCCCCGCCCCCGGTTCACCCTATTTTCCGCTTACCTGGGAGGGACCCGCACCGGTCTCTCCGAAGAGGTGGACCCGGGGGCCGTGGTTGCCCTAAAGGAGGATCCATCCGTGGTCTTCAGGATTCGCTGGAGAAAAGGACCGCGTCCGAAGAGACCTTACTTTCGGGTATATGTGTACGGACGCTACCGGAAAGGAGTGTGGGAGGCCCTTCGCGGTCGAGGCCGGAGGAGAACCCCGCCTTCCGGGCCCCGGGCCACCTTTGAGGTCCTTCCGGTGGCGGAGACCTCGGGGCTTCCGGTTCCGGGTTATCCCCTTTCGGTGCGGACCGTAAGAGGACCCCGGGCCTTTACCGGGCCGGAGGGAACCGTGCTCCTCAGGGAACCCGTGGTGGAGCCGTCCCTGTGGCGAATAGAGGCCGTCTTGTCCGGGACCTTTCCGGTGGAGAGCCCTCCGGAAAGGTTTCTCGCCGTGCCGGAGAATGTAAAGTCCTTCCTTGCACCCCTCGCGAAAAGGCTCAAACGGTCCACCCCTCTGGCCACGGTCCGGGCCGTGATGCACTTCCTCAGGGAAAATTACACCTATACCGTGTCTCCGGGGAGGCCCCGGGGCGACCCCCTGCGCTGGTTTCTCTTCGAGAGTCATCGGGGACACTGTGAATACTTCGCCACCGCCATGGTCTTTCTCCTGCGCACACTGGGGCTTCCGGCCCGCGTGGTGGGAGGCTATGCCGGAGGAGAGTGGAATCCCCTGGGGAAGTATTATCTTCTGCGGGCAAAGGACGCCCACACCTGGGTGGAGGTGCTCATCCCCGGACGGGGCTGGGTATCCTTCGATCCCACCCCTCCCGCGCCCGGAAGTCTCCACCGTCCCTCCACCTTCCATCGCCTGAGACTTCTCTGGGATTATCTGGAATTTCGCTGGTACTACTGGGTGGTGGAGTACGATTTTCTGAAACAGGTCCGGCTCCTCCGGGGGCTTTCTCGCGAGGCGGCACGATTTTCCCTGCCGAAGCCTTCCGCGTTTTCCCTGAACGGTCGAGCGAAGGATCTTATTCCGGCAACGGGGCTCGTCCTCCTGGGCCTTCTGCTGTTTTTCGTCTTTCTCAGGAGATACCGGAGGCGGCCCCCGGTGGAAAGGCTCCTTCGGGACCTCGAAAAACGGGTCGGTCCGCGGGCATCCTCGGAAACCCTGCGGGAATACTTCAGCCGGATCTCGGGACAGAGGCCGGAAATCTCCAGCTTTCTAGAACGATTCCTCGAACTTTACGAACGCGAGGCCTTCGGCGAAGAGGATACCCGCCGGGCTCAGGAGAAACTCCTGGCCCGGATTCGTGCGGCGCTGGACAACCCCCCTTCTTTGGGGTTTAAAATATTTAAATAATCCGGGGTCGGGGGGGCGGATGAGGGTCGTCTGTATTGAACCGCGCAACCCGCGCACCCATGTGTTTTCGGCCTTCAGGCTTCCTCGTCTGGCCATGCCCCTCCTGGGCACCATCCTCCGGAATCGGGGCCACGAGGTCAGGGTCTTCCTCGAGGAATGGGGTGAGGTGGACTGGAGGGCGGTGCGCGAAGCGGACCTGGTGCTCATCTCCACCATCACCCCCACCGCCGAGAGGGCTTACGCGCTGGCCGACCGGATACGCCGGGAATGGCACAAACCCGTCGTCCTGGGAGGCCCTCACGCCACCTTTCTTCCGGACGAGGCCCTGGAGCACGCGGACTTCGTGATCCGGGGCGAGGGAGAGAAAACCGTGGTGGAGCTGGTGGAGGTTCTCTCCGACGGCGGAGGGTTCGAGACCGTCCCCGGCCTCTCCTTCCGGCGGGGGGAGGAGCGGGTGCACAACCCGCCCCGGCAGGGGTTCGTGGACCTGGACGAGCTTCCCGTCCCGGACTTTCGCCTGGTGCCCGGGGTGAGTCCGGAAAGGATGCGCATCTATCCCACCATGACCTCCCGGGGGTGCCCCTACGGCTGCGTTTTCTGCTCGGTGATCGCCATGTTCGGCCGCAAGTATCGCTATCGCTCCACGGAACTCGTCCTGGAAGAGATCTCCGGCATCCAACCGGGACAGCATGTCTTCTTCTACGACGACAACTTCGCCGCCCACCCCGAGCGCACCAAGGAATTGCTTGAAGGTATGATCAGACAGAACTTTCGGGGCGTATGGTCCTCTCAGGTTCGCATCGATGTCTATCGGGACCGGGAGATGCTAGATCTCATGAAAAGGAGTCGCTGTTTCGTGGTTTACATCGGTCTTGAGTCCGTGAATCCGGAAACGCTTAAGGCCTTCCGCAAGGGTATCACCTTTCAGGAGATCGAGGAGGGTGTGCGCGCCTTTCATCGTTACGGGATTCGGGTGCACGGGATGTTCGTGATCGGGGCCGATACCGACACCGAAGAGACCATCCGGGCCACTCTGGATTTCGCCAGGAAGGTCCATCTGGATTCCGCCCAGTTCCTGGTCCTCACCCCGATTCCGGGCTCGAAGCTGTTTCGCCAGTTCGAGGAGGCCGGGCGCATCTTCGACCGCCGCTGGGACCTCTACGACGGCCATCATGTGGTCTTCCATCCCCGGAACCTCTCCCCGCTGCGCCTCATGGAGCTTTCCTATGAGCTTCACCGGCGATTTTATTCCCTTTCCGAGGCCCTGCGTCGTCTGCTGCGCGGGGACCGGTTCGGGGCCTATATCGCCTTCATGGGCCGGAAATTCGTGCGCCGCTGGCGGAAGGAAAACGAAGAGGAATTCGCCTACCTGAGCTCCCTCACCGCGGCCAGCGCCGCCTCGTAATCGGGTTCCCGGGTGACTTCGGAAACCACTTCCACATAACGCACGGTGTCGTCGCGATCCAGCACCAGAACCGCCCGGGCTAGCAACCCCAGCTCCTTGATGAGGAGCCCGTAGGCCCGGCCGAAGGCCCTCTCCCGGTAGTCCGAAAGCACCGTCACCCTATCGATGCCCGCGGCTCCGCAGTAGCGGGCCAGGGCAAAGGGAATATCCACGCTCACATTGAGCACCACCACCTCATCGGAAAACGCCGCGGCCTCGGCATTGAACCTTCGGGCCTGGAGGTCGCACACCGGGGTGTCCAGAGAGGGGGTCACGCTTATCACCTTTATCCGTCCGGAAAAGTCCGCCAGCGCCACCGGATTGAGGTCCCTGTCCACCAGGGTGAAGGCCGGGGCCTTCTGGCCCACCCGAATCTCCGGTCCTATCAGGGTGAGGGGCTGCCCCTTAAAGGTCACGGCCCCGGGACGCTCCTCGAGCCCCTTTAGCTTGCGCAGAAAGGCCCTCATGAAGGCCGGAAGATCCCCGGGATGGCGCGAGGTGACGATCTGACCGTCCACCACCACCTCCCGGTCGAGGTATTCCGCCCCGCAGGCCAGCACTTCATCCTTCACCTTCCAGTAGCAGGTGGCTTTGTGGCCCGAAAGGAGTCCGGCGGAGACGAGAATCTGCGGACCGTGACATATGGCCGCAATGGGTTTGCCGCTACGGTAAAAATTCCGAACCAGGGCGAGCACCCGTTCGTCCTCCCGCAGGGCGGCCGGGGCCTTTCCACCGGGAAGCACGAGCCCCGCGTAGTCCTCCACCCGCACCTCCTCCAGGGTGAGGTCCACCGGTACCTCGTAGCCCCGCTTTCCCCGGATCTTCTCCTTCTTAAACGAGGCCACCTCGGGCGTGAAACCCTCCTCCCGAAGGCGCCAGTAAGGATAGAGAAGTTCACTGTCCTCGAACTGGTCGGCACTGAGAATAAGGACTCTCATTTCGGCCTCCCTCAAAGTCTTTGATCTATGATAAAGTAAAAGAACAGATTTTTCGAGGAGTCCAGCATGGTTCCGGCGCGAAAGGTGCTCCTGGCTTACGACGGCACCACTCCTTCCCGGAAGGCCGTGGCCTACCTCAACGAGGTCTTCGGCCATCGGCGGGACTTTACGATCACCCTGTGCGTGGTGGCCCGGCGTCCGCCTTCCTATTTGCTCCGTGGTGGTGGAGGAAAGCCCCTCTTTGAAAGGGAGGATCTGCTGGAGAAGGCCATTGCCGAGAACATGGCCCGGGCCCGGGCCGTGGCCGAAAGGGGACGGCAACTGCTCTCCGCCTTCCCCGAAGACGCGGTGGACCTCAAGGTTTCCCTTCAGACCGGGGATCTGGCTTACGAAATCATCCGGGAGGCGGAGGGGGGCTACTACGACGCCGTGGTGGTGGGGCGGCGGGGGCTTTCCCGGGCCACGCAGGGGTTCATGGGGAGCGTATCCTACAAACTGGCCGAACACGCCCGGATTCCGGTTTGGATGGTGGCCGGGGAGGGCTGGAATCACCGGGTGCTCGTGGCCGTGGATCTGGGAGAGCCCGGTTTTCGGGTGGTGGACCATGTGGCTTATGTCTTTGCCGGGGATCCCGGGGTGGAAATCACGCTGTTTCATGTGGTCTATCCCTGGACGGGGACCGGGCCCCGCACCGAGACCCTCAAGAGGATCGAGGCGGGGCTCGTGGCCGCCGAGGAGGAGGAAACCCGGACCTTTTTCGAGAAGGCCCGCCGACGCTTCGAGGAGGAGGGGTTCCCCACCGAGAGGGTCCGGGTGCGAATCGTGCGGTCCATTTTCGGGCCGGCCTCGGCCATCCTCAAGGAGGCCCGAAAGGGCGGCTACGGTACGGTAGTGGTAGGGCGTCGGGGCCGCGGAGGCTTCAAGGGACTTCTTCTCGGTTCCGTCTCCACCAAAATTATTTCCACGCTCAAGGACCGAACCGTATGGCTGGTCGGGTAAGACGGTGCCCAATCTGCGGCAGGCCGACCTCCTGGAGGAAAAACCCTTATCGCCCATTCTGTTCGGAAAGATGCAAACTGGTGGATCTGGACCGGTGGTTCTCCGAAGAATATCGCATTTCCGTATCCCGAGACACTATGGAAGCCGAGGAAGAGGAGGTGAAGGGATGAAAAGTCCGAATGTCATCTGGCATCCACGCCTGGTTACCCGAGAAGACCGGGAACGCCTGAACAAACACCGCAGCGGAGTAATCTGGTTTACCGGACTCCCGGCGTCGGGAAAATCTACCATCGCTCACTTTCTTGAAAAAGAACTTCACGATCGTGGTATCCGGGCCTATGTACTGGATGGAGATAACATCCGCTACGGGCTCTGCGGAGATCTGGGATTCTCTCGGGAGGATCGACGGGAAAACCTGCGACGCATAGCCGAGGTCTGCCGTCTCATGATGGATGCAGGTCTGCTGGTGCTCGCAGCCTTCGTTTCCCCTTACAGAGAAGACAGACGATATGTACGCGAAAGGGTGGGAGACGGGGCCTTCTTTGAGGTGTATGTGAAATGCAGTCCCGAAACATGTGAAAAGCGTGATCCCAAAGGTCTCTATCGAAAGGCCCGCGAAGGAAAAATACACGAATTTACCGGGGTAAATGCGCCTTACGAGGAACCGGAAAATCCGGATCTCGTTCTTAATACCGAAGAAGAGGATCTTGAGACCTGCATTCGCAAAGTTTTACAGATGCTTTCGGAAAAAAATTTCATTTTATTGCTTTAATTTCTGAATCCGCGATGAAGAAAAAGGCCCGTTTCTACCGGTGCAGGGCCTGCGGATTGCGCTTTCCGGATCTGGCCCCGCGGGAGGGGTGTCCCTCCTGCGGAGGGAGTCTGGAACTCGTGGCCGAGCGGCACCTTCGGGAGGACGCCCTCGGGCCTTCGCGGGGAGTGGTGGAGCCCCCCTGCGTGGCGATCCTGGAAAACATCCGCAGTGCCTGGAATGTGGGATCCATGTTCCGCACCGCCGAGGCCGCGGGTTTTGCCCGTCTTTATCTCTGCGGTATCACCCCTGCCGGGGACCATCCGGGGGTGGCCAAGACCGCTCTCGGGGCCGAGAGCGTGGTCCCCTGGACGCATCATCCCGACGCCCTGGCGGTGGTGAAGAACCTGAAACTGGAGGGCTTCAGGGTGCTCATCCTGGAGACCGAGGAAGCCGTGGACTGGCACCCGGAGCTCCCCCCGCCGGAAGGCCCCCTGGCCGTGGTGGTGGGAAACGAACTGACCGGGGTGGATCCTGGGGTGCTTGAGGCCTGTGACCTCACGCTGCGGCTTCCCATGAGGGGAGGTAAACGCTCGCTCAATGTCGCCGTGGCCTTCGGGGTGGTGGCCCTGTGGCTGTCGGCCCGGAGAGCTACTCCACGGTGACGCTTTTGGCGAGATTTCGTGGCTGATCCACATCACAACCCCGTCGCACGGCCATCTCGTAGGCGAAGAGCTGAAGGGGCACCGTGTAGACCAGGGGGGAAAACTCCCAGGAGACCGGGGGGAGCCCTACGAAGTCCGAGACCTTTTCCGCCAGCGCCTGATCTCCCCGGGTGCCGAAGGCCAGCACCGGGCCCCTCCGGGAACGCACCTCCTCGATGTTGGAAAGCATTTTCTCGTAAACGAGGCCGGCCTCCCGCGGGGCCAGCGCCACGGTGGGCACCGTTTCCTCAATGAGAGCGATGGGGCCGTGTTTCATCTCGCCAGCGGCGTAGCCCTCCGCGTGGATGTAAGAGATCTCTTTAAGCTTGAGGGCCCCCTCCAGAGCCACCGGAAAGAGGATGTTCCGGCCCAGGTAGAGGAAGTTTTCCCGGCGAAAGTACTTTTCCGAGAGATCCCGTAACTGCGGATGGACTTCCTCGATGAGGTTCTGGATGCGGCCGGGGATCTCGTAAAGCTCTCCCGCAAGGCGCCGGGCCTCCTCCGGGGAGAGCCTTCCCCGCAGGCGTCCCAGATAAAGGGTCAGGAGAAGCAACACGGTGAGCTGGGAGGTGAAGGCCTTGGTGGAGGCCACGCCGATTTCCGGGCCGGCGTGGGTGTAGATCACCCGGTCGGCCTCCCGGGCGATGGTGCTCCCCAGCACATTGACGATGCCGAGCACCCGGGAGGAAAGCTCCCGGGCCAGGCGAAGTCCCGCCAGGGTGTCCGCCGTCTCCCCGGACTGGGAGATCACGATGGTGAGGGTGCGTTCGTTCACCAGAGGGGACCGATAGCGGAACTCCGAGGCCAGATCCACCTCCACGGGCACCCCCGCCCACCTCTCCAGAAGATACTTTCCCACCAGACCGGCGTGGTAGGAGGTGCCGCAGGCCACGATGAAGATCTTTTCCGTGTCCTTGAAGAAATCCGGAGAAAGCTCCGCGTCGTCCAGATGGACCTCTCCGCTTTCGGGATCGAGACGCCCCCTCAGGGTGTCGCGGATGGCCTCGGGTTGCTCGTAGATCTCCTTGAGCATGAAGTGGGGAAAGCCTCCTTTTTCGGCCCGGGAGGCGTCCCAGGTGATTTCCTGAACGGAACGCTCCACCGGGGAACCGTCCAGGCGGAACACGCTGATCCCGCCGGCAGTGAGCACGGCGAGGTCTCCGTCCTCGAGGAAGACGACCCTTCGGGTCCAGGGCAGGAGCGCCGGCACATCCGAGGCCAGAAAGACCTCCTCCTCCCCCAGTCCCAGCACCAGGGGGCTCTGGTTGCGGGCGCACACGATTCGCCCCGGATCACGGCGCCAGATGATGCCCACGGCGTAGGCTCCCCGGAGCCGGAGAAGGGCCCGCCGTACCGCCTCGGGAAGGTTCCCAGTCTCGGAGAGGGCCTCCTCCACCAGATGGGCAATCACCTCGGTGTCGGTCTCGGAAACGAACCGATGCCCCCGGGCCAAAAGCTCCCGCTTAAGGGCCTGATGGTTTTCGATGATGCCGTTGTGCACCACCGCCACCTCGCCGGCGCAGTCCAGATGGGGATGGGCGTTGGTCTCGGAGGGTTCTCCGTGGGTGGCCCACCGGGTGTGTCCCAGTCCGGGGGCCTCACCCCGCACCTCAAGCCGGGCCAGACTCTCGTCGAGATCCAGGATCTTTCCCTTAACCCGGTGCAGAAAGAGCCTCTCCCCCTCGAAAAAGACCACTCCGGCCGAGTCGTAACCCCGATACTCAAGCCGCCTGAGCCCCTCGAGCAGCACGCTTTTTACCGGTCTTTTTCCCAGGTAACCGATGATTCCGCACACGAGGTTCCTCCTTTCCGGAGTTTTTCCAGGTATTCCTCCCACTCCCAGGGCAGGAGGTATTTCTTCCGATTATTGCATTCCTTGCAGGCCGGAACCAGGTTGGACTTTTCCGAGCGTCCTCCCTGGGAGAGGGGGATGCGGTGATCCATGGTGAGTTCGTGCGGAGGAACCCGCCTTCCGCAGTAATAGCACACCCCCCGCGCACACTTCCTGCGCCACCAGCGGGTCTTTCGCAGACGCCGGGCCTTTTCCCGTTCGCGCCGGATCCACTCCTCCGGCAAACATCCCTTCTCCCACATGGACCCTTACCGAAATTGATAAGAGTAATAAAGAGCAATACCCTTATCCCTGGCGTACCTTTCCACCGAGGGATGAGAAACCATGTGGGTGACCAGAATTAGAAATCGGTCGGGAAAAATCTGAATCAAGGGTTTGATCTTGCGGCGGAGGAATCGGTCTATGTCGTTTTTGGAAAGCTGAGCCTTGGCTTCTCCCAAAATAACCAGCTCCTTCCCGTTCTTTCGGGCCTTACCGAAAATGTTGACCTCTAAAGGCCGACCCTTTTCGTCTTCTACAAAGGTCCGGATCAATTCTCCTTCCACTTTCAGACCGTAGTCTTTTTCCAGGAGCCGAGGCAAATAACGGAAGGCTTCGTTTTCCAGGGTGTAGCCTACGGTAATGGAAAGGCCCCCCACCTGTTGCCGCAGATCCCGGATATCCTCTTTTACCTTCCCCATCTCTCCGGTGAGCTTGCGTACATCCTCCGTGAGCTGATCCACCCTTTGAGTGAGTTCGTCCACCCTTTGAGTGAGTTCGTCCACCCTTTGAGTAAGCTGATCCACTCGTTGAGTGAGTTGATCCACCCTTTGAGTTAGGGTTCGCAGGTTTTCTCCCTGCTGGCGGACGATTTCTTTGAGCTCGTTAAACTCCTCCCGGGTAACGGTCTGGGCCAGATTTTCGTAGATCTCGGAGAGGACGCGTAGGAGTTTGAGGGCCGCTTCCTCTCCGAAGGTCTCCCGAAATTCCTCAAAATATCTAAAGGCGTTAAACATTTTTATCTCTCCGCCCTCCAATCCGGATCTCCGTCCAACCGGAAACCCGGGTTGTCATTTTTTTCAGTTAAACTAGTATAGCCGTTGATGCGGGAGAAAACAATCAGAATAGCTGGTCTCTACGACATCTACGAAAAGATCCGGGCCGGGGAGAGACTCTCCCGTGAGGACGGGCTGAAGCTCCTCTCCTGCCGGGACCTCCTGGCGCTGGGATGGCTGGCCCGGCTGGTGCGGGAACGCCTGCACGGTCGGCGGGTGTATTATGTGATCAATCGTCATCTGAACTATACCAATGTCTGTGAAAATCGCTGCCGCTTCTGCGCCTACTGGCGGGCTCCCGGGGATCCGGAGGGGTATGTCGTCTCCCCGGAGGAGGCCGTAAAACGGCTTTCGGAGGGACCTCCTCCCCGGGAAATTCACATCGTGGGAGGGGTGAATCCGGAGCTTCCTTACAGTTATTATCTGGAACTCCTTTCGGCCCTGCGCGAGGCTTTCCCCGGGGCGGCCTTAAAGGCCTTCACCTGCGTTGAGATAGATCACCTGGCGAGGATTTCCGGAAAGTCAGTGGAGGAGGTGTTGCTGGATCTTAAAGAGGCGGGTCTTTCCTGTCTTCCGGGAGGCGGGGCGGAGGTCTTCTCGGAAAGGGTGCGCGAGAGGCTCTTTCCCCGCAAGATCCCCGCCGAACGCTGGCTGGAGGTCGCCCGCACCGCGCACCGTCTGGGCATCCCCACCAACGCCACCCTGCTTTACGGACACCTCGAGACCCCGGAGGAGAGGGTGGATCACCTCCTCCGGCTCCGGGAGCTTCAGGACGAAACCGGGGGTTTTCTCTGCTTCGTGCCCCTGCCCTTTCTTCCGGAAAAGACCCCTCTCCGGGGAGAGGTCTCCGCTCCCACGGGGTTCGACGATCTGCGGATGGTGGCCGTGGCCCGGCTCCTGCTGGACAACATACCTCACCTCAAGGCCTACTGGGTCTTTCTGGGGGTAAAGCTGGCCCAGCTGGCCCTTCACTTCGGGGCCGACGATCTCCACGGCACCGTGGTGGAGGAGAAGATAAGCGAGGCCTCCGGAGGGCGGGAGGCCGAGGCCCTGAGCCGAACCGAGATAGAGCGTCTCATCCGGGAGGCAGGCTTTGAACCCGTGGAAAGGGACGCCTTTTACCATCCCGTGAACTAGACCTCTCTCACCCCGGCCAGCCCCACGATCCTCTCCTCTCCGTTGAGGAAGAAGAGCTTGACCCCGCGGGTGGCCCGTCCCTTGAAGGGAATGTCTTTCACCCGAAGGCGGATGATCTTCCCGGAATCGGAGAGGAGGAGGATCTCGTCTCCCTCCGAGACCAGAAGCCCCCCGGCCAGATCCCCGGACTTGGCGTCGATCCGGGCGGCAATGATCCCTTTTCCCCCGCGACTCTGGAGCCGATATTCCGTAAGAGGAGTGCGTTTGCCGTAGCCGAAGGCGGTGACGGTGAGGAGGTCTCTTTTTTCTCCGGGGGGGAGCACCAGGAGGCTTACCACCTCGTCTCCGCGGGCAAGCTCGATGCCCTTGACCCCGGCGGCGGCCCGTCCCATGGGGCGCACCTGATCCTCGGGGAACCGGATGGCCTGTCCCCGCCGGGTGAGTAGCAGGATCTCGTGATCCCCCTCCGTGAGGGCGGCGTCCACCAGCTCGTCGCCTTCGTTCAGCTTCAGGGCCAGGATGCCCGTGGAACGCGGGTTTCCGAATTCGGAAAGTTCCGTCTTTTTGATCAATCCCCGGCGCGTGACGAAGATCACGAAACGCCCTTCGGAAAACTCGCGCACCGGAACCACCGTGGCCACCCGTTCGTCCTCGGTCAGCCGCAGGAGGTTGGAAAGGGGCGTGCCCCGGGCCGCTCTCCCCGCCTGCGGAATGTCCAGCACCCGCAACCAGTAGGCCCGTCCCCGGTTGGTGAAACACAGAAAGGTCTCGTGGGTGGTGGCCACGAAGAGGTCCTTCACCGCGTCCCCGTCTCCCACCGAAAGCCCGCTTACGCCCTTTCCTCCCCGGCGCTGCTGGCGATAGGTGGAAAGGGGTAGTCTCTTTACATAGCCCCTGTAGGTCACGGTGACCACCATGGATTCCTCGACCACCAGGTCCTCCCAGGAGACCTCACCGTCGTCGGCAACGATCTCCGTGCGCCGGGGATCGGCGTACTTCTCCTTGAGCTCCCGCAGTTCGGCCTCTATGACCCCCTTCAGGGTCTCCTCGTCGGAGAGAATCCTTTCGAACCAGGCGATCTGGCGCTGAAGTTCCCGGTATTCGGCGCGAAGTTTCTCCCGTTCAAGGGCCGTGAGTCTCTGGAGACGCATGTCCAGGATGGCCTGGGCCTGGGCCTCGGAAAAGGCGAAGCGTTTTATTAATTTCTCCTTGGCCTCGGACGGAGTGCGGGAGCCCCGGATGAGGGCGATGATTTCGTCGAGGTGATCGAGAGCCTTGAGCAAGCCCTCCAGAATGTGGGCCCGTTCGCGGGCCTTGCGGAGGTCGTACTGGGTACGACGCAGCACCACCTCCCGGCGGTGAGCCAGAAAGTGTCCCAGCACCTCCCGGAGGGAGAGAAGCTCGGGTCGGCCCCGCACCAGGGCCAGCATGATGACCCCGAAGGTGCTCTCGAGCGGGGTGTGCTTGTAAAGCTGGTTCAGGACGATCCGGGCCTGATCGGCCTTCTCCCGCTTGAGTTCCACCACCACGCGGAGACCGTCCCGGTCGGATTCGTCCCGCACCTCGGCGATACCTTCCAGTTTCTTCTGCTGGGCGAGTTCCGCGATGCGCTCCACCAGCTTGGCTTTGTTGACCTGATAGGGAATCTCGGTGATCACGATGGCCGTGCGCCCCCGTTCCCGCTCGATCACCGCCCGGCCCCTCATCCTGATGAGTCCCTTGCCCGTGGCGTAGGCCTCCCGGATCCCTTCCCGTCCCACGATGAGGGCCCCGGTGGGAAAGTCCGGCCCCTTTATGTAGCGCATGAGCTCGTCGAGGGTGATTTCCGGGTTGCGGAGCATGGCGATGAGGGCGTCCACCACCTCCCCCAGATTGTGCGGGGGGATGTTGGTGGCCATCCCCACGGCTATCCCCGAGGCCCCGTTCACCAGCAGGTTGGGGAGCCTGGAGGGAAGCACCACCGGTTCCTTCAGGGTGTTGTCGTAGTTGGGGGCAAAGTCCACGGTCTCTTTTTCGATGTCGGCGAGCATCTCGTGGGCAATGCGGGAAAGGCGCACCTCGGTGTAGCGCATGGCCGCCGGGGCGTCGCCGTCCACGGAACCGAAGTTCCCCTGTCCGTCCACCAGGGGGTAGCGCATGGTGAAGTCCTGGGCCAGCCGCACCAGGGTGTCGTAAACCGCGGCGTCCCCGTGGGGATGATACTTACCGATGACCTCTCCCACCACGCGGGCGCTTTTCTTGTGGGGTTTGTTCCAGTCGTTTTTCATCTCGTGCATGGCGTAGAGGATCCTGCGTTGCACGGGCTTGAGACCGTCTCTCACATCCGGAAGCGCCCGCCCCACGATCACGCTCATGGCGTAGTCCAGATAGGAACGCTTCAGTTCCTCCTCTAAGGGCACGCTCAGAATCTCACCCATTTCCGGATTCCTCCCGTGGTGCTATGATTTGCGATTCAGGAAGGACGGTGCTGGGGCTTGCCCCGGGCCAAAATCAGTAGAACCGTTACCAGACCTATCACAAAAAGATAGAAGCAGCCCCCAGCACCTCCATTTTTACTCCTCCCGCTGGTTTCGATCGAGGGCCATGTCCCTACTTTACCACAAAAAAAACGGGAGCGGATCCGGTTCCGTATCCCTGAAGATCACCCCTGGCAAATCCGATCTTTGCGTGTTAAGGATAAGGCCCGGAGGGAGGCTTCCCCATGGAGACCAGGGTCTATGTCCTGCGGCACGGTCAGACCCACGCCAATGCCGAAGGGAGGTTTGCCGGGCGCACTCCGGAACCCCTCACCGAAAAGGGGCGCGAGCAGGCTCGTCGGGCCGGGGAGTACCTCCGTTCCGATCCACCGATCCGGATCTATGTGAGCCCCCTGCGCCGCACCCGCGACACCGCCGAGCTTATGCTCGAGGCCCTGGGACGCCGGGCGGAGGTGGTGGAGGAGCCGGGATTTCTGGAGATCTCCATCCCCCCCTGGGAGGGGCGTTTTAAGCACGAACTGCGGGCCGATCCGGTCTTTCAGTACGAGGTGTGGTCGAAAAGCCCTCATCGATTCTTTATTCCCGGTTGCGAGACCCTTCCCGAGGTTTACGGGCGGGCCGTGCGGGCCATGGAAGAAGTCTTCCACCGCGAGTCCAGTCGCACCGTGGCCGTGGTTACCCACATGGTGGTGGTGCGCTGTCTCCTGGTGCATTACCTGGAGCTACCCCTTGCGGCCTATCGCACGGTCCCCGTGCCCAATGCCCTTCCGGTGCTTCTCCGCCGCCGGGGGCTCGAGGTCTCCGTGGAGGTGCCTTTCGGAGGAGGACGGGAAGCCGAAGAGATGCGGGCCTTTCTGGAGGGGGTTCGTCCGTGAAAAGGGCCCTTAAGATCTCCGCCCTGGTTCTGGCGGGTTTTCTGCTCCTTGCGGTGGCCCTGGGGTTTCTGCTCCCCTACATAGTGAACCTTTCCGCGGTAAAGGACCGGGTGGCGCAAAGGCTTTCCCGCACCCTAAAGGCCGAGGTCTCGGTAGGGACCCTTCGGTTCCGGGTCTTCCTTCGCCCCGGACTTTCCGCGGAGGAAGTACGCATCAGGGCACCCAGTTATCTTCTCTCCGTCAGAAGCTTGCGCCTTTACCCGGAGGTAATCCCGCTTCTTCACCGGAAGATCGTCATAAGGAGTTTCGCCCTGGAGTCCCCGCATCTCACCGTAATCCTTCCGGAGAGCCGGGGGAAAAGGCCCCTTTCCGTGAGGGAGATCGTCCGGCGCCTTCCGGTCCTACCGGCCATGGAGGTGCGGGTGTCCGGGGGGCGGCTGCGCCTTCTACGGGGGGAGGTCTTCCTCCTGGAACTCACCGACCTTTCGGCGGAGGTGGCCACCCGTCCCGAACAGATCCTGGTGGAACTCAAGGGGACCCCCTCCTTCGCCCGCAGTCTTCGTCTCAAAGGGCGGCTGAACCTGAAAGAGGCCTCGGCGGAAGGACTCCTGGAGCTCTCCCGGGTGGATCTAGCCGCCTTACGGCTCCTTAAGGATTATCTTCCGCTTCCCGTGCGGAAGACCGACTTTTCCCTTTCCCTGGCCTATACCTACGAGGACGGCTCCCTGGTGGCGGGTTTCAAGGGTTCGGCTCCCTGCGTTCTCTTCGAGAAGGAACCGGATCTCCTCTTTTCCTGCGCCGCCTTCGAGGGACAATTTTCGGTCTCAAAGGCCGGTTTCGAGGTCCTTTTCAGGAATCTCGACTTTAAGGAGCCGGAGCTGCGGGGGGAACTCACCCTGCGCAAACAGTCCGGGGCCTACGAGCTGGCCGCCCGACTGAGTAGCCTCGACTTTACCGCGGTCCGGGAGCGCCTCCTGCGCATTTTCCCGAAAAACAAAGGGCTTGCCCACCTTTTCTCCACGGTGCGCGGGGGCGTCTTCTCGGACCTGGAATTTCGGTCCCGGGCTCCCGAACTTTCCGGTCTTTTCCGTCCGGAAAACTTCATCCTTTCGGCCCGGGTGCGGGAAGGGGCGGTTCGTCTCTCCCGCCCGGCCCTGGATCTTTCCGGGGTCTCGGGGACTCTCTCCCTGATCATGGGGGACCTGACCTTCAAGGGCTCGGCCCGGCTCCCGGAGCTTACCGTTAATAAAGCTTCGGTTCGGGTGCACCTTCGCGACCGGAAGGCCCCCCTGAGGGTCGCGGCCGGGTTTTCCGGCGAGTCCGCGAGGCTCCTTTCGGTGGCGCGCTCGGTCTCGCCCCGGGTGGAAAGGGCCCTTTCCTTCCTGGCGGTGCGCGGCCCGGTTTCGGGAAGCCTCGAGGTGTCCGGGTCGCGCGAAAAGCCCCGGGTAAGGGTGCGTCTCAGACCCGAACGGATCTCCCTCAGGATGAACGCCCTGCCCTGGCCCCTCACCGTCTCCGGAGGGACCTTCTCCCTCCGGGGGAAAAAACTGAGTCTTTCCGGCTCCCGGATCTCCGGTCCTCCCGGCTCCCTGCGGATCTCGCTGGACCTTGACTTTTCCCGCAGGCCCTATCGAATCCGTCTCAGCGAGGCCCGGGGAAGGGTGATCCTGAAGCCCCTTCTTCCGCTCCTCTTTCGTTCCGCGGAGATTAAAAGGCTCTGGGAATCCCTCCGGCTCTCGGTAAAGGAGGTGGAAATCGCCTCCCTGACCTATCAGGGACCGCTTACCGGAAAGGCCCTCCGCGCCGGAGTCCGCTTCCAGGGAAAAGTCCTTGCGGGAAGCCTCTTCGTTAAAGCCCTCGGTATTCCCCTTCAATTCCGCGGCCTGCCCCTCACCTATCGACCCGGACATCTGGGCTTCGGTCCGGGGGAATTTGAGGTACTGGGGGCCGGCCTCGTCCTTTCCGGCACGAAGGACCTCCGCACCGGGACTCTCTCCCTGCGCGGCTCCGGGGAGGTCTCGCGAAACCTTCTCGTGCACCTTTACGAAAGACTCCACCTCCCTCAAAGATTCCTGCTGACCTCTCCCCTCCGTCTGAAAAACCTCGACCTTTCCCTTCCGGGAAAGGGACGGCTCCGGTTGACCCTTTCCCTGGAAACATCCCGGGGAGCCGCCCTTGAGGCCACCCTGGAACGGGATGAAAACGGTTTCGTCGTGAGAGACGGCCGTCTCCTTTTCCGGGAAGAGACCCTGACCTTTTCCTTTGAGAAGGTCCCGATGGAGTACAGGGTGAACCTGAAGGGGGAACTTTCTCCACGGGTTCTCACCGCCCTTTTTGAGGAAAATCCCGGGCTCAGGGGCTACTTCCGGGCCGACTTTGAGACGGACTTCAATCTCTCCCATCCCCTCCTTTCCCGCTTCCGGGGCCGTCTGGAGGGAGAGGGCCTGATCCTTCCCGTGCGAGGCTCTCCGCGGGTGGAGCGTTTTCGTCTCCGCGGAGCCGGACGCGTGTTCCACTTCGAGGAACTGGTGGCCCGCGTGGGCCGTTCGGACTTCACCGCCACCGGGAGGCTCGAGGTGGCCCCGGGCAATTTTCTGATCGAGGGGAACCTGGTCTCCGACTTCCTGGATCTTCCTTACCTGAAACAAACTCTTTTTCTCCGAAAAAAGAAAACTTCCCCGCGGCTCCGGGTGGCTGGTCATATGACGCTCAGATGTCACCGGCTTCGGCTATCCGAAAATAAATTCCTGGAAGACTTTGAGGGGGAAATCTTTCTTTATGCTCCGGGCGGTCGGGTAGTAATTTCCAGAGCTCGTTTCTGCGGTCTCCCTCTCGAAGGAGATTACCGTTTCGGCCGTCGCAAACAGCTCAACCTCAATATTTATGAACCCCGGGGGAATTTCGAAGTTCTCTGGTCATGCCTTTCCCCGGGCCAAAAAGTGTTTATTACGGGGCCCTTTAGTCTCCGGACCGAAATCCATCTCGGTGGAAGCCGAAATCTTTTCGAGGAGGGCCGGGGTACATTTTCACTCTACTCCCCCTCCGGAGAAATCCGCCGATTCGGACTCCTCGCCAAGATCTTGGGTTTTCTCAGTCCCATCGATCTCTTCAAAGGACAGATTCCCTCCATGGAGAAAAGCGGCTTCCCTTATCAGAAGCTTTCGGTAAAGGGAAAACTTTCCGGATCACGGTTTCATGTAGAAAGCGCCCACCTTGACGGGCCGGGATTGAGACTCTTCGCCTCCGGAGATGTATTTCTTCCCGAGGGAAGGCTTGACCTTACCGTCCTGGCTTCACCTTTTAAAACGGTAGATACCCTGGTGAGCCGCATTCCGGTGGTGGGTTTCGTTCTCACCGGGAAGAAGAAAATGCTGGTCTCCTTCCCCATCGGGATCCGGGGTACCTATAAGGATCCTACCATCCTTCCTCTGGATCCCAAGGCTATCGGAGAAGGGGTCTTCAATATCTTCAGGCGCGTCTTTGAACTCCCGGCTCATGTGGTGATACCGAAGAAGTAGTTTCTGAATGAAAAAACATATAAATGAGGCTTCAACTCCTCTCATCCCTTTTAATGACATACATCTTTTAAAAACGGCCCTTTACATTTATAAGGCTTTGGAGTATTAAGGAACGAGTAAAACCGGAGGATAAAAATTTTAGGGTTGAGGAGGTGTGCTTATGAAGCGATGGTTGGGGTTATTTCTGGCGTTCTTATTAATGGTACCAATGGTACCCGGGGGCCTCAGGGCCTACACCGGGGTCTCGCAGGAGGAACTGCTTCAGAAGATTGAACAGCTCGAAAAGGAACTCCAGGCCCTGAAGAAGCAACTACAGGAGGTGAAGCAGGCCCAGGAGGAGACCAGCGACACCGTGGACGAGATGAGCGACCTGGTGGAGAAGTTCAAGGACAATGCCGGAAAATTCAAAATCTGGGGTGACATCCGCACGAGGATTGATTCTACCCGGGCTTATGTGCCGGCGAATCATTATATGTTTACCTATGTTCCGACTTTTGCGCAGATGCCAAACGGGATGAGGAATTTATTAAATGGGTATGGTTTTGTTGCTGTTGGTGGAATGTTGAATCAGACTTTTCAGGCTTTGTTGCCTGCTTTGCAGGCTGACCCTAATGCTGCTGACCTTTTGAGGCAAATGAATGACTTGCCTACTTCTGTTAGAAATTCTTTAATGAATATGCGCCTAGTTGATATGGTTGGTCATCCTATTATTGATAATTCGGGTAATATCATCGGTTGGGATGGTGGCATTCAGATGCCCGTGGATGAAAGAACTGTAAACGCTCTGGCCCGGGCGGCTCGCAAGCAGCACCGTGAAAACGACACCATCTGGACCAACCGGATGCGTATCAACTTTAAGGTCAATCCCACGGAGAACACCAATGTAAAGGTCCGTCTTTCCTACTACAAGGTCTGGGGAATGAGTAACGATTATATAGCTCCAGGCCTCTTTCCGCCTCAGAGCAGCAACTTTTCTTTCGGCGTGCGTCCCTCCGACAGCCGACTTTATGTGGATCGGGCCTATTTCAACTGGGTGAATGTGGGCGGCTACCCCATCTGGATCTCCTTCGGTCGCCGGCCCACCACCCACGGCTCCCCGCAGCACCTGCGCGAGGGGCTCGACAAGAAGGAGGCTTCTCCCTCCGGTATCAACATTGACATTCCCTTCGATGGGGCCACCCTCGGGTTCCAGTATCGCTGGCCCTGGCCCGGGCGCATCCGCTTTTGTTACGGTCGCGGTTTCGAGTCCGGCTTCAAGCTCCCCATTGACCGGGCCAAGGACGATGTGGACTTCTACGGCTTCGTGTGGGATGTGCTGGACGACCCCGACCGCAACATGATGCTTATCGTGCAGGCCTTCAAAGCCGAGGGCGTGATGGACTTTCCGGATGGCGAGTGGTACATGTTCAACCCGGTCTTCAACGCCTGGATGCCCTTTGCGGTTACCACCCAGAACAACCTTGGTGATATTTACGAGCTCGGTGCCACCTGGATTCACAAAGTTGATATTCCTTATCTTGGTCTTGAAGGTGTAGATTACTTTGTCTCGGTCGGAGTTTCTATCACCGATCCGGACGACTGGGGTTACATGGGGATCCCCATCGATCATAATGGAAACTATCTTATGATGTACTATAGCCTTCTTGAGGGTCCGTATCTTACGCTGGCCAATCCGGCCAATGGAATTCAGCCCGGTGATCTCTGGAATCCTAAGGATGCCGGTCTGGATCTCGATACCCATACCGGCTGGGCGGTTTATGTGGGTGCGCGGATCCCGCTTCCCTGGGTGCCCGGGGCCAAGCTCGGTCTGGAGTACAACTACGGCTCCAAGTGGTGGCTGCCCTTCATGGTGGCTACGGACGATATTTACTTCAATAAGCTCGCCACCCGCGGACATGTGGCCGAGGTCTACTGGATCCAGGATCTTCCCGCCGGCGAGGCCCTTTCCAAGTACGCCCGTGTGTTTCTGCGCCTCGGCTTCCAGTACTACTGGTTTAATTACACCGGAAGTGGCGTGTGGCTCGGCCGTCCCTATGCCATTAAGGGCGACCTCGACGATACGGATAGCGTGACCATGTTCCAGCCCATCGACCACATGTACAACTTCTACGCCTCCTTCGAGGTCTACTTCTAGGGTAATCACTCTCAATTTTCTCTCAAAAAAGGGGCGGGATTCTCCCGCCCCTTTTTATTTAAACTTGAAGATTTTTTACGGAGGGCTAAGCTATAAAAGAAAGGGAGTTTATACATGCCCGAAGTCTTTTTCTTCAAACTCGCTATAATCCTTTATACCATATCCGCGGTGGGTTTTTTTATTTACTTTTACACCCTGCGTCCGGAAGCTCTGAAGGGAGCCCGCCGGGTGTTGCTGTTCGGGTTCGCGGTGCACACCTTAAGTCTCGTCCTCCGGCTCAAGGCCCTCAAGGCTCCCCCGGTGACCTCCTTTCACGAGGCCACCTCTTTTCTGGCCTGGTCGGTGGTGGGAGTGTACTTCTTCCTCTCCTACCGGGGGCCCAAGGTTTATACCCTGGGGACCTTTCTGGCGCCGGTGGTCCTCTTTCTGATGATCGTCTCGGCGGTCTCACCGGCCACCCTTCTGCCCCTCCCTCCGCCTCTGAGGAGTTTCTGGCTTCCCATCCACGCGGTAATCTCCCTTCTTTCCTACGCCTTTTTTCTGGTGGCGGCGGTGGCCGGTCTCATGTATCTCCTTCAGGAAAGACAGGTCAAACGGAAGACCCTCGGGGGGATCTTCCGGCGACTCCCCCCTCTGGAATCCCTGGATCGGCTGAACGAGGTGTGTCTAAAGTACGGTTTTCCTCTCCTCACTCTGGGGATCATCACCGGGGCTCTCTGGGCGGAAAAGGCCTGGGGCACCTACTGGAGCTGGGATCCCAAGGAGACCTGGTCCCTTATCCTGTGGCTGATCTACGCGGCTCTTCTCCACGAACGGCTCATCGTGGGCTGGCGGGGCCGCCGGGCCGCCTTCATGGCTCTTCTGGGCTTTGTGGTATGGATAATCAGCTTTTTTGTGGTAAATCTCCTTTTCCCGGGACTTCACGGCTATGGAAGGTGGACCTAAGGAACAAATCCTCCTCGTAGGTCTCAATCACCGCACCGCCCCGGTGGAGGTGCGGGAACGGTTCGCCCTGGACAAAAAGGGCGGGTCTCCTCTGGAGATCCTGCGCGAGAATCTTCCCGGAGCAAACGAGGTCTTCTTCCTTTCCACCTGCAACCGGGTGGAATTCCTGCTGATCTCGGAGGATCCCGAGGGAGTTCTGGAAAACCTCAAGGCCATACTCTCGCGGGAGACGGGGCTTTCCCGGGAGGAGTTCGAGCCCCACCTTTATGTAATGCGCAACATGGAAGCGGTGCGACACCTCTTCCGGGTGGCCTCCGGGCTGGACTCACTGGTGCTCGGGGAGCCCCAGATCCTGGGCCAGGTCAAGGAGGCCTATCGGGAAGCCGCGGCGCGACGCACCACCGGTCCCATCCTGAATCGCCTGCTCCACCGCACCTTTTCCGTGGCCAAGAGGGTGCGCACCGAGACCGGCATCGGTTCCTATGCGGTCTCGGTAAGTTACGCCGCCGTGGAACTGGCCAAGAAGATCTTCGGTTCCCTGAAGGGAAAGACCGCCCTTCTGGTGGGAGCCGGGGAGATGGCCGAGCTCGCCGCCCAGCACCTCCTCGGGGCCGGGGTGGAGAGGATGCTGGTGGCCAACCGGACTCTGGCCCGGGCCGTGGAGCTCGCCGAACGCTTCCGGGGAGAGGCCTACAGCCTGGAGGAGCTCACCGAGTGCCTACTGGCCACCGACATAGTGATCTCCTCCACCGGGGCTCCGGGGTATGTCATCACCCGGGACATGGTGAAGCCCCTCCTGCGGAAACGCCGCCTGCGCCCCCTCTTTTTCATAGACATTGCCGTGCCCCGGGATGTGGAACCGGCGGTTAACGATCTGGAAAATGTGTATGTCTTCGACATCGACGACCTCAAACAGGTGGTGGAAGAAAACCTGGGGCGGAGAAGGAAAGAGGCCCTGAGGGCGGAAAGGATCATCGAGGAAGAGGTCCTAAAGTTCGAACGCTGGTGGCGGGAACTGGCCGTATATCCCACCATCAAGGCCCTGAGGGAGAAGGCGGAGGCCATCCGTCGGCGGGAACTGGCCCGTACCCTTCCGCGACTTCGTGATCTTTCTCCGGAGGAACGGGAGGCCCTTGAGGTCATGACCGAGGCCATCGTCCAGAAACTCCTCCACGCCCCCATCACCTATCTCAAGGCCGGCTACCACCGCATGGGCCGGGAGGCCATTACCACGGTAAGACGAGTCTTTGACCTGGACGGTGATCTGGAGACCCTCCTCACGAAAGAGTGGCCCCCCGAGCACGAAAAACTCGGCAAGAAATCCTAGAAGGGCAGGTCGTCGTCCGGCGGGGGCTCGGGAAGCTCTTCCCTGCCTTCACCGGAAGCAAACCCCGCCGAGCCTGCAGGAGGGGGCTCCGGAGTCTCACGACGCCCGTCCAGCATCCGCATGTCGCTGGCCACGATCTCGGTGATCCAGCGTTTCTGACCCTCACGATCCTCAAAGGATCGGGTGCGGAGACGCCCCTCGATGTAAACCTGGCGTCCCTTGGTGAGGTACTCTCCGCAGATCTCGGCCAGACGACCGAAGGCCACTATCCGATGCCATTCCGTATGTTCCTGGCGTTCCCCGTTTTTGATCCGCACCTCGTTGGTGGCGATCCGAAAGGTGGCCACCGGCTGGCCCTCCGCGGTGTAGCGAATTTCGGGATCGGCCCCGAGACGCCCGATAAGAATGACCTTGTTTACGCTCATTACCCTTACCCCTCCATAACCTTTAGGTAAACCTTTCTGGTGCGGGGCCCGTCGTACTCGGCGAAAAAAATGCGCTGCCAGGTACCCAGAACCGGGCGACCGTCCTCCACCAGGATGGAAAGGCAGGGTCCGGTAAGGCTGGCCTTCACATGAGCCGGAGAGTTTCCCTCAAGGTGGCGATAAGCGTAATCGTAGGGAGCCAGACGCTCGTACACATTGAGAATGTCCTCGGCCACCGCGGGATCCGCCCCTTCGTTGATCACCAGACCGGCCGTGGTGTGAGGCACATAGAGAAAACAGACCCCACTCTTCACCCCCTTCAGCCGGCGGGCCACCTCCTCGGTAATGTCGATAAATTGGGCTCTGGCCGTGCTCTTTACGGTGATGACCTCCATGACCGCCTCCCCCGGGTGGTTCTTTAAAACTATAGTCCCTCCTCTCCGCTTGTCAAAGCCCTGCGAGAAATCGAGCCTCAGGGAGACTTTTTCCGAAACAGGGTTTATAATTTTAGATATCCAGACTTCCCCGGGGGATTTACCGATGGAAACAGCGGCCTGCAAAGACATGGAAACCTACCGGGTGGTTAGTTTCGCCGACATCGTAAGGGCCCTTAAGACGAAGCCCGAGTGGCTCGAAGAGATCCGAAAGATTATCCTCACCTCCGAATTGATGGATCTACCCCGGAAGTTCGACGAACTCCTGAAAAAGGTGGAAAAACTGGAAGAGGATGTCGTGGTGCTCAAGCAGGATGTAGCGACGCTCAAGCAGGATGTAGCCGTGCTCAAAGAGGATGTGGCCATACTCAAACAGGATGTGGACATGCTCAAACAGGATGTGGCCGTGCTCAAACAGGATGTGGACATGCTCAAACAGGATGTGGCCGTGCTCAAGAAAGACATGGCTTATCTTAAGGGAGAGTTCGGTCGTTTCAAGGGCAAGGACTTTGAACGCACCATTCGGGAGAGGTATCCGGCCTACTTCGGAAGGATTCTCCGAAAGTGCCGAATAATCGACTGGGAAACCCTTCTTTCCATGGCTGACGAGGCTGAAGAGAGAGGTCTGATCACTGAACAGGAAAGGGAGGACCTGTTAAGGGTGGATCTGGTGGTTAAGGGAGAGATAAGGAAGACCCGTAAACCGGTGATCCTGGTGGTGGAAGTGTCCTATGCCTTGCACGAGGGGGACCTCCAGAGGGCCCGGAAACGCGGTGAAATGTTCAGTCGATTCTGCGAGGAGGAAGTGATTCCGGTGGTAATAGGGACGGAAATAAAAGACGAAATAGAAAGAAAGGCCGAGGAGGAAGGGATTCTGGTAATCAAAACCTCCTATTAATCGTTGGGGGCTTCGCCCCCAATGCGGGAGCCGAACTTAACCGGAAATTTTGGCGGAAAGCAGGATAGGTTGCCAAAGATCCGTTTAAGGGGCATAATGGCCTGAAGATCGGTTTTCGGAGGGGAACCCATGCTGGTAAAGGACTGGATGACCGAAGATGTAATCGTTCTCGACGAGAATGCCTCCATAATGAAGGCCTCTCAGATCATGAAGGAAAACAACATCCGACGGATTCCGGTGGTGCGGGCCGGGAAACTGGTGGGGATCGTGAGCGACCGGGACATAAAGGAGGCCACGCCCTCCAAGGCCACGGCCCTGGATGTGCACGAACTTTATTACCTCCTTTCCGAGGTACGGGTAAAGGACATCATGACCCCGGATCCCATCACGGTGCGCCCGGAGGACACCGTGGAATACGCCGCGGTGCTCATGCTGGAAAACCGCATCTCCGGACTTCCGGTGGTGGACGAGGAGAACCGGGTGGTGGGGATAATAACCCAGACCGATGTCTTCAAGCTCTTCGTGAACATTACCGGGATCTATTACGGGCCCATTCAGATCGGTCTGGAGGTGGAAGCCCCCATCGCCCTAGACGAGATCACCAGGATCGTGGCGGAGCACGGGGCCCAGATCATAAGCATCCTCACCTACCGGGAGGAGATCGACAGCCCCAGACGCCAGGTCTTCGTGCGCATCAAGGATCTTCCCGAGGAAAAGCTTCGGGACCTTCTGCGCACCCTGGAGGAACGCTACCGGGTGCGTTACTGGGCCAGAGACGATGTTAGCCGCATCAGGTTGCGGGACATTAGCGCCACCAGAAAAGCCATCTTAGAGGAAAGCCTCGCCGAGGCCTGAGGGGGGGCACCTCCCTGATCTCGGGGACCAGTTTATCCGGGTAGGGAAGCCAGATCTCCTCCGTTTTCCCGGAAGGGGTCCGATCCCGAAAGGGCACGAAGGTGATTCCTTCGGGCACGGGAAAGTCCTTCCCGGAAAGGGGAACCCCTCGCATGACCTCCACCCAGATGGGACAGGCGGCCCGACCGCCGGTCTCAAGCCTTCCCAGGGTCCTGGGAGTGTCGTACCCCACCCAGACCCCGCAGGTATAGCGAGGGGTAAATCCCACGAACCAGGCGTCCTGATACGAATCGGTGGTCCCCGTTTTCCCGGCGGCCGGAACCCCGAGAACCCTGGCGCAGCGTCCGGTGCCCTCCCGGACCACCTCTTTGAGGAAGAAGGTCATCACATAGGCGGTCTCCCGGGAAAGGATCCGCCGGCTCCGGGGATGGGCGCGGTAAACTTCCCTTCCCTCCCGATCGTATATAACGGCTACCAGGTGGGGCTGAACGAGAGCCCCCTGATTGGGGAACACGGTATAGGCCCGGGTGAGTTCCCAGGGAGAGACCCCGATGGTGCCCAGGGCCACGGATAGATTGCGGGGGAGGATCGCGGAAATTCCCACCGTTTTAAGGGTCTCCTCCACCTCGCCCAGACCGAGGGCGCGGGCGATCTTCACCGCCACGGTGTTTCGGGAGTCCACCAGGGCGGTGCGCAGAGAAATTATCCCCAGATACCGATGGTCGAAGTTGCGAGGACGCCAGAGTTCTTCCGGACTCCCTCCGGGAAGCACCACCGGTTCGTCCATGACCAGGGAGTCCGGACGCAGCAGCCCTTCCTCCAGGGCCCGGGCCCAGAGAAAGGGTTTCAGGGCCGAACCCGGCTGTCTCCTCGCAAAAACGGCCCTGTTAAACTGCGACTTGCGAAAATCGCGCCCTCCGATGACAAGACGCACCTCTCCGCTCTCGTTCTCCAGACATACCGCGGCCACCTGAGGAATCTCCCGGGAGTGATGCCGGCGAGGTATTTCGGAAAGCCTCCTGAGCACCCCGGGAAGGACCTTCTCCTGCCAGTTAAGATCCAGAGTAGTGTATATTCGGTAGCCCCCGGTGAGCAGACGCTCCCTCCCCAGCATGCGTTCCAGACGGCGCCGGACTATCTGCAAAAAGTAACCGGCCCGGGGATCCGGCGAGAAGTCCATGGGATGAAGCCGCAGGGGGGTCTTCTCGGCCCGACGGGCGGTATCCCAGGTGATGTAGCCCTCCTCGGCCATGCGCCTGAGCACATAGGCCCGCCGCTTGAGAGCTGCCCGGGGATTGCGCAGGGGGTTGTAGCGACTGGGGGCCGGAGTGAGACCGGCGATCAGAGCGGCCTCCGGGAGGGTCAATTCCCAGACATGTTTCCCGAAGTAGGTGAGCGCCGCGGCCTCCACCCCGTAGGCACCGGCCCCCAGATAGATGTGGTTGAGGTAGATGTTCAGGATCTCGTCCTTGGAAAGGGCCTTGTCGATCCTCCAGGCCAGAATGGCCTCCCGAATCTTCCGGGAAAGCGTCCTTTCCGGGGAAAGGAGCAGCGCCCGGGCCACCTGCTGGGTGATGGTGCTGCCCCCCTGCACCACCCTCCGGGCCCGGATGTCCGCAATGAGGGCCCGAAGGATGCTCACGAAGTCTATGCCCTTGTGCTCGTAGAACCGGGCGTCCTCGGCGGCCACGAAGGCCTGAATGAGATAGGGGGGCATTTTGGCCAGCGGCACAGGAAAGCGTCTTTCCGTGTACCAGTAAGCAATGGGGGTTCCGTTCCTATCATAAACGACGGTGGTGGCCGGGGGGCGGTAGTGTTTGAGGGACGAGATGTCCGGGAGCTCCAGGCGGAGATAGAGGTAAAGGCCCGCGAGAACCATCCCCAGGGCCAGGGCAGCTGCCGAGAGGAAGAGCACCGAGAGGTGATAGTAAGAAAGTTTCGTCTTGCCCAGAGAACTCACCCCCGAGGTTCGGATTTATCCTCAGACCCGGGGCCTGGCCTTGAGGGAACGCAGCCGGTTCAGCGTCGCGGCCATCTCGAACCGGCGCACATACGCCAAATCCCCCCGCAATTCCCTGGCCAGCACTCCCCCTCTTTCCTCCCGCAGCTCCCTTTCCAGTTCGGAGACCGCCTCCGGAACGGTCTTTCCCTCCCGAAGAAGCTCTCGCAGACGGGGGAAGAGCACTCCCAGGGTGCGCACCTGATCCGGCGAAACGAGTTGCTCCACCGCGGACAGGTCGATTCTCTCCCGGGCCACCGTGAGCCCCTCCACGCCCAGCACCTTGATCTTGAGTTCTCCCCGGGGAAGCCCGTCGGAGAGGACCTCTCGCACGGGAATGCGTTCAAATGGCCGGGGGCGTTCCGTCTTTCGCCCGGAAGGATAGGCGGCCACGATCTCCCGGGCCCTGGCCGTCACCACCCGCGGACGAAAGTGATCCATGGCGATCACCGTATCGGCCACCTCCAGGTAGTCCCCGCTGCCTCCCATAACCAGGACCGTGGAGACCCCGAACCGTTCGTAGAGTTCCCGCACCCGGTCGATAAACGGGGTGATGGGTTCCTTCTCCTTGGCGATGAGGGCCTGCATGCGGGCGTCGCGGATCATGAAGTTGGTGGCAGAGGTGTCCTCGTCCAGAAGCAAAACCTTAGCCCCCACCTCCAGGGCCTCCATGATGGCCGCGGCCTGACTGGTGGATCCCGAGGCACAGGGAGTTTCAAAGTTTTCCGTGCTCTTACCGAAGGGGAGGTTGTTTATGAAGGGCGAGATGTCCACCCCGGCCACGGAGCGACCGTCCTCGGCCCGGATCTTTACCGTTTCGTAGCGGGAGACCACCAGCTCTCGCCCGTCTCCCGGACGATGATTGTAAACGCCGAGCTCAAGGGCCCGGAGCAGGGTGGACTTTCCGTGGAAACCGCCCCCCACGATAAGGGTCACTCCCTCGGGGATCCCCATCCCCCGCACCCGCCCCCGGTTGGGAAGCTCCACCTCCACGGCGAGTTCGGGGGGCACCTCAAAGGGCACCGCGTCCCGGGCCGGACGGGGATCCACCCCCGAGGCCCGGGGAAGTACCGCCCCCTCCCCCACGAAGGCCACCAGACGAAGCTCCCCGAGCCTGGCCCGGAGGTGTTCAGCGTCCTCGTAGGTCTCCACGAAGGAAAAGAGTTCCCGGGTATCCAGGTTCCGATAGAAAAGGCCTCCGGCCACCAGGCGGGGGAGGATCTCCCCCAGCAGCTCCCAGGCCTCCCGGGCCAGGATTCGGCGTCCGGCGGCGGGAAGCCCCACGAAAAACCGGGCCTCCACCGTGCCGTCCTCCTCCACCAGCACCGCCGAGCGGGGCAAAAGTTCCTGACCGGGACCGTGCACCACGATGAGGCCGCTTTTTCCCGAACCACGGTGTTCGGAAAAGCGCCGGGCCAGACGCTGCAACCGATCCGCCAGGTAGTTTTCCAGCCCCACCCGCCGGGCCGCGTTGGCGTAGGCCGAGGAGGGTAGCCCGGCCACCTCCGCCGGCACCCGCACCCTCACCCGACTGGGAGGGGCAAAGGGATCGGCCTGCACCCGGTCTATGTGAAGGATAAAGCCCGGGAAACGGTAGGTGCCCTTCAGCTCTTTGTAAGCCCCGTAACCCTTACCGTCCAGCCGGAAAAGAAGCCTGCGTAACCTTTCCATTTGCCCACCGACGAAATTTTTGCTTTAATAACATAAAAGAAAACCGACGACCATCCAATGGCTTCCGATCTTGAATTTTACAAAGCGGTCCTGGACCTCTTCCCGGGTATGGTCTCGGTGGTATCTCCGGAGTTTCGAGTCCTCTATGCTAACGAGGCCCTAAAAAGACGCTGCGGAGAAAACCCGGAGGGTAAACTCTGCTACGAGGCCTTTCACGACCTCAAAGAACCCTGCCCCTGGTGTAAAAAGGACGAAGTCCTCCGAACCAAAAAGATCTTCTTGCGGGAAGTGTTCAGTCCCAAAGACCATCGCTGGTACGAAATCAGAAGTGCGGCTTTTAAAGCAGGGAAAAGCTGGGGCTATCTTTCGGTTATCCTGGATATTACGGAAAAGAAAGAGCTTGAACAAAAATTAAACAAACAAATCGAATTTTATACCAGGATACTTCACGAAAATCCTATTCTCATCCTATTTAGCCGCGAAGGGAAAATCTCCTTTGTCAACCGGACATTCGAAAAGATAACCGGTATCAAACCGGAGGAAGTTCAGGGACATGGCATATTCGATACGATTGTCCCGGAAGAGGACCTGGAATCCTGGAAAAAACATTGCGAGGAGGTCCAGCGCGGAATATTCAAGGCGGGGGTGGAGCTTCCAATTAAAACCGCAAAAGGGAACAAAAGGTATCTTCTCTGGAACTGCATGCAGGTGGAGGATCCGGAGGGGGGCCCCATCATCATAGGGATGGCCGTGGACATCACCCGGCAGAAGGAGCTCTTCGAACAGTACCTTCAGGCCCAGAAGATGGAAAGCCTGGGGCGTTTCACCGGGGTGCTTCTTCACGAGTTGAACAACCTCTTCATGGCCCTTCAGGGATACCTGGGAGTGGCCAAGCTGCGCCTTTCCGAGCCGGAGGCCCTGCGGGGGTATCTGGAGAAAATGGAGGGCCTCATCGAGCGCTGGCGCAACATGAGCCGGGACCTTCTGGCCTTTGCCCGGCGCTCGCCCGGAGGAACCGAAATACTCGATCTAGCCGAATTTCTTCACCGTCAGGCCGAAACCCTGAAACATCTTTTGGGTTCTAAGATCCAACTCCACCTGGAGGTTCCGGAAAGGGGACTTCGCGTAAGGATAAACGGAGTTCACCTTCAGCAGATCCTTCTTAATCTTGCGGCCAACTCCCGGGAGGCCATGCCGGAGGGGGGAGAGATCCGGCTTCGTCTCGAAAAAGTGACCCTCTCCGAGGAAACCGTGGCCCTTCTCGGAATTCAGGCCGGAGATTACGCCCTTCTCACCTTTGAGGATAACGGGCCGGGAATCGCCCCCGAGATCATACCGCACATCTTTGAACCTTACTTCACCACCAAGGAAGAGGGCACCGGTCTGGGGCTGGCCACGGTCTATTCCCTGGTCAAACAATACCAGGGACATGTGGCCGTCTACAGCACCCCGGGAAAGGGTGCCACCTTCAAGATTTATCTTCCCCTTACCGACGAAGATGATCGAAAAAAACTGGAGGTATCCGGAGTAGAAATTCTGGTAGTGGAGGAAGACCCGGATCTCCTGGAAATTATAGAAGAAATGATGCGTTCTCTGGGGTACAAGCCTTATGTGGCTCGGAGCTTTTCCGAAGCCCGGGAACTACTGGATTACGGACTCCGTCCGGAAGTACTCTTTTCGGACTTCGAGCTCAAAAATGAAAGCACCAGGGATTTTTTCAGAGAAATGAAAGAACGCTTTCCTGAGCTGAGGTTCATCATCGCTACCTCTTACCAGGAAAATGTGGTGCGCAAAACCCTTTCCGGAATGAAGAATCTTTACTATATTCACAAGCCCTTCACCCTGGAGGAATTAAGAAATATCCTGGAAAAGGCTGCTCCAGGTGTGTGAGGATATTCTGCGGGCCTTCCTATCCTACCTCAAAGACGAGAAGAACTACTCCGGCCACACCCTTCGGGCCTATCGTCGGGACCTTGAGGAATACCTGGCCTTTCTTTCCGGTCCCCCGGAGGAGGCCGAACTTTCCGACCTCCGGGCCTTTGTGATCCAACTGCGTCGTCGGGTCTCCCCCCGCACGGTGGCCCGCAAGCTTTCGGCCATCAAGAGTTTCTATCGTTTTCTTTTGCGAAAGGGGTTTTTGCGGGAGACCACCCTCCTGGCCCTTCCGGGACCCAGACTTTCCCGGGATCTTCCCCGGGTGCTCACCGTGGACGAGGCCCTGGCCCTCGTGGAAACGCCCCCCGGGAAAGACTTTCTCGGGCTCAGGGATCGGGCCGCGCTGGAGCTCCTTTACGGCGCCGGGCTTCGCGCCGCGGAGGCCTGCGGACTCCGGCTCGGAGACCTTAATCTGGAGGTTCGCCTCCTGCGCGTCCGCGGAAAGGGCCGAAGGGAACGTCTCGTGCCCCTCGGACGCAAGAGCGTAGCGGTGCTCAGGGAATATCTTTCCGCCCGAAAGAGCTTCCTGGACTCCCTCCAGCGGGAAAACGACCACCTCCTCCTGAATTGCCGCGGCGAACCTCTTTCCACCAGGAGCCTCCAGCGGATCGTTAAGAGGTACGCGTCCGTCCTGGGGCTTTCCGGGGTGCATCCGCATGTCCTCCGGCATTCCTTCGCCACGCACCTTCTCGAGTCCGGAGCGGACCTGAGAAGCATCCAGGAAATGCTGGGACACAGCCGTCTTACCACCACCGAACGCTACACCCATCTCGACTTCGGGCACCTGGCCCGGGTTTACGACCGGGCTCATCCCCGCGCCCTTGCCAAAAAGCCCCAGTGTGATAAGGATTAACGACATGTTAAAGGGAACCACGGTGGTGGCGGTGCGCCGGGGCGGGCGGGTGGTGCTGGCCGCCGACGGGCAGGTCACCCTGGGCGATACGGTGATCAAACACGGGGCCCGTAAGGTGCGCCGCCTTTACAAGGGACAGGTGCTGGTGGGGTTTGCCGGATCCACGGCCGACGCCCTCACCCTTTTCGAACGGCTGGAGAAGAAGCTCGAACTTTACAGCGGGCACCTGGTCCGCGCGGCCGTGGAGCTGGCCAAAGACTGGCGCACCGACAAGCTCCTCCGGCGGCTCGAGGCCCTTCTCATAGCCTGCGACCGGGACAACATCCTCCTCATCTCCGGGGCCGGGGATGTGATCGAACCCGACGAGGAGGTCCTGGCCATAGGTTCCGGAGGGCCCATGGCTCTGGCCGCGGCCAAGGCCCTCCTGCGGCGAACCGAACTTTCGGCCCGGGAGATCGCCGAGGAGGCCCTGCGGATCGCCGGTGAAATCTGCGTCTACACCAACCAGAACATTACCGTAGAGGAGCTATGAAGGCCTTAACCCCCAGAGAAATCGTTTCCGAACTGGACAAGTACATCGTGGGGCAGCAGGAGGCCAAGAAGGCCGTGGCCATTGCGCTGCGGAATCGCTGGCGCCGTCAGCAGGTCCCCCCGCCGCTCCGGGACGAGATCTATCCCAAAAACATCATCATGATCGGACCCACGGGGGTGGGGAAGACCGAAATCGCCAGGCGTCTGGCCCGGCTCTCGGGTTCCCCCTTTCTCAAGGTGGAGGCCACCAAGTTTACCGAGGTGGGATATGTGGGACGCGATGTGGAATCCATGATCCGTGATCTCACCCACATCGCGGTACAGATGGTCAAGGCCGAGGAGGAAGAGCGGGTGCGGGAACGGGCCCGCCGGCTGGCCGAGGAGCGGGTGCTGGACCTTCTGGTACCTCCCACGCCTCAGCGCCCGGAGGGAGACAGTGAGACCCGCGAAAAGTTTCGCCGCATGCTCCGGGACGGAAAGCTGGACGATCGCTATGTGGAGCTAGAGGTGGAGACCCGGCCCCCGGCTCCCATGGTGGAGGTGTTCGCCGCCTCCGGTCTTGAGGAGATCGAGCAGCAACTCCGGGAGATGATGAGCACCCTCTTCCCCCGGAAACAGAAGCGTCGGCGGGTTAAGGTGCGCGAGGCCCTGGAAATCCTTACCAAGACCGAGGCCGAAAAGCTCATCGACATGGAGAAGGTGACGCGGGAGGCCATCCGGCGCACCGAAACCAGCGGGATCATCTTCATAGACGAGATCGACAAGATTGCCAGCCGCGGCGAGGGACACGGCCCGGATGTGTCCCGGGAAGGGGTGCAGCGGGATTTGCTCCCCATCGTGGAGGGCACCACGGTGAACACCCGCTACGGCATGGTCCGCACGGATCACATCCTCTTCATCGCCAGCGGGGCCTTCCATGTGGCCAAACCCTCGGACCTCATCCCCGAACTCCAGGGCCGTTTCCCCATCCGGGTGGAGCTGAAGCCCCTGACCCGGGAGGACTTCGTGCGCATCCTCACCGAACCGGAAAACGCCCTGGTCAAGCAGTACAAGGCCCTCCTTTCTACCGAGGGGGTGGAGCTGGAATTCACCCGGGACGGGCTTGAGGAGATCGCCAGGATTGCCTACGAGGTGAACGAGCGCACGGAGAACATAGGCGCCCGGCGGCTTTACACGGTAATGGAAAAACTTCTGGAGGAGATCTCCTTTTCCGCTCCGGACATCGCTCCCACCCGGGTGGTAATCAACGGCGATTATGTGCGGGAAAAACTCTCGGAGATCGCCACCGACCTGGATCTCTCGAGGTTCATTCTCTAAATCTCGAGCACCATGCCGTCGTAGGCCGCACTCACCGGTATTCCGGTCTCCCGGGAGAGCTTCTGGGCCACCTGCTTGGGATTGGCCCGGATCATGGTCATTCCGAAGTGGGTGAGCACGGCCCGCTCCGGGCGCAGTTCCTGGATCATCTCCTTCACATTGGCCACGCACAGGTGCTGCACCTGGGGTGAGGGGTGAGGCCTGTAGCGCACCACATTGAAGATCAACACATCACAGTCACGATAACTCTCGATCAGCCCCCGGAAGTAAAGGGTGTCCACCACGAAGCCCACGCGTTTGCCGGAAAGCTCCAGGACCACGCCGTAGGTCTCGGCCGGGTGGTGATGTCGCACCGAGGTGCGAAAGGCGATCTCTCCCAGCCTATATTCCTGCTGGGGAAGAAGGATCTCCACCCGTTCCAGGTAGGGACGCAGGTAGGGAAGTAGCACGGCGTTTTCCCCGTAAAGCCCCTCGCGGGGGATAAACACGGTCCCTCTGCGCTTAAGGCCGCCCTCGGTTAGGGCGTCCACCAGGATGTTGAGGTCCGCGGAATGATCCAGATGCACATGGGTGACGATGAGGCCGGTGAGCTTTTCCACGCGGATCTTCTCCCGGGCCAGGTAAACCAGGGTCCCCGGTCCGGGATCCAGAACCAGACGGGTCCCGTCGGCCTCGATGTACACGCCTCCCGAGGCCCGCAGTTGCCGGGCCACCACATACCGGGCCCCCGCCGTCCCCAGAAACACTATTCGCGCCATCTCCGTCCCCTAAAAATAACCACTCCCCTCCCTTCCCGCAAAATCCGAAAAATAGGATCCGATCCTATTTTTGGAGAGTGAGAAAGAATCGGTTGAGCTTGATGGTCGCGGAAAAGGCGTTCAATCCCGGGCGGGCGAATTCCAGTTCCCTTACCCGAAGGACCCGGCTCTTCAGGGCGCGAAAATAGGGGCGTCTTTTGGGGGGAAGGGGATTCCTATTCATGGGTCCCACCTGATAAATGTAGACCTCCGGGGCCAGGGCCAGAATCCTTTCCGGAGAGATGAGCACATGTTTGCGGGGCACGGCCACGAGGTTGCGCCCTCCGGCCACGCGAATGATGTCGTTCACGATGCTCCGGCTTCCGGCCACCTTTAGAGGCGTGGCGCTAACCTCGTAAACCACGGTGACCGGACGGGGAAGGGGTTTCACTTCCGCGAGTTTTTTCCTGAGGGAGGCCACCAGGTCTTCGGCCTCGCGCCGGCGTCCCAGGACCTCTCCCAGAGCTTCTATGCGGGCGAGAATCTCCTCCAGCGTCCGGGGATCGTAGCGAAAGATCCGGGCCTTAAACCGACGGGCCGCCTCCTCGGGAAAGGCCCGGCGGGAGCCCACGACGAGGAGATCCGGACGAAGGGCCCGGATCAGTTCCAGGTTGGGACGCAGGTGGGACCCCACCCGCACCGCCCGGGGGTAGGTCCGATCGTGTCGGGTAACCCCCACCACTTCCCCGTCGGGGACTCCCAGAGCCCGCAGGACCGGACTGGCCGCGGGGTAAAGCACCACGATGCGCAAACCGAAGGCCACCGAAACGCCCGTGCAGAAGAGTACCAGGCCTAGAATCAGAGTCCTCATCCTCTCCCTCCTCCTAAACGGTTACGGAAATTAGGGTCTCCTCCCCGTGACGCACGAAGGAAAGGTCCACCCCCAGGACCTCTCCCACGAGTTCCCCGGAGAGAGCCTCCCGGCGGTAAACCCCCACCAGATCTCCTCCTTGGAGGAGGACGAAACGATCGAAGTACTTCAGCGCCAGGGCGAGATCGTGAAGCACGGCCAGGCAGGCCCCCTTTTTCCTCCGCACATAATCCCGAACATGACGGATCAGAAGGTGCTGGTGTCTCAGGTCCACGGCGTTCAGGGGTTCGTCCAGAAGAAGGATCGGGGAGGCACGGTTGAGGGTTCTGGCCAGGAGCACCCTCTGGCGCTCTCCACCGGAAAGTTCCCCGAAAAGACGCCGACGCAGGGGCTCGAGATCGAAGAGACGGAGGATCTCCTCCGTGGCCAGATAATCCTCGGGGGTGTAGTCCCGTCCGGAAAGAAGGGGGTAGCGTCCGGTGAGCACCACATAGAAGACCTCAAAGGGCAGGCCCAGGCGTCCTCCCTGCGGGAGGTAGGCCAGAAGCCGCGAGCGCTCTCCTTCGGGGTACAGGGAAAACGGACGCCGGGCCAGAAGATAGGTGCCCCGGAAGGGTCGCAGACCGGCCAGCGCGGAAAGTAGGGTGGACTTCCCGCTTCCGTTCGGCCCCACCACCGCCACCATCTCTCCCTCCGGGATCGAAAGTTCCGGGACATGGAGGCGAAAGGTTCCCCGCGACACCTCGAAGTTGCGCAGCTCAATCCATCTCATAGAGGTCCCTCTTGCGCCGGGCCAGGAGATAGAGAAAGAAGAGGCCCCCCAGGGCGGAGGTCAGCACTCCCACCGGAAGCTCCTGCCCCTGAGGAAGAAGGGTGCGTGCCAGGAGATCGGCCGTCATCATGAATGAGGCCCCGAAGAGGAAGGTCAGGGGCACCAGGGCCGAGGCCCGCAGGAATCCCGCCAGTCGGAGAAGGTGAGGCACGATCAGCCCCACGAACCCGATAATTCCCGAAAAGGCCACGCTTGCGGCGGTAAGAAGGGCTCCCAGGAAGAGGAGTTCCCTGCGCAGGCGGTAGAGCGGGACCCCGCTAGAAAGAGCGGTCTCCTCGTCGAAGGCGGTGAGGTCCAGGGCCGGGGCCCGAGCCATCCCGTAAGCAAGGGCCAGCCCCCCGGTCAGGGCGAGCAGCCCGGCGCGAAAGTAATCGGCGTTCTGAAAACCTCCCATGAGCCAGAAAACCACCGAGGCCACGGATTCGTCGGCCAGGAACTTGAGCAGACTTATAGCCGCGGAGGCGAAGGTGTTCACCACTATCCCGGCCAGCAGCATGGTTACCGGAAGAAGCCGGCCCCTGAGGGAGGCGATGCGGAGGACGGCAAGGAGTCCCAGGAGGGCTCCGGCCACGGAAGCCGGAAGAAGGGCCTTCTCCCCCGCGGCCAGAAGGGCCAGGACCGCCCCCAGGGCCGCCGAGGCGGAGGCCCCGGTGGTAAAGGAATCGGCCAGGGGATTCTGCATGACATACTGGAAGTAGAGCCCGGAGAGGGCGAGCGCCCCTCCGGAAAAAGAAGCCAGTAACACCCTGGGCAACCGCACCTCCAGAAGAATCCTTCGGCCCAGCTCGTCCGGATGAAAAAGGTCCACGGAAACCGCCCCTCGGCTAAGCGAAAGAACAAACACCCCCACCCACAGCAACCCCAGAACCCCTGTGGCTGAGAAGAACCGGCGGTTGTCCAGATCGCGGCCCGGAGATAAACTGGAGCCCATGAAAGTATCCGTCCTGTGGGTGGTGGAATCCAGTATAAAGAGATTTTTTCCTCCCTCAAAGGGTAGCTTTCGGGTGCTTGAAGAGGAGGAATTTCGACAACGCCTTGCGGCTCTCGATCCCGCGGGGGATGGCCTCCTTCTCGTGGGCACGGCCGGATCGGAGTCCTTCCGGCGCAGGATCAGGGAAGGGGTGAGGCCCCACGGCAGGACCGTAATCCTGTGGGAGGAGGCCTCCCCGGATCTCCGGCGGGAGGCCCTGACTCTCCTGGAAAAGGACCCCGCCCCCGGGGAAATAGAGTCCCTGAGCATGGCCACGATC
Source organism: Thermosulfurimonas sp. F29 (assembly GCF_019688735.1). NCBI lineage: Bacteria > Pseudomonadati > Thermodesulfobacteriota > Thermodesulfobacteria > Thermodesulfobacteriales > Thermodesulfobacteriaceae > Thermosulfurimonas > Thermosulfurimonas sp. F29. The sequence goes on from NZ_JAIFYA010000003.1 coordinate 115,276, forward strand.
TCCTCTCTGATCCGGCTCTCCTCTTTTCCCGAGGAAGCCCATCCCCTGATTCTCCGCCTGATTCACGCCTCCGGGGATCCGGATCTGGCGGAGACCCTGGTGCTCCATCCCCGAGCCGTGGGGGTAGCCACCTCCCTTCTGCGGGAGGGGAAATCCGTAGTGGTGGATGTGGAGATGGTGGCCTCGGGGGTGAATAGGCGAAGACTTGAGGAACTGGGAGGGAGACTCTTCTGTGCCGTGGCGGAGGGAGACCATCCACCGCCTGGGCACACCCGCACCGCTTACGGAATGGAAAAGCTCCTGCGCGAGCATCCCGAAATAGGAGTGGTGGCGGTGGGGAACGCCCCCACCGCCCTTCTTGCGGCCCTGCGGGTTCTCGAGGAAAATCCCCGTCCGGTGATGGTGATCGGGTTCCCGGTGGGGTTCGTGCGGGCGGCGGAGGCCAAGCTAGTCCTGACCCGATCTTCCCTTCCGCACCTCACCAATTACGGCTCCCGCGGGGGCTCGGCCCTTGCCGCCGCGGCCGTGAACGCTCTCCTGCGCATGGCCCATGGGGCGGCGTAAACTCCGCACCGGATACACCACCGGGGCCTGCGCCGCCGCGGCAGCCAAGGCCGCGGTACTGGCCCTCGCGGGAACTTTCCCCGAAAAAGTGGAAATCCCCTTTCCGGACGGCAAACGACGGACCCTTCCGGTGCATCGGATATGGCGGAGGGACGAGACCGCCGGCGCCTCGGTCATCAAGGACGCCGGAGACGACCCCGATGTAACCAACGGGGTGGAGGTGGTGGTCACGGTGGAAAGGCAATCCCGAAAGCACGGGCGCATATTGCTCCGGGGAGGCGAAGGAGTGGGCCGGGTGACCAAACCAGGGCTCCCGGTGCCGGTGGGAGAGCCGGCCATAAACCCCGTACCCCGGCGGATGATCCGGGAAGCTATTCAGGAGGCCCTTTCGGGAAAACCCTGGTCCCTCATCGTGACCGTATCCATTCCGGGAGGGGAGAGGATCGCGGAAAAGACCCTCAATCCCAGGCTGGGCATCGTGGGGGGGCTTTCCATCCTGGGCACCACCGGAATCGTGAAACCCCTTTCCTCCGAGGCCTGGCTGGCCACCATCGAATCCTCCCTTTCGGTGGCCCGGGCCGCGGGTCACCGCCGGGTGGTACTCTCCTTCGGAAGGGCCTCCGAGGTGGCCCACATGAAGCATTACGGTCTTCCGGAAGAACTCTACATTCTGATGGGAGACTTCGTAGAGTTCGCCCTGCGCCGGGTGCGGGACTTCGGTTTCCGGGAGGTGTGGCTCTGCGGACAGTGGGCCAAGCTCCTCAAGTGCGCCAGCGTGGCGGACTCCCCGCCGCGGGTGCGTGAGCCCTACGGATTCACCACCCATGTACGCCACGGAGTACTGCGCGGACCGGAAACGGTGGCCCTGCTGAAGCAATGGGGATTTCGGGGGCTTTTTCCCCGGAGGGAAAGGTTCAACACCGCCCGGGAGGTATTTCTGAGCCTGGAGACACGCCCCATCCGGGCAAGAGAAGCCGTGTTCCGGGAGGTCCTTCGCCGGGTGCGCCGTCTGGCTCTCCACTTCGCGGGGAACCTGAAGGTGCGGGTAACCCTGGTAAATTACCGGCGGGAGGTGATCTTTGAGCTTTAAAGTGCACCTGATCGGAGTTTCCGGAGGGCGCCCCGGACCGGAGGCCGAAGACATCCTGGCCAGGGTGCAGATCGTGGTGATCTCGCGTTCCCTTATCGAGGAGGGAACGCGGATTCCGGCCTCCGGGGCCCGGGTGCATACCTACGGCCGCCTGGAGGAGGCCCTTGCGATACTCGACGAGGCCCGCCGGAGAGGGGAGGAGGTGGCCTTCGTCGCCACCGGGGACCCTCTGCTTTTCGGGATCGGGGGCCTCCTCAGGCGCAGATTCGGTCCGGAGGTGCTGGAGATCCACCCGGCTCCGAGCACCGCCCAGCTGGCCTTCGCCCGACTCAGGCTCCCCTGGGAGGAGTTCTTCTTCGTGAGTCTTCACGGTGGCCCCAGAAACTTTGCCCTGGAGGACCTTCCCGGACTTCTGCGCCTCTACGGGCGAGTCTGCGTATTCACCGACCCCGGATGCGGTCCCCGGGAAATCGGCGCCTACCTGGCCCCCCGCGTCCCCGAGGAGGACCTGCGTCTCGTGGTGGCCGAAAGAATGGGGCTTACGGGAGAGAGGATCTGGGAGGGTCCGGCCTCCCGGGCCCTCGGAGAACGGTTCGCCACCCCCAACCTGGTCCTCCTTTTCTACGACGGTCCGGGGCGGCGGCACGGCTTCGGGCTCGAAAACGAGGAAATAGCCCATCCCCGGGGACTCATCACCAAGAACGAGGTTCGAGCGGTGGTGCTCCACCGGTTGAATCTTCCGGAAAGGGGAATCTTCTGGGATGTGGGGGCCGGGGCCGGAGGGGTGAGCGTGGAGGCGGCCCGCCTGAGACCGCTCCTTCGGGTCTTCGCCGTGGAACGATCGCCGGAACGCCTGAGTTTTCTTGAAGAGAACCGTCGCCGCTTCGGACTCCTGAACCTCGAGGTGGTGGCCGGAGAGGCTCCGGAGGCCCTGGAGGGACTACCGTCTCCGGATCGGGTCTTCGTGGGAGGGTCGGGGGGAAGACTCCGGGAAATACTGATCCACCTGGCCGAAAGGGGCTGCCGGGAGGTGGTGTTAACCCTGGTTTCCATGCAACATCTCGCCGAGGCCCTGTCCCTCCTTCGAAAGGAGGGCTTTGCGGTGGAGGTAACTCAGGTGGCCATTTTTCGGGGACGGGATCTTTCCGGTCACACCCTTCTTTCTCCTGAGAATCCGGTCTTTGTGTTACGGGCGCAAAGGGGGTAAAATGCCCGGCATGATCTACCTTATCGGAGCCGGGCCGGGGGATCCGGAGCTCATCACCGTTAGGGGCTTAAGGATCCTGCGCCGGGCCGATCTGGTGGTCTACGCCGGGAGTCTCATTCATCCGGCCCTTCTCAGGGAGACCCGTCCCGGGGCCCGGATCTACAATTCCCACGGAAAGACCCTGGAGGAAATCGTGGAGGTTATGGCCGGGACGGCGGAAAAGGGAGGAGTGGTGGCCCGACTGCACAGCGGGGACACCGCCTTTTACAGCGCCATAAACGAAGAGATTGCCGCCCTGCGGCGTCGCGGACTCTCCTGCGAGGTGATCCCCGGGGTGAGCTCCGCCTCCCTGGGTGCGGCGCGCATGAGGCTGGAGCTGACCCGCCCCGAACGGGTTCAAACGGTGGTCTTCACCCGGCTGGGAGGCCGCACCCCCGGTCCCTCCCCCGAGGATCTGCTCCGGTTTGCCGGCCGGGATGTGACCCTGGTCCTTTTCCTGAGCGTTCATCGGGCCGAGACCATCCAGAAGACCCTTCTCGAACGCCTTCCCCCGGAAACACCGGTGGCGGTGGCGGAAAAACTGGGTTTCCCGGAAGAGCGGATTCTTCACGGCCGTCTCGACGAGCTTGCCCGTATGGTAAGGGAAGCGGGGATCCGGCGCACCGCCCTCATCTATGTGGGAGAGGCGCTGGAGGTAACCCGGAATCCACAGAAAGAGCGCTCCCGACTCTATGCCCGAACTCGGTAAGGTCGTCTTCCTTCCGGTGACGGCAAGGGCCGGGGAGGTGGCCCGCCGGCTCTCCGACCACTTTCCCGGTTCGGTGATCAGGCCTCTTTCCCGGGAGAACCTCTCCGCGGAGTGGCAGCGGGGAACGGGGCTGGTGATCGTGGGGGCCTGCGGGGTGGCGGTGCGCATGATCGCTCCCCTGATACGGGACAAAAAGGAAGACCCGGCGGTGGTAGTGGTGGACGAGACCGGCCGCCGGGTGATCAGTCTCCTTTCCGGACACCTGGGTGGAGCCAACGCCCTGGCCCGGGAGCTGGCGGCCCTTCTCGGAACCGAACCGGTGATCACCACCGCCACGGATCTGGCCGGTCTCGTCGCCCCGGATCTCTGGGCCGAGGAGGTGGGAGCCCTTCTCCTTCCGGAGGAAAGGATCCCTTCCTTCACCTCCGGTTACCTGCGTCGGGGCACTCTCCGGGTCCTGCGCGAATACCCCCTGCCCCTTCCTCCCGGGTGGCGGGAGGTGTCCGGGGAGGACGAGGCGGATTTGGTGATCTCCTATCGCCGGCGGGATCTCCCGGAGGGAAAACTTCAGGCCGTGCCCCGGGTCCTCTTCGTGGGTCTGGGTTTTCACCGCAACACCTCCGAGAACCGCCTGGAGGAGGCCCTCTTAAGGGTCCTCGCCTGCCACGGTCTCCGGGAAGAGGCCCTGGCGGGCCTGGCCACCCTGGAAACCAGGGCCGGGGAGCCGGGACTCCGGAGCTGGGCTGCCCGAAAGGGCCTGCGCGTTTTTTCCTTTCCGCCGGAGGTCCTGTCCCGGTGTACCAGGGAAAGAGGGCTTTCCGTTTCCGAGGCGGCCCGTCGGGCCACCGGGGCCCTGGCCGTGGCTGAACCGGCGGCGCTTCTGGCCGCCGGCCCGGGCTCGCGACTTATCGTGCCCAAAGAGAGGGTCTCCGGGATAACCGTTGCGGTGGCCGAGGCCCGGAGGCCAAAAGGACGGCTTTACCTGGTGGGGATCGGCACCGGAGCTCCGGAGGAGATGACCCCTGCCGCCCGGCGGGCCCTGCGCGAGGCCACCCATGTGGTGGGATACACCAGGTACCTGGATCTCGTCCGTCCCCTGCTCGGGGGAAAGGAGGTTTTCGCCACCGGGATGACCCGCGAGGTGGAAAGGGCGGAAAAGGCCCTGGAGCTGGCCCGGGCCGGTCACCGGGTGGCCCTGGTGAGCGGGGGAGACCCGGGCATTTACGGCCTGGCCGGACTGGTGTTTGAACTCATGCAGACCAGAGGGCTCGGGGCGGAACTGGAGGTTGAGGTGATTCCGGGGCTTACGGCCCTCAACGCCTGCGCGGCGCGCCTGGGGGCACCGCTCATGCACGATTTTGCCGTAATAAGTCTTTCCGATCGCCTTACCCCCTGGGAGGTCATCGAACGGCGACTCCGGGCCGCCGCCCGGGCCGACTTCGTAATCGTGATCTACAACCCCCGAAGCCGGGGACGCCCGGACCACCTGGAAAGGGCCCGAAAAATTCTTCTGGAATACCGTTCTCCGGAAACCCCGGTGGGGATCGTACGGGCCGCTGGACGAACCGGAGAGAGGGTCCTCCTTTCCACCCTGGGGGAGTTTCCGGTGGAGGAAGTGGACATGCAAAGCACGGTCTTCGTCGGCAACTCCGAGAGTTTTCGGTTCGGCCCCTGGCTGGTTACTCCCCGGGGCTACCGGGGCCGACGATTCTGAAACGCCTTTACCCGGAATCGAATTCGGGGTAACTTTTGAAACATGTTCAACGCCTTTCGCTATTTTGAGGAGTTCAGGGAAAGCCTGGGGGAGGAGGTCGCCCTCAAGCTGGCCCGGGCCCTGGCCGAAATCTACGAAAACCTCTCCCGGAGCGTCACCAAGGAGGAGTTCAACGAACTCAGGGAGATCGTCCGGGAACAGGGAGAAAACCTGAAGGTTCTCACCCAGAGGGTGGATCAACTCACCGAGGATGTACGCCAGCTCACCCAGAGGGTAGACCAGCTCACCCAGCGCGTGGATCAGCTCACCCAGAGGGTGGATCAACTCACCGAGGATGTACGCCAGCTCACCCAGAGGGTAGACCAGCTCACCCAGCGCGTGGATCAGCTCACCCAGAGGGTAGACCAGCTCACTCAGAGGGTAGACCAGCTCACCGAGGATGTCCGGAGGCTCACCGGGGAGATGGGGAAGATGAAGACCGATCTCTCCGACCTCCGCAAACAGGTGGGAGGGCTTTCCCACACCGTAGGCTACACCCTGGAGAACGAGGCCTATCGGTATCTCCCCGGCCTTCTCGAGAGGGATTACGGAGTCCGGGTGGAGGGGGATTTACTTCGCACCTTCGTGGAGGACGAGAGGGGGCGTCCGGTGGAGGTCAACATCTTCGGACGGGCCCGAAGAGATGGCCACACCCTGATCATTCTGGGGGAGGCCAAGGCGCAGCTTTCGCGAAACGATGTGGATCGTTTCCTGCGCCGGAAGGTGAAGCCCCTGGAGGGGATCTTTCCGGAGAAGTTTCTGGTGCTGGTCACGCACATGATCACGCACCCCTCGGTGGAGGAATACGCCCGGTCGCGAGGCATCGCCCTCTACTACTCCTACCAGTTCCGGTAAAGAAGGGGGCGGCGTTTTGGCCGCCCCCCCCTTTATCCTAATATCCCTCGCCGTAAGCCAGCTCCTCCCGGGTAATGCGGAAGGAGAAGGTCCGATAGGTCCAGAGGGTGTAGACCAACACGATGGGGACAAAAACGAGGGCCACCACGGTCATGATCTTAAGCGTAAGGGGGCTTGACGAGCTGTTGTATATGGTGAGGGACCACTCCGGATTGAGACGCGAGGGGAAGAGGTTGGGGAAGAGCCCGGCCATCCCCCAGGCCGTAACTCCCAGAATGGCGGCCCCGGAGGAAAGAAAGGCCGCCAGAGTGCGTCCCGCGTTCAGGAAGTAGGGCACGAGTAGCAACCCAATCACCGCCACCAGGGGAAAGACGAACAGAAGCGGGGCCTTGAGATAGTTCCCCCACAGGGGGGTAAGCTTGAGGGAGAAAAGGAGCACCGCCACCGCGGTCACGGCCTCGAACACCCACAGGACCTTGGCATCCCGGATGAGCCTCTGGCGAAGCTCGCCGTTCACCCGGAAGGCCAGCCAGGTGGCTCCGTGCACGGCAAAGGCCAGGACGAAGAGAAGCCCCACCAGAAGGGCGTAGGGGTGAAGCAACGAGAAGAAGCTTCCCCGGAAGATCCCCTGAGCGTCAATGGGAAGTCCCAGGAAGATGTTTCCGAAGGCCACGCCCAGGATGAGGGTGGCCACCAGGGAGGAGATCCAGAAGAGGAAGTCCCAGAAACGACGCCAGCCCGCACCTTCCACCTTGCCCCGGAACTCGATGGCCACCCCCCTTACGATGAGGGCGAAAAGCAGCAGGAAAAGGGCGGTGTAAAGGCCGCTGAACATCACGGCGTAGGTCTTGGGGAAGGCCGCAAAGGTGGCCCCTCCGGCGGTGATCAACCACACCTCGTTTCCGTCCCAGAAGGGACCGATGGCCTGATATACGGCCCGCCTCTCCTCTTCGCTTTTAGCTACACAGGGCAACAGAATCCCGGCTCCCAGGTCAAAACCGTCCAGCACAAAGTAACCGGCCCAGAGCACGCCCCACAGGACGAACCATATAATCTGAAAGACATTGTGTTCCATGACCTATCCCTCCTTTCCTTAAAATTTTTAGGCACTTGCGGGCTCAGGCCCCTTGCGGGCGTAGTGAGCCAGCAACCAGAAGTCGATCACCCCCAGGACCGTGTAAAAGACCACGAAGGCCAGGAGGGTCACGGTGACCTGAGCCGGGGAAATGGGAGAGACCGCGTCGGCGGTCTTCATGAGTCCGTAAACGATCCAGGGCTGGCGACCCACCTCGGCCACCATCCATCCGGCCTCGATGGCAATGTAGGGGAGCGGAATGGTCCACACCAGGGCCCTCAGCAGCCCGGGGGAAGCCTCGGGACGCTCGCGGTTCTTAAAGGCCCACAGGGACATAAGCACGAACCAGATTCCCAGGAGGACCATGATCCGGAAGCTCCAGAAGGTAAAACTCACCGGAGGCCTCTCCTCCGGGGGAAAATCCTTCAGCCCCTTGACTTCGGCGGAGGGGGAATGAAAGGCCAGCAGGCTCAGAAGTTTGGGGATCTTTATCTCCACCACATTGCGTTCGCCCGCGGGATCGGGGATGGCAAAAAGGGTCCAGGGCGCACCGCTCTGGGTCTCCCAGAGGGCCTCCATGGCCGCAAGCTTGGTGGGCTGGGTGTGAGCCACCTCGGTGCCGTGGAGATGCCCTTCAACGAAGACGAAGAGACTGAAAATGAGGGTCCAGACCGCGGCCACCCGAAAGCTCTTTCTGAAAAAGACCGCCTCCTTTCCCCTCCGAAGGTGCCAGGCGGAAACACCCAGCACGAAAAATCCGGAAAGGATGTAGGCCGCGGGAACGGTGTGCAGAAACTCCAGCCAGGCGAACTTGTTGAAGACCACCTCGGCGAAGCTCTTGAGCTCGGCCCGACCGTTGCGCAGCACATAACCCACGGGGTGCTGCATCCAGCCGTTGGCAATCAGGATCCACAGGGCCGAGATGTTCGAGGCGATGGCCGTAAGCCAGATGGCCAGACAGTGCACCTTGGGGGAGAGGCGATTCCACCCGAAGGCCCAGACGGCGATAAAGGTGGACTCCAGAAAGAAGGCCAGGGTGGCCTCGATGGCCAGAAGCGAACCGAAAATGTCTCCCACATACTCGGAATAGTAACGCCAGTTGGTCCCAAACTGAAACTCCAGGGTGATTCCCGTTACCACCCCCAGGGCAAAGTTGATGAGAAAGAGCCTCCCCCAGAACTTGGCCGCCCGCTTGTAGTCCTCGTCCCCGGTCTTTACATAAATAGTCTCGTAGATGGCCGTAAGGAGAGAAAGCCCCAAGGTCAAAGGTACGAAGAGAAAGTGGAAGAAAGCCGCCACGGCAAACTGTAATCTTGAAGCCCACACAACATCCATCGCTACCCCTCCTTTCAATTAATTTAAAATTAGACCCTGCTTTAGATTAAAATGAGAAAGGAAAACCACCCATTTTTCTCACCGCATAGGTATCACCCCCCTTTAATCCGCTTTATACGACTTGCGGGAACGCCTGTCAAGTAGACAGGCCTCTTTCCGCACCAGATCGGCAAAGGTGGTGTTTCCGAGTTTGTCGCGAATGAGATCCAGGAGTTCCTTCCAGGTGTGATGGACTGGGCACAGAGGCTGACGCCGGCAATTTTCGGGATCCAGGATGCAGGGGCTCAAAAATAGCTCCCCGCTCATGGCTTCCATAACCTGCAGAAGGGTCAATTCCTCCGGGGGGATGCGCAGGCGGTACCCTCCCTTTCTTCCCCGGATGATCTCGATGATGCCGGCCCGGGCCAGGTCCTGGGCGATCTTGGCCAGAAAGGGTTCGGGTATGTTCATGGATCGGGCGATCCGCCAGCGCGGGATCACCTTTTTGGGCTGGCGGGCCAGGTAAAGCACACACCGAATACCGTAGTCCTCCGCCTGCGTGATCTTCATGACCGTCCCCGAAACTTTTTTGGACAATGTTAGTCTAAAAAAATATTTTTGTCAAGGATTCACAGGGCGTGTTCGGATATAAAACGGCGAACGGCCTCCACCTCGGCCGGAAGGATCACCACCCGTCGGGGTCTTGATTCCAGGTCCCGCAGGGGCTCGGGGACCGGCGGGGGGAATCCCAGCGCCCGGGATACCGCCTCGGGGAACTTGGCCGGATGCGCCGTGGCCAGACATATCGTCGGGAGGTCGCTCGGGAATTCCCGGGCCGCCCGCACCCCCACCGCGGTGTGAGGATCCAGAATGTACCCGGTCTCCTGATAAAACTCCCGGATGGTCCGGAGGGTCTCCTCCTGGGAGACGGAGGCCGACAAAAAGTCCCGCCTCACCCGGGCCAGATCCTCTTCGGAGAAGGAGAGACGCTTCTCCTCGGCGAAACGCTCCATGGCCTCCCTCACCCGCCCCGCATCCTCACCCCAGAGATAGTAGAGGTAACGCTCGAAATTGGAGGCCACCTGAATGTCCATGGAGGGACTGATGGTGGGGACCACCTGCCGCACCGAGTAGTCTCCCCGGGTGACGAAGCGGGTCAGGATGTCGTTTTCGTTGGTGGCCAGGATCAGACGCTCAACCCGGTCTCCCAGCATCCGCCGGGCCAGATAACCGGCAAAGATGTCTCCGAAGTTCCCGGTGGGCACCGAGAAACGGACCCTCTCCGCTCCCTCGGCTTCCGAAACTCGGAAGTAGGCCCAGAGGTAATAGACGATCTGGGCAAGCACCCGGGCCCAGTTAATGGAGTTCACCGCCCCCAAACGATAGCGGCGTTTGAACTCCAGGTCCGCAAAGAGTCGTTTCACTATGGCCTGACAATCGTCGAAGGTGCCCTCTATGGCCAGATTGAAGACATTGGGGTCGGTGACGGTGGTCATCTGGAGGGCCTGCACCGGAGAGACGCGCCCGTGAGGATGGAGAATAAAAATGGTCAGGTTCCTGCGCCCGCGCACGCCGTAAATGGCCGCCGAACCGGTATCCCCGGAAGTGGCTCCCAGAATGTTCATCCTCTCTCCGCGCTCGGAAAGGAGGTACTCGAAAAGATTCCCTAGGAACTGGAGGGCTATATCCTTAAAGGCCAGGGTGGGCCCGTGAAAGAGCTCCAGGATCCAGAAGGCCCCCTTCCTGACCACCGGCGTAATGTCCGGATGGGTGAAGGTTCCGTAGGACCTGGCCACGAGGATCTTAAGATCCTCCTCCGGGATGTCGTCCACGAAAAGACGGAAGACCCTAAAGGCCAGATCCTGATAGGGCAAATGGCGCAGGGACTCTACCTCGGAGTCGGAAAGACGGGGCACCCTTTCGGGAACGATAAGCCCCCCGTCTTCGGCAAGCCCCGAAAGAACCGCCTCTTTAAAGGAAAGGGGAGGGATTCCTCCCCGCGTGCTTAAATATTTCATCATATTTATTATCTACACTTTAAACCGGGAAACCGCCCGGGCAAGTTCCTGAGCTACATGGACGAGTTTTCGTATAGCCTCCAGATTTTCTCTGACTCCGGCCAGGGTCTTTTGAGCGGCTGCATACGCCTCTTCCGCCTCCTGAGCAAACCTTTCCGCGCTACCTCGCTGATCGTCCACCTTCTGAACGATGTCTGAAATCACCGCCGTCTGTTCCTCCACCGCCGCGGCTATGGCCGAGGCAATCTGATCGATTTCCTGAATAATATCGGTGATCTCGTCCGCGGCCCGAATGGCCTCCTCGCTTCCGGACTGCATGGCCCGTACCTTCTGCGTGATTTCCTCGGTGGCCTCCGCGGTCTGCCGGGCCAGTTCCTTCACCTCGTTGGCCACCACGGCAAAACCCTTCCCGGCCTCCCCGGCCCGGGCCGCCTCAATGGTAGCGTTGAGGGCCAAAAACTTGGTCTGCTCGGCTATGTTCGTGATGAGCTGAATCACTCCCTCGATCTCCTGCGAGGCGGCCCCGACTCTGTGCATTATTTCCTGCGCGTTGCGGGCCTTTTCCACCGCCTCCTTGGTGATCATGCTCGCCCGGGTGGTGTTCTGACCGATCTCCTGTATAGCCGCGGAAATCTCGTTTATGGACCGGGATTCCTCTTCTACGCTCTCAAGAATGGTCTTCCCCTCGTTTCTCATCCTGGTGGCACGCTCTCCGGCTGCCTCCGCTTCCCGGGAAGCTCCCTCTAAACGCTCCTTCATCTCTAGGGAAACCTCCTCCACCTCTCGGGATCCAGAAGCTACATCTTTCAAAAGGGGCCGCAGGGTGGAAACCATGTGATCCAGGTGCTTAAGAATCTGTGCCGTCTCGTCCCTACCATCCACGCTGAAACTGCGGGAAAAATCCCCCCGCGCCAGGGCGTCCACAGCATCAATAATCAGACGAATATTCCGGGAAAGCCCGCGAGAAATTACGACGAGAATCAAAATGGTACTGAGTATTAGAATCAAATTCGTTAAAACCGTAACCTTCTTTACCAGTAAAAGGGCTTCCGAAGCCTGAGCCTTGGCTTCGGCCTCCCTTCTGTCCAAAAAATCCCGCCCTAACCGTCTCATAAGACGGAAGAGTTTCTTGGAAAGAGGGTTGGTCTTCTCGTTATAAATTGCCACAATATCCTCGTAATCCGCCTCACGGGCATAAAGCTTCTGCATCTCGGCTACTGAAAGATGGAGCTCACGATCAACTTCCCGAATCTTCTGAATCAGTTCGGCCTCCTCGGAATCCAGGGGCTTATACTCAGCCAGAAACCTCTGAAGAGGACATTTTTTCGGGTCAACCACCACCTTAGGAGCCGCTTCATTGAGCACAGCCACAAGAACATTCACCTTCCAGCGAATATGAGAGGCTATGAACCTTTCCATGTTTTCCCTTACTCTTTGGGCCTGCTCCGCCCTGAAGTAGTCGTGATCAGCCTTCTCCTGGAAATACCAGAGCACACTCAAATTGACCAAACTAATCAGAATTACCGCCAGAAAGCTCAATAAAAGTTTCTGCCACATCTTGAGTGAACGGCTCATTCTCTCCATAAACGACATTTCGTGGTCCCCCGATTTCTGGGATTTAATGGTAAATTAATTTATATAATTAATCCCTTGAGATCAAGGAGTTTCCGCAGGATGATGAAAAAGTTATTTTTCCCTTTGCGGAGCAGAAAAATTCTACTTGAACTGACCCCCGGTGAATTGATTCTGCTTTCGGGCAGGCTTCTTGCGGCCCGCGACGCCACGCACCGACGCCTGCTTAAGCTCCTGGATGCGGGGCGTGAACTTCCGGTGGATCTTCAGGGTCAGGCCATTTACTATGTGGGGCCCAGTCCGGCTCCTCCGGGGCGCGTCATCGGCTCCGCCGGCCCCACCACGGCCTACCGCATGGACCCCTACACTCCGCGCCTCCTGGAACTGGGCCTGGCCGTCACCATCGGGAAAGGCCCCCGCGGGCCGGAGGTGCGCGAGGCCGTCGTGCGCTACAGGGCTGCTTACCTCGCCACCTTCGGAGGAGCCGGGGCCTATCTGTCGGAAAAGATAAAAGCGGTGCGAACGCTCGCCTTCCCCGAACTCGGACCGGAGGCCCTGCTGGAGCTCGAGGTTGAGGACTTTCCCGCCGTAGTGATCAATCCCCCGGGCGGAGGCGATTACTACGAGGAGGTAAGGCGTCGTGCCGGTGGCGAGCTCTGAGGTTCGCCATTACCGGACCTGGTTCCGGCCCGGGGAGGGACTGGTCGCCTTTCGGGTGGTCTATAAAGAGACCGACCTCGCCATCCTGGCCGAAAGGGACCTCTCCCTGGAGGGGCTGCGGCTGGTGCGTGAGATTCGGGCTCCCCTGGAACGATACATAGGGAATCATCCGGAATTCCTCACGGCCCTTAAGCCTCTCCCGGAGGACCCGGAGGCCCCGGAACTGGTGCGCAGAATGATGCTTGCCGCCCGGACCGCCCGGGTGGGGCCCATGGCCGCGGTGGCCGGAGCCATCGCCGAGGCCCTGGGACGCCGCCTCCTTGAGGAGGGACGAACCTCCCAGGTGGTGGTGGAAAACGGCGGAGACATCTTTCTGGCCCTGCGTCGCCCGGCCACCGTGGCTCTCTTCGCCGGAGAATCCCCCCTCTCCGGCCGGGTGGGACTCCGCCTGCCCGCGGAACTCATGCCCTGCGGGGTCTGCACCTCCTCGGGGAAGATCGGGCACAGCCTTTCCCTGGGGCGGGCGGAGGCGGTTTGCGTCATCGCCGGGGACACGGCACTGGCCGACGCCGCGGCCACGGCGCTCGCCAATCTGGTGAAGGGGCGCCGCTCACTCAAGAAGGTGCTGGCCCGGGCGGGGGAAATCCCCGGTCTTATGGGGGTGGTAGCGGTGGTGGAGGACGAAATCGGGGCCTGGGGACCGGCCGTGGAACTGGTACCGCTATGAGGGGACTCTATCAGATCACCCTTCTGGGGGCGGTGGTCAACCTTTTCCTGGCCCTTTTCAAGATCGGAGCCGGGTGGTGGGCCGGAAGCCAGGCCGTTCTCGCCGACGGACTCCACAGCCTCTCCGATCTGGCCACGGACCTCCTCGCTCTTCTGGGGTTGCGTTACGGCAGTGCCCCACCGGACGAGTGTCATCCCTACGGACACCGCCGCATAGAAACCCTCGTTTCCGTGGTCATAGGCCTGCTGCTCGCGGGTACCGGTCTGGGACTGATGGTAAAGGCCCTCCTTTCCCTGAAACACTGCCGGGCCCTTTCGGGCCTTCCCCCGTGGGTGCTCCTCCCCCCGGCCCTGTCCCTGATTTTCAAGGAGGCCCTGTACCGGATCACACTAAGGGTGGGAGAGAGGGCTTCCTCTCCCGCGGTGGTGGCCAACGCCCATCACCACCGCTCCGACGCTCTCAGCTCCATTCCCGCCCTGGTGGGAGCGGGATTGGCCGCCTGGCGCCCGCAACTGGCCTTCTTTGACCCGGTGGGTTCCATGGCGGTCTCCCTCTTCATCCTCAAGTCCGCATGGAACATCGTGAAACCCGGGGTGGTGGAGCTCTGTGACGGCGTGGACATCTCCGAGGCCTGCCGTATCAGGGAAGAGGTGTTGAGGATAAAGGGCGTGCGCGATGCCCACCGGGTGCGCACCCGCAAGCACGCCGGCCACACCCTGGTGGACCTTCACATCCAGGTGGATCCGGAACTTTCCGTGCGGGAGGGGCACGAAATCTCCGAGGAGGTAAAGAAGACCCTCCTTTCCCGGCACCGCCGGGTCATCGATGTGGTGGTGCACCTCGAGCCCTACGAGGAGCCTAGCCCGGAGGCCAGGTCATCTCGCGGCCACCGAGAAGGTGCAGGTGAAGGTGGAAGACGGTCTGCCCGGCCTGAGGGCCGGAGTTGATCACCAGCCGGTATCCCCGCGTGGGATCCTTGGCCGGGGAAAGCTCCAGGTCCTCGGCGATCCTGCGGGCCACCCAGAAGAGATGCCCCACCAGGGCGCGATCCTCCTCGGACATCTCGTGCACCCCGGAGAGGTGCTTCCTGGGAATGATAAGGATGTGAATGGGGGCCACGGGATTGATATCGTGAAAGGCGTAGGCCAGATCGTCCTCGTAGACCTTTCTCGAGGGAATTTCCCCCCTCAGAATCTTACAGAAGATGCACTCCGACATCCCACCCTCCTTTTCGCAGGCTTTAGGTTCTAATTAGCTCATCTTCCCCCTCCCATCAACCCAATTTTTCCAAAAAAATAGGATCGGATCCTATTAGCCGGATTGCTGAAAGGAAGAAGCGGTCTTATTTTAGAGGAAAGGAGGTTCGTAATGCGCGAGGCCCTTCTCTACGATCGTCTGGAAAACGACGAGGTGAAGTGTCACCTGTGTCATCACCGCTGCCGGATTCCCCCGGGAAAGACCGGAATCTGCGGGGTGCGCAAGAACGAAAGGGGCGTGCTTTACACCCTGGTTTACGGGGAAATAATCGCCCGCCATGTGGACCCCATAGAGAAAAAACCCCTCTTTCACTTTCTCCCCGGCACCCTCAGCTACTCCATCGCCACGGTGGGCTGCAACTTCCAGTGCGACTTCTGCCAGAACTTCGAAATCTCTCAGTTCCCCAGGCATTACGGATATGTAACCGGGGAAAAGGTCTCCCCGGAAAGGGTGGTGGAGGAGGCCAGACGCTCCGGCTCCCGATCCATCTCCTACACCTACACCGAACCCACCGTGTACTTCGAGTTCGCTCTGGATTGTGCCCGCCTGGCGGAGGAAGCGGGGCTGAAGAATGTCTTCGTCTCCAACGGCTACATGACCCCCGAGGCCCTGGAGACCATTTATCCCCACCTGCACGCGGCCAACATCGACCTCAAGTCCTTTCGGGAGGAGTTTTACCGGCGACACTGCCGGGCCAGGTTGAAACCGGTTCTGGAAACCCTGCGGCACCTCAAGCGTCAGGGGGTGTGGCTGGAGGTCACCACTCTGATCATCCCGGGGGAAAACGACGATCCGGAGGAATTGCGGGACATTGCCAGTTTCATCAAGGAAGACCTCGGCCCCGAAACCCCCTGGCATGTAACCCGCTTCTATCCCACCTATCGCCTGCTCACGCGCCCCCCCACCCCCATTGAGACCCTGCACACGGCCTACGCCATAGGGCGAAAGGAGGGGTTAAAGTATGTCTATACCGGGAACATACCCGGAGACCGGGGGGAAAACACCTACTGCTGGTCCTGTGAACACCTTCTCATCGAGCGGTACGGTTTCCGGATCCTGAAAAACGAAATCACTGAAGAGGGCACCTGTCCCCGCTGTGGAGCCCGCCAGGATGGCCACTGGGCGTGAGGGAATCGTACTTCTCGATCACGGAAGCGGAGGGCGGGCCACCCATAACCTGATCCGGGAGGTATTCCTTTCCGCTTTCTCCGGCGGGAAAGAACTCCTGGACGCGGCCCTCCTCGGCGAGGTTGCGGGTCCTCTGGCCTTCACCACCGACGGGTTCGTGGTGGATCCCATCTTTTTCCCGGGCGGGGACATCGGGTCTCTTGCCGTCCACGGCACGGTCAACGACCTGGCCATGGCCGGAGCCGAACCCCTGTATCTTTCCTGCGGATTCATCCTGGAGGAGGGGCTTCCCCTTGAGGAACTCCGCCGGGTGGTGACCTCCATGGCCCGGGCCGCGCGGGACCTCGGCATCCCCATCGTTTGCGGAGACACCAAAGTGGTCCCCCGGGGCAAGGGAGACCGGATTTACATCACCACCACCGGTCTGGGCCGAATCCGGCTCTCCCCTCCCCCTCATCCGGAACGCATCCGTCCGGGGGATGTGGTGCTGGTCTCCGGTCCGGTGGGGGAGCACGGACTGGCGGTACTCGCGGCCCGGGAGGGGTTACCCCTCACGGGGCTCAAAAGCGACTCCGCCCCGGTCTGGCCCCTGGTGAAGGTCCTTCTCGAGAAACTGGGGGCCGAACTGCACGCCCTGCGGGATCCCACCCGGGGAGGGCTGGCCACCACCCTCAATGAGCTGGCCGAGGAGGCGGGAGCGTGTTTCCTGGTGGAGGAAGCCGAAATTCCGTTAAGCCCGGCGGTGCGGGGGGGAAGCGAGATTCTGGGTCTAGATCCCCTTTATCTGGCCTGTGAAGGGCGTTTCGTGGCCGTGGTTAGCGAAAGGGCCGCTCCGCAGGCCCTGGAAATACTTAAAAGCTTTCCCGAGGCCCGCGAGGCCCGAATCATCGGACGGGTGGAGGAAAGGAAAGGCCGCCCTCCGGTGATCCTGCGCACCCGGGTGGGAGGGGAACGGGTGCTTCCGGTTCTCACCGGCGAACCCCTTCCTCGAATCTGCTGAGCCGAAACTATTGAAGAGCTCCCTTTTCGGGGGTAAAAACCCTGGAAAAAAAGCGGTGTGAGGAGCGCGATCCATGGAAAGACGCACCCCGGAAGAGGCCCTGGAGTACCTAAAACGCGGCACCGTGGACATCGTGGAAGAGGAGGAATTACTGGCCAAACTCAAACGCTCGGCCGAGACCGGGACTCCCCTCCGGGTAAAGGCCGGTTTCGATCCCACCGCTCCGGATCTCCACCTGGGCCACACCGTGCTCCTGCGCAAGATGCGCCACTTCCAGGATCTCGGCCACGAAGTCTACTTCCTCATCGGGGACTTCACGGCCATGATCGGAGACCCCTCCGGTCGCTCCGAAACCCGCCCCCCGCTCACCAGGGAACAGGTGATCGAGAACGCTAAAACTTACGCCGACCAGGTCTTCAAGATCCTGGATCCGGAAAAGACCAGGGTGGTCTTTAACAGCGAATGGATGAGCAAGATGACCGCCGAGGACTTCATTCGTCTCTGCGCCAGGTACACCGTGGCCCGCATGCTCGAACGGGAGGACTTCAGGAAACGCTTTGAGGCCCATCGCCCCATAGCCATTCACGAACTCATTTATCCCCTCATCCAGGCCTACGACTCCGTGGCCCTCCGGGCGGATGTGGAGCTCGGGGGTACCGATCAGCTTTTCAACCTCCTGGTGGGACGGGAGATCCAGCGGGAGTACGGCCAGGAACCTCAGGTCATCTTGACCGTGCCCATCCTGGAAGGGCTCGACGGGGTGCAGAAGATGTCCAAGAGCCTGGGCAATTATGTGGGAATCACCGAGCCTCCGCAGGAAATGTTCGGAAAACTCATGTCCATTTCCGACGAGCTCATGTGGCGCTATTACGAGCTTCTCACGGACCTTCCCCTTTCGGAAATAGAGGCCCTCAGACGGGCGGTGGCGGAAGGGCGGGAACATCCCAAGGAGGTGAAGAAGCGTCTGGCCATGAACATCGTGGCCCAGTTTCACTCCGAAGCCGCGGCCCGCGAGGCCGCGGAGGAGTTCGAGAGGGTCTTTGCCCGGCGCGAAGTCCCCAGAGACATTCCGGAAGTAAAGGTGGCGCCGGGGAGGATCTGGATTCCCGGCCTCCTCAAAGAAACCGGTCTGGTAAAAAGCACCTCCGAGGGCAAACGACTGGTCTCCCAGGGAGCGGTCAGGCTCGTGGACGGAGAGGCCCTGAGGGAGGAACACTTCGAGTTTGGCCCGGGAGAATACGCCCTCCGGATCGGTAAAAAGCGTTTCCTGCGGGTCCTGGTGTCGGCCTGATCCGAAAATGGTCCGCCGGGGAGAGGTCATCCTGGCCCCGCTTGCGGGCTACACCCATTCCCCCTTTCGCCGGCTCGTGCGCCGACTCGGGGCCGACCGTACCTGGACCGAACTCGTAAGCGCGGACCTGATCCTGCGGAAGGGACCCTCCGATCCTCTTCTCCGTTTCACTCCGGAGGAACGCCCCCTGACCGTACAGCTTTTCGGAAACGACCCCGAGAAGCTCCACCGGGCCGGAAGGCTCGTGGCCTGTGAGCTCCGTCCCGACGGCCTTGACCTCAACCTGGGCTGTCCGGTGAAGAAGGTGGTCTCCCGGGGAGCCGGGGCAGGGCTTCTTCGGGACCCCGTCCGAATGCAGGCCTGCGCCGAGGCCCTGGTTTCGGCCGGGAAGGCTCACGGAATCCCGGTCTCGGCCAAGATCCGGCTGGGCTGGGACGAAGATCGCCTGGAGGACATCGTCGAACGGCTTCTTTCCGCCGGGATTTCCGCCCTGGCCCTTCATCCCCGGCTGGCCAGAGAGGGTTTCTCCGGCCGGGCCCGCTGGGAACGCATCCGGGATCTGGTCCGCCTCGCGGGAAACCGTATTTTCGTGATCGGCAACGGGGACATCCGTAAGTGGACGGACATTGAACGCATGTTTCGCGAAACCGGTTGCGCAGCGGTCATGGTGGGTCGGGCGGCCCTGAAAAACCCCTGGATCTTTAAAGAATTCAGGGAAAAACGGGAGCTCGCGCACGGAATTTCCGAAAGGGCCGCGCTCGCCCTGGAGCTTCTTGACGAGATGGCCCGCTTTTTTCGCCCCGAAACCGCGGCCAAAAAGATTAAGGCCTTTCTGGCGCAGCTCTTCAAAGGGGTCCCCGGAAAGAAGGCCCTCCTTCCGGCGCTCCTCACGGCCCCGGATTACGAGACCCTGGAGAAACGCCTTCGGAGTTTACCGGAGGGCTCGAATCGTGGTAAGCTGGATCCAAGACCATCCGGTGAGGGGGTTATTAAATGAAAGCCCTTCGAGCGCAGAGGATTCTCATGGGGTTGATCCTTCTGGTGGGGCTTCTCCTGATGCACTCGGGACGCCCGTGGGGGGAGTATCTCGTCTGGTTCGTGACCTTCATGAGCGTTCTTTCCGGAATAATTAACTTCTGCCCCTCGGAGTGGTTCTTCCGCAGGATCTTCAGAGAGTAAGAGGATCGGGCGGCCCGTACGGGCCGCCCTCCGCGTCCTAGAAGGGGATCTCGAGCCCGGGTTTCTCGCTCTGAAGGGCCTTGCGCTCCTCGGCCTTCATGTCGTAATACACCCGACCCGTTCCGGCGGGAATGAGCCGTCCGATGATTACATTTTCCTTGAGTCCGCGCAGGTAGTCCACCTTTCCGGCGAGAGCCGCGTCCGTGAGCACCCGGGTGGTCTCCTGGAAGGAGGCCGCCGAGAGCCAGCTCTCCGTGTTGAGCGCGGCCTTGGTGATGCCCAGCACCACCGGCTCGGCCACCGCGGGACGCCCGCCCTCCCTGAGCACCCGCTCGTTCTCCTCCTCGAAGACGGCCCGGTCCACCAGCTCCCCGATCATGAAACGGGTATCACCGGTCTCCTTGATCTTCACCTTCTTCAACATCTGGCGCACGATGACCTCAAAGTGCTTGTCGTTGATGCGCACCCCCTGGAGCCGGTAAACCTCCTGGATCTCCTCCACCAGGAACTTGGCCAGCTCCTTTATCCCCTTCACCCGCAGGATGTCGTGTGGATTGGGGGAACCCTCGATCAGGGGATCACCGGCCCGAATGTAGTCCCCCTCCTGCACCGCGAGGTACTTGCCCTTGGGCACCAGATACTCCTTGGGTTCACCGATCTCGGGCTTTACGATGATCTTCCGCTTTCCTTTAAGCTCCTTGTCGAAGATGACCTCTCCCTCGATCTCGCTGATCACGGCGTAGTCCTTGGGCTTGCGGGCCTCAAAGAGCTCGGCCACCCGGGGGAGACCTCCGGTAATGTCCTTGGTCTTTACCGTCTCCCGCGGAATCTTGGCGATGATGTCGCCGGCCTCCACATAGTCCCCCTCCTGCACCGTGAGAATGGCCCCCACGGGAAGCAGGTACCGGGCCTCACCCTTGCCGGAGGGCAGCTTCTTGGTGCGCCCGCGCTCGTCCTTGATGGAGACGCGGGGACGATAGTCGGTGAGCTTGTACTCCCGCACGATAATGCTCACCCGACCGGTGATGGGATCGGTGCGCTCGTCCACCGTGACCCCGTCGATGATGTCTCCGAACTTCACCTTTCCGGAGACCTCGGTGATGATGGGATTGGTGAAGGGATCCCACTCCACCAGGAGGTCGCCGGGTTTCACCTCCTGATCCTCCTCCACCCGAATCCTGGCCCCGTAAACCACGGGGTAACGCTCCTTTTCCCGACCGTCCGGGGCCACGATGGCGATTTCCCCCTGACGGTTCAGAGCCACCAGGGATCCGTCCCGGGCCCGCACGGTCTTGAGGTTGACGAACTTGACCCGCCCCTGGGTCTGAGCCCGATGTTCGCTCTGTTCCACCGCCCGGCTGGCGGTTCCTCCGATGTGGAAGGTCCGCATGGTAAGCTGGGTTCCGGGCTCACCGATGGATTGCGCCGCAATGATCCCCACCGCCTCGCCTATCTCCACCATCCGTCCGGTGGCCAGATCCCGACCGTAACACTTGGCGCAGACCCCGTAACGGCTCTGACAGGTCAGCACCGACCGGATGGCCACCTTCTCGATTCCGGCCTCGCGCAGCTTCTTCACCGCCTTCTCGTCGATCTCCTCGTTGGCCCGCACCAGGACCTCCCCGGTCACCGGATCCACTATGTCCTCCAGGGCCACCCGACCCAGCACCCGGTCCCACACCGGTTCCATGATCTCTCCGGCCTCGATGAGGTGCCCCACCTCGAGGCCGTCAATGGTGCCGCAGTCCTCCTCCACCACGGTGCAGTCCTGCGCCACATCCACCAGACGACGGGTGAGGTACCCGGCGTTGGCGGTCTTGAGGGCCGTGTCCGCGAGCCCCTTACGGGCCCCGTGGGTGGAAACGAAGTACTCAAGCACCGAAAGCCCTTCCCGGAAGTTGCTCTTGATGGGGGTCTCGATGATTTCCCCGGAGGGCTTGGCCATGAGACCCCGCATCCCGGCTAGCTGCCGGATCTGGTCCACCGAACCCCGGGCCCCGGAATAGGCCATGATGTAAACCGGGTTCATGCTGGGACCCACCACCTTCTTCCCGTCCGGGCCCACATACTCCGCGGTCTCCATCTCCTTGATCATCTCCTGAGTGACCCGATCCGTGGCGGCGGACCAGATGTCCACGGTCTTGTTGTAACGCTCCCCGTCGGTGATGAGTCCGTCACGATACTGCTGCAGGATCTCCTCCACCTTCTTCTCGGCCTCCGCGAGAATCTCGGCCTTCTTTTTGGGGATGACCAGATAGTCCACGCAGATGGAAAGACCCGCTTCCGTGGCCATCTGATACCCCATGTCCTTCATGCGGTCGGCGAAGATGACCGTCTTCTTGGCCCCGGCCCTACGGTAGGAGAGATCGATGAGGCGCTGAAGTTCCTTCTTGCGCAGGGGTTTGTTGTACTCCTCAAAGGGGATCTCCTCCGGAACGATGGTGCGAAAGATGAGCCGCCCGGGGGTGGTCTCCACCAGCTTTCCGTCCATACGAACCTTGATCCTGGCCTGAAGATCCACGGCCCCTTCCTGATAGGCCAGAAGCACCTCCTCCGGATCCCGGAAGACCCATCCTTCCCCCCTGGCGAAGGGCCGATCGAGCGTCATGTAGAAGAGCCCCAGAACCATGTCCTGGGTGGGATAAACCACCGGCACGCCGCTTGCCGGAAGGAGGATGTTGTTGGTGGAAAGCATCAGCACCCGGCACTCGGTCTGGGCCTCCACGGAAAGAGGTACATGCACGGCCATCTGGTCGCCGTCAAAGTCCGCGTTGTAGGCCACGCACACCAGGGGGTGCAGCTGAATGGCCTTGCTGTCTATGAGCACCGGCTCAAAGGCCTGAATCCCGAGCCGGTGAAGCGTGGGGGCCCGGTTGAGCATGATGGGAAATTCCTTGACGATCTCCTCCAGCGCGTCCCAGACCAGGGGATCCTCCTCCTCCACCAGACGCTTGGCCGTCTTGATGGTGGTGGCGTAGCCGTGCTTCTCCAGCCACTGGTAGATAAAGGGCTTGAATAGCTCGATGGCCATCTTCTTGGGCAACCCGCACTGGTGCATCCGAAGCTCCGGACCGGCCACGATCACCGAACGACCGGAAAAGTCCACCCGTTTGCCCAGAAGATTCTGCCGGAACCGGCCCTGCTTTCCCCGGAGCATGTCCGAGAGGCTCTTCAAGGGGCGACGGTTCGGACCGGTCACCGGACGCCCTCGCCGCCCGTTGTCAAAGAGGGTGTCCACCGCCTCCTGGAGCATGCGCATCTCGTTGCGCACGATGACCTCCGGGGCGTCCAGCTCCTTAAGCCGCCTGAGCCGATTGTTCCGGTTGATCACCCGGCGATAGAGGTCGTTTAAGTCCGAGGTGGCAAAACGCCCCCCCTCAAGCGGCACCAGGGGACGAAGCTCCGGGGGAATGACCGGCACCACCTCGAGGATCATCCACTCGGGACGGTTGCCGGAGGTGCGCAGGGCGTCCACCACCTTGAGGCGTTTGCCCAGCTTCTTCCGTCGGGCCTCGCTCGCGGTCTTTTCCATCTCGGCCCGGATCTCCTCGGCCAGACGATCCAGATCCAGACCCCGCAGGATCTCCCGCACCGCCTCCGCCCCCATGCCCACCCGGAACTTCTCCCCGTGTTTCTGCCGGAGGGCGTAAACCTGCTCCTCGGTGAGCACCTTGCCCACCGGGATCTCGGGAACCTCGCTTTCCACCACGATGTACTTCTCGAAGTAAAGGACCGCCTCGAGCTCCTTCAAGGTGAGATCGAGAAGGGATCCGATCTTGCTGGGAACGCTACGCAGAAACCAGATGTGCGCCACCGGAGCGGCCAGCTCGATGTGCCCCATCCGCTCCCGGCGCACCTTGCTCTGTATCACCTCCACCCCGCACTTCTCACAGATCACTCCCCGGTGTTTGGCCCGCTTGTACTTACCGCACAGACACTCGTAGTCCTTCACCGGTCCGAAGATCTTGGCGCAGAAAAGGCCATCGCGCTCGGGCTTGAGGGTCCGGTAGTTGATGGTCTCCGGCTTCTTCACCTCCCCGTGGCTCCACTCCCGGATCTTCTCCGGAGAGGCCAGCCCCAGACGAATGGCCCGAATGTTCATGGGGTCCTTGGGTTTGGCAAAGTAAGAAAAAAGCTCTTCCATACGAATGCACCTCCTGCGAGGCTTTTTATTCCTCCAGCACCTCTACATCCAGGCAGAGGCCCTGGAGTTCCTTGACCAGAACCTTGAAGCTTTCGGGAAGCCCGGGCTCAAGAAAGTTCTCACCCTTCACGATCTTCTCGTACATCCGGGTCCGCCCGGTCACATCGTCGCTCTTGACCGTCAGGAACTCCTGCAGCGCATAAGCCGCCCCGTAGGCCTCCATGGCCCACACCTCCATCTCACCCAGACGCTGCCCTCCGAACTGGGCCTTCCCTCCCAAGGGCTGCTGGGTGATGAGGGAGTAAGGACCGGTGGCCCGGGCGTGAATCTTGTCGTCCACCAGGTGGTGAAGTTTGAGCATGTACATATACCCCACCGTAACCGGCTCCCGAAAGGGCTCCCCGGTCATCCCGTTGTAGAGCACGGTCTGCCCGGTCTCGGAAAGACCGGCCTCCCTGAGCCAGGCCTTGATCTCCGGCTCCCGGGCCCCGTCGAACACCGGCGTGGCCACCGGGATACCGTCGGCAAAGGCCCGGGCCAGGTCCAGGATCTCCTCGTCGGTTTTCCCCTCGGTCAGGCGCCGGTATTCCTCCTCGGAAAAGAGACGCTTCAACATGTCCTTCACCGCCTGCACCTGGTGCTCCTCCGCCAGTCGGGCCAGCTTCCGCCCCAGCTCCTTACAGGCCCAGCCCAGATGGGTCTCCAAGATCTGTCCGATGTTCATTCGGGAGGGCACCCCCAGAGGCGAAAGCACCATGTCCACCGGGGTCCCGTCCGGAAGATAGGGCATGTCCTCTATGGGCACCACCTTGGAGACCACGCCCTTGTTCCCGTGTCGCCCGGCCATCTTGTCCCCGGGCTGAAGCTTCCGCTTCATAGCCACATACACCTTCACCACCTTGAGCACCCCCGGCGGGAGCTCGTCCCCCTTGGTAACCCGCTTGATCCGCTGCTCGAACTCGTGCACTATCTCGGCCTTCTTGGTTTCGAAGTTCCTGAGGATCTCGTCCACCTTTTTCTTGAGCTTCCTGGGCGCGATCTCCCGGAGTTGAGACATGGGCACCTTTTCCAGCACCTCGGGGGTAATCTTCACCCCCCGGCCCACCACCTCGTTTCCGTCCTGGTCAATGTAGGCCGCGGCGGTCTCCTCTCCCACCAGCACCTCTTCCAGGGCCTTGAGGGTGCTGCGACGCAGGATCTCCAGGTAATCGGCCCGATCCTTTTCCAGACGGGCAATCTTCTCCGCCTCCTTGGCCAGTGCCCGCTCGTCCTTCTCCACCCCCCGCCGGGTGAAGACCTTGGTGTCGACCACGATCCCCTCTATACCGGCGGGCACCCGAAGTGAGGTGTCCTTAACATCGCTGGCCTTCTCCCCGAAGATGGCCCGAAGGAGCTTCTCCTCCGGGGTGAGCTGAACCTCTCCCTTGGGCGTCACCTTCCCCACCAGTATGTCTCCGGGCCGCACATAGGCCCCGATCTTCACGATCCCGCTTTCGTCCAGATTGGAAAGCGCCTCCTCGCTCACATTGGGAATGTCGCGGGTGATCTCCTCCCGTCCGAGTTTGGTCTCCCGGGCCACGCACTCGAACTCCTCGATGTGAATGGAGGTGTAAACATCGTCCCGCACCAGACGCTCGGAAATCACGATGGAATCCTCGAAGTTGTAACCCCTCCAGGGCATGAAGGCCACCAGGATGTTCTTGCCCAGGGCCAGTTCCCCTCCGTCGGTGGAGGGGCCGTCGGCCAGCACCTCGCCCTTCCGCACCCTCTGGCCGGGCCGCACCCGGGGTTTCTGATTGAAGGTGGTGTTCTGGTTGGAACGCCGCCACTTCATCAGGTTGTAAATCCTGACCCGCGGAGCCCCGCCGTTTCTCCCCAGATACCGCACCACGATACGGGTGGCGTCCACATCCTCCACCACCCCGTCGTCCTCGGCCAGGATCACCACCCCGGAATCCCGGGCCGCGATCTTCTCCATCCCCGAGCCCACCAGCGGGGCCTCCGTCCGAACCAGGGGCACCGCCTGGCGCTGCATGTTCGACCCCATGAGGGCCCGGTTGGCGTCGTCGTGCTCCAGGAAGGGAATCAGGGACGAGGACACGCTCACCACCTGGGCCGGAACCAGGTCCACCAGATCCACCTCCTCGCGCCGGGCCATGATGAATTCTCCTCCCTTCCGGGCCGGCACCACCTCGTCGAGGATGTTGCCGTCCTTATCGATGTTGATGGTGGCCTGGGCGATGACCATGTCCTTCTCTTCCGCGGCGTTGAGATAGATCACCTGATCCGTCACCCGACCGTTTTTCACCAGCCGGTAAGGGGTCTCCAGGAACCCGTAAGGATTGGTGCGGGCGTAAGTGGCCATGGATACGATGAGTCCGATGTTCGGCCCCTCCGGGGTCTCGATGGGACAGATGCGCCCGTAGTGGGAGGGATGCACATCCCGCACCTCGAAACCGGCCCGCTCCCGGGTAAGCCCCCCGGGGCCCAGGGCCGAAAGCCGGCGCTTGTGCGTGATCATGGAAAGAGGATTGGTCTGATCCATGAACTGGGAAAGCTGCCCCTGGGCGAAAAATTCCCGCAGGGCCGCGGAGACCGGCTTCGGATTGATGAGGTCGTTGGGCATGAGGGCCTCCACATCCTGCAGGGTCATCCTCTCCTTAACCGCCCGCTCCATCCGCACCAGCCCCACCCGGTACTGGTTCTCCGCGAGCTCCCCCACGGCCCGCACCCGGCGATTGCCCAGATGATCGATGTCGTCCCCCTCGCCACCCTCCTCCTTGAGCCGAATGAGCTCCTTCAGGATGGCCAGCACATCCTCCTTGGTAAGCGTGGTCTGGGTGATGGGTATGTCCAGCCCCAGCCGAAGATTGATCTTGTAGCGCCCCACCTCGGAGAGATTGTAGGTGGCCGGATCGAAAAACAGGGACTTGAAGTAGGGTTCGGCCACCTCGAGAGTGGCGGGACTCGAGGGACGCATCTTCCTGTAGATCTCGATCAGGGCCTCCTCCCGGGTCTTGGCCTTGTCCAGCTTCAGGGTATCCCGCAGGGCCCGGGTGTAACGATGGACATCGATGTAAAGACACTCCACCTCCCTGACCCCGGCCTCCCGCAGCCGGGCCAGCTTCTCCTTGGTAATTTCCTCGTTGCACTCCAGGATGACCTCTCCGGTTTCGGGATCCACCACATCCTTGGCCGCCACACGGCCGAGGAACTCCTTCTCGGTAACCGGTACGGTCTTCACCCCGGCCTCGAGCAGGCGCTTCAACGCCGCCTTGGTCACCTTGCGCCCGGCCTTGAGCAACACCTCCCCGGTCTCCGGATGAACGATGTCCACCGAGACCTTCTGCGTGAGAAAGACCTCCGGGTTGATCTCCTTCTCGATCCGGTCGGGATGGATGATGAACCTCTCCCGCGGATAGAAGTAATTGAGGATCTCCTCCTCGGTCATCCCCATGGCCTTGAGAAAGGTGGTGGCGGTGAAGTTCTTGCGCCGATCGATACGGGCCAGCAACCTCCCCCGGTGATCGTACTCGAAGTCCAGCCACGACCCCTTGGCCGGAATGACCCGGGCGGTGTAGACGATCTTGCCGGCGTGGGCCTTGCCCTTGTCGTGATCGAAGATCACCCCCGCCGAACGCTGAAGCTGACTCACCACCACCCGCTCGGTGCCGTTGATGATAAAACGCCCGTCCTCGGTCATGAGGGGCACGGAACCGAAAAAGATCTCCTGTTCCTTGATGTCCCGGATGCTCTGGGCGCCGCTTTCCGGATCCACATCGTAGGTGATGAGCCGCACCCTCAGTTTCATCAGAGCCTCGTAGGTGAGCCCCTTCTCCCAGCACTCCTCCGGGGTCAACTCCGGGGGAAGAATCTCGTAGTCCACGAACTCCAGCTCCGCCGTCCCGGTAAAGTCCTTGATGGGAAAGACCTCCTTCAGTGCGGCAAGGATCCCCTTGTTCTTCCGGGACTGCGGAGGCACATCCTGCTGAAGAAACTCTCTGTAGGATTCCTTCTGCAAACTGATGAGGTAGGGCACCTCCATGGGGGGCCTGACCCTGCCGAAGTTTCTCCTAACCCTGGCCGGAACGATGGTGGGGGTTTCCATAGCCTGGATCGCCTCCTTCCCGATTTTTCAAACACAATAAGGGCTTCCCCCGCACCGGGGGAAAGCCCTCTTTTTATCGTGCTCTTTTGCCCCTAATTTTACTTGATTTCTACCTTGGCGCCAACGGCCTCGAGCTTCTTTTTGATCTCCTCGGCCTCCTCCTTGGATACCCCCTCCTTCACCGGCTTGGGCGCGCTCTCCACCAGTTCCTTGGCCTCCTTGAGACCCAGCCCGGTGATGGCCCGCACCTCCTTAATCACCTGAATCTTCTGGCTGCCGACCTCGGTCAGAATTACATCAAACTCCGTCTTTTCCTCGGCCGGCGCGGCCTCCGCCCCGGGCGCCGCCCCCGGAGCTGCCGCCACCGCCGCCACCGGAGCCGCCGCGCTCACCCCGAACTTTTCCTCGAGCTCCTTGATGAACTCCGAAAGCTCGAGCACACTCATGTTGGCAATAAACTCAATTACCTCTTCCTTGGTTACCGCCATCTTGCCTGCCTCCTTCTGATATTTTTGAGATTACTGGCCTCCCTCGGCCTTCTTTTTCTCCTCAATAGCCCTGAGCACATAGAGGAAGTTCCGCACCACATTGGCCAGAAGCTGCACCAGCCGCGCCGGAGGAGCCTGAAGCAGACCCAGAAGCTGGGCGAGCAGCACCTCGCGCGGCGGAAGCTTGGCGAGGGCCTCGATCCCCTTGGCGTCCACCGGTTTACCCTGAAGAGCCGCCCCACGCAAAACCAGGGCCTCGTGCTCCTCGGAAAACTCCTTGAGGACCTTGGCCAGCGCCACCGGATCCTTATAGGCCAGGGCTATCCCCGTGGGCCCCTCGATGAACTCCTGAATGGGTTCCGCAGGAGTGTCCGCGGAGGCGATACGGAGGAGAGTGTTTTTCACCACCCGGTACTCCCCTCCGGCCTCCCGAATAAGCCTCCTGAGCTCGTTGCTCTCGTTGGCCGTAAGCCCCTTAAAGGAGGTCACGAAGACCGCCTGGGCCTCCTGAAACTTCTCCCGAAGATTCCTGACCAGTTCTTCCTTCTGCGCACGCGTAAGCACCGCCCGCCTCCTTCAAAAACTTTTGGACGAAGGCTTCCCTTCGTCTCCACAGGCCGGCCCCCGGGCCGTTTAAAGCCTGCCGGCTACCTGTGCTCTCCGACTCAGGGTCGCCTCCCGAGGGGAGGGACACCTGAGAATTATTCCACCTGGTAATCCTTCACCAGGTTCCGTACATCCGCCGGGTCCACCTTTATCCCCGGCCCCATGGTCGTGGAGATGGTAACGCTTTTTATGTATTGCCCCTTGGCCGCCGAAGGCTTGGCCCGGAGCAGGGCGTCAAAGAAAGCCGCCAGATTCTCCAGAATCTTCCTCTCCCCGAAGGAAACCCGGCCTACCGGGGCGTGCACCACCCCCGCCCGATCCACCTTGAAGTCCACCTTTCCGGCCTTGATCTCCTTAACCGCCCGGGCCACATCAAAGGTCACCGTGCCCGTCTTGGCACTGGGCATGAGCCCCCGCGGCCCCAGGATCTTACCTATGCGCCCCACCAGAGGCATCATGTCCGGCGTGGCCACGGCCTTGTCGAACTCCAGCCAGCCATCCTGGATCTTCTTGATCAGGTCCTCCGCCCCCACATAGTCCGCCCCCGCGGCCTCGGCCTCCTTGGCCTTGTCCCCCTTGGCAAAAACCACCACCCGGGCCGTCTTCCCCGTGCCGTGAGGAAGCACCACCGAACCCCGCACCATCTGATCCGCGTGGCGGGGATCCACCCCCAGCACCACCGCCACATCCACGCTCTCGTCAAACTTCGCGTAAGCGTTCTCCAGCGCGAGCTTCACCGCCTCTTCAAAAGTGTAACGCCTGGTGCGGTCTATCCTGGAAAGAGCCTCGCGATACTTCTTGCCCCTCTTCGCCATCTTCCCTCACCTCAATCCACGATCTCTATCCCCATACTCTTGGCCGTACCCTCGATCATCCGCATCGCGGCCTCAAGACTCGCCGCGTTGAGGTCCTTCATCTTCATCCTGGCGATCTCCTCCACCTGCTTCCGGGTCACCCGCCCTACGATCTCCTTCTTCGTGGCGTGCGCTCCCTTCTCAATCCCCGCCGCCTTCTTGAGCAACACCGAGGCCGGCGGCGTCTTCAACTCGAAGGTGAAGGAACGGTCCGCATAAACCGTGATCACCGCCGGGATGATCATCCCCTCCTGGCCCTTGGTCTTGGCGTTAAAGGCCTTGCAGAACTCCATGATGTTCACGCCGTACTGACCCAGGGCCGGCCCCACCGGCGGCGCCGGATTGGCCTGTCCGGCCGGAAGCTGAAGCTTTATAACCCCTATGACCTTCTTAGCCATGGCTCACCCCTCTAAATCTTCTGCACCTGCGCAAATTCGATCTCCACCGGCGTCTCCCGCCCGAAAATGCTCACCAGCACCCTAACCTTCCCCTTGTCCGGTTTCACCTCGTCCACCACACCTATGAAATTGGCAAACGGCCCCTCGGTAATCCGCACCCGGTCTCCGGGCATGAACTGATACCTGGGCTTCGGCTTGATCTCCTCAACCGTAATCTGTTCAAGGAGCTTCCGGGCCTCCTCCTCGGAAAGAGGCCGGGGTTTTCCGTCGCCCATAATCCCTACCACACCTTCCACGTTTCGCAAGACCTCGAAAATTCCCTCCGCCTCCTCGGCCAGACGCACCAGGATGTAGCCCGAATAAAACCTCCGGGAAACATGCTTCTCCGGACTGAAAACCACCTCGATGATCTTCTCTGGAGGAACCACCACCTCCTCCAGAACCTCCGCCATACCCGCCCGGGAGAAGGCCTCCCTCAGGGCCTCCCCCACCGCCTTCTCCTTTCCCGACCACACATAAACTACATACCAGGGCATCTCAATACACCAGCCATTGGACTATTTTGGAGAGCAACAGGTCCACCAGACCTAAGTAAAAGGCAATAAAAAGGGTAAAGGAAAGCACCGCCACGGTGGTGGCCAGCGTCTGCCGGCGATTGGGCCAGGTGATCTTTTTGAACTCGACCCTTACCTCTTTGAGAAACTGAACGGCCCGACCGGGAAACCCCTGCTCCCTCAGATCCTTAAGGTAGGCCACCTTCCCCGTAGCCTCTCCCCTCTGAACCTTCCTCTTCTTTTTGACCGCCTTGGCCATTCCCCTCTCCCAAAATATGAAAAAATGGCAGGCCAGGGAGGATTCGAACCCCCAACCCCCGGATTTGGAGTCCGGTGCTCTACCAGTTCGAGCTACTGGCCTGCCTTATCGTTATTTTACTTCCCCTTGACCTCCCTGTGGAGGGTGTGCTTCCGATCCCAGGGACAGTACTTCCGCAACTCCAGCCGATCCGGCGTGTTCCGCCTGTTCTTGGTGGTGGTGTAATTCCTGCGCTTGCACTCCGTGCACTGCAGATGAATGATAACCCGCGCGTCTCCCTTCTTGGCCATCGCTCCTCACCCCTCATTATTCCAGAATCTTGGTGACCACCCCGGCTCCCACCGTGCGGCCACCCTCCCGTATCGCAAACCTCAATCCCTCCTCCATCGCCACCGGCTTGATCAACTCCACCTCCAGCTCCACATTGTCCCCAGGCATCACCATCTCCACCCCCTCAGGTAGCTTCACCACTCCCGTCACATCCGTCGTCCGAAAATAAAACTGCGGACGATAACCGTTGAAAAACGGCGTGTGCCGTCCTCCCTCCTCCTTCTTCAATACATATACCTCCGCCTTAAACTTCGTGTGCGGCGTGATCGTCCCAGGCTGCGCCAATACCTGCCCACGCTCCACCTCGTCCTTGCCCACCCCCCTCAAAAGCACACCTATATTATCCCCGGGCAACGCCTCGTCCAGTATCTTCCTGAACATCTCCACACTCGTCGCCACCGTCTTCACCGTCGGCCTCAAACCCACTATCTCCACCTCATCCCCAGGCTTCAATACACCCCTCTCCACCTTCCCCGTAACCACCGTCCCTCGACCACTTATCGAAAATACATCCTCTATCGGCATCAAAAACGGCTTGTCCACCTCCCTCACCGGCTCCGGTATGTACTCGTCCACCGCCCTCATCAACTCCCATATCGGACCACACCACTGACAATCCTCCTTGCCACACCCACACTCAAGCGCCTTAAGCGCACTCCCCCTCACCACCGGCGCATTGTCCCCATCATATCCATACTTCGACAACAACTCCCTCACCTCTAACTCCACCAGGTCCAACAACTCCTCGTCATCCACCATGTCCACCTTGTTCATAAACACCACTATCGCCGGCACATTCACCTGACGCGCAAGCAGTATGTGCTCCCGCGTCTGCGGCATCGGCCCGTCCGTCGCCGCCACCACCAGGATCGACCCGTCCATCTGCGCCGCTCCCGTAATCATGTTCTTGATGTAGTCCGCATGACCCGGACAGTCCACATGCGCATAATGCCTCTTCTCCGTCTCGTACTCCACATGCGCCAGCTGAATCGTTATCCCCCTCTGCCTCTCCTCCGGCGCCTTGTCTATGTTCTCAAACGGCACATACTCCGCCAACCCCTTCGTCGACAACACCCTCGTGATCGCACTTGTAAGCGTCGACTTCCCGTGGTCAATGTGCCCTATCGTCCCCACATTCAAGTGCGGCTTCTTCCGCTCAAACTTTGGCTTCGACATCTCTTACCTCCCTCTTTGTGATGAAACCTCTCTGGAGCCCACGACCGGATTCGAACCGGTGACCTCTTCCTTACCAAGGAAGTGCTCTACCTCCTGAGCTACGTGGGCTCCTCCGTTTCCCCAAGAGCGGGAGACGGGACTCGAACCCGCAACCCTCAGCTTGGAAGGCTGATGCTCTGCCAATTGAGCTACTCCCGCCCCATAACTTCCCGCAAAGTGGTGGAGGGGGGAGGATTCGAACCTCCGAAGGCTGAGCCATCGGGTTTACAGCCCGACCCCTTTGACCGCTCGGGAACCCCTCCATCAAAAAAGCAGGTCTGATTCCTCAGACCTGCTTTGCAATTATAACCAAAACGCCATCTGTGTCAAGAAGAATCAGGCTGCTTGAGACTCTTCTCCGGCCTCGGTCTCCTCTACGGAGACCTCTTCAGCCGGAGCCGCAGAACCCCCTTCCGCGGCAGCAGCCCTTACAGTTTCAAGAGCTGCCATCTTGGCCCGGACATCCCGGCTATAAAGGTCAAATACATAGGCCGTGGTCCGGTAAACCAGGTGCGCGAACTTGGAATAGGGTACGCTCAGAAAGAGCAGAAATACCGCCGAAAGATGGGAAATGTAGAAGGCGGGATACAGAACATTCCCGGCAATCCTGAAGACCTCCGTAAGAATCCCCGTTAACCCCACCGCAAGAATCAGGTAAATCAGGAACCAGTCCTGATAGGAACTGGAAAGCTTACCCTCCCCCGCGGCCCTGTTCCGATTCACTATGATGGCTATCACCCCGTACACCAGTAATACAGCCCCGATGTTGGCCAGAATCTTTACGGGATTATAAAGGGGCCAGGGGGTGTGGAAACCGAACACATCCGCCGCTATAAATACCACCGCCGTAACGAAGGCCAGAATTATAAACGACCAGAGCAGCATCCGGTGCCCGTTGGCCCGCCACCGGTTGGCCCCGCACTCCAGAAACCGGCTGTGCGCAAGAATTTCCCGAATGGCCGGCACCAGATATGTGCTCACAAGGGCCCACAGTCCCATTCGATAGGCCGCGGGTATGCCGGCTCCGGCCATCATCCCGTTCCACAAACGGTTAACCCCGATACCCACCATAATCACCACAAAGGCCGCAAGAGGTAAAAATATCGCGTCCACCGCCATCACTTTCGGGGTCAACTTGAGAAACAGAATCTCCACCTCCTCCTTACCCACACTGGGGATCAAACTCCAGTGAGGAAATCCGGGCTCCACCCCTCCGGCGAAGACCATGAGCGCCAGCACCACCACACTCACCGCCATCAGAATCAGGATGGGAAGCCCCCAGGGCTTGTTGTAAAAGGTCCACAGAAACTTGAATTCGCTGAGCTCCCGCACGGCCATGTTCCGGAGCGCCCCCAGCACATCCCCCGGCCGGGCCCCCCGGGGACAGTACTGCGTACAGTCCCCACACTGATGACACAACCACAGCGCCGGATCCGACAACAGCTTCTCCTTGAACCCCCACTGCCCCAGAAGCATCTGCTTCCGGGGAAAGGGCACCTCCTCGGTGGCCAGCGGACACACCGAGGCACAGGTGGCACACTGATAGCACTTCTTGACCGTATCCCCTCCGGCAGCCTGAATCTCCCTTACCGTTCTTACATCGGGCTCTATACGGGCCATACCTTACCTCCTTACCATCCCTTAAAGGGGCTTTCTCCGTATTCCTGCAGAAATTCCACAAACTTGTTCATGATCTGAGGCAGCTTCTCCACCTCGTCTATGGCCACGATTTCCAGCGTCACCCGCTCGGTCTCGAGAGCCAGCTGCTGGAGGGTCTCGGCCACATTCTCCATCCGCCGGTTGGCCAGCTCACTTCCCTTGATGAAGTGGCACTGGTAGTTCTCCCCGAACTTACAACCCAGAAGCAGCACTCCGTCAAAGCCCTTGCTCATGGCGTCCTTCACGAAGGACACATTCACCGCCCCAAGGCACCGCACCGGGATTACCCGGAAGGCCACCGGAAGGTTAAGCCGCCGGTAAGCCGCCATGTCCAGAGCCGGATAGGCGTCGTTCTCGCACACCAGAGCCAGCACCCGGTAGAGTCCGTAATCCGGCTCGGGCATCTCGCAGGCCTTGATCATCTGCGTCACCATGTCGATGCTGTAGTCCTTGAAGTTGATGATCCGCTGCGGACAGGCCCCGAAACAGGTCCCGCAACGCCGGCAACGGGTGGGATTGGGCATGGGCGTGCCGTCCTCGGTCTCGTCCAGGGCCCCGAAGGGGCACTCCTCCGTACACCGCTTACACTGGGTGCACATCTTGAGGTCCCACTCCGGATAGGCGAAGTCCCAGGTCCGCGGATGCACCGCGTGCCCCATCTCTATGGCCTTGAGACACTGAAGGGCCTTGAGCGCCGCCCCGGCGGCGTCCTCCATGGCCTGAAAGACGGTCATGGGCTGATGCACCGCTCCGGCGGCGTAGATTCCCGTGCGCCGGGTCTCGTAAGGGAAGCAAATGTAATTGGAGTCCGCAAAACCGTAAAAGAGTTCAAGCTCCGGAAAACCGTGCCCCTGCCGGTACTCCAGAGGAATGATGGGATCCTCCGCCGTGGCCGGCACCATCCCCGTAGCCAGCACCACCATGTCCACCGGAATCTCTATCTCCTCCCCGAAAAGGGTCTGGTCCACCTTCACCACCAGCCGCCCGTCCTCCTCCCGGATCTCCTTGACCTCACCCTTGGTAAGGAAGACCCCCGGATCGTCCTGCATGGCCCGATAGAAGTCCTCGTAAGCCCCTACCGTCCGCATGTCCTTATAAATGATGTAGGCCTTGGCCTCGGGATCGGCCTCCCGCACATACCTGGCCTGCTTGAGGGAGACCAGACAACACACCGAAGAGCAGTAGGGAAGATGATTCTCGTCCCGCTGACCGGCACACTGCACGAAGAGCACGCTCTTTACCGGCTCCCCGCTGGACTTGCGCTTGAGCTCCCCCTTCGCACACATCTCCTCGAATTCCACATTGGTCACCACATCCGCAAACTTTCCGTAGCCCAGGTCCTCAAGCTTGGAGGCGTCGTACGGCTTCCATCCCGCCGCCACCACTATGGCTCCCACCTTAACCTCTTCCTCGCCACCGGCCTTCTTTATGGTCACCGTAAAGAGCCCCGGAGCCCCCTTGATGCTGGTTACCTGGGCCCCGGTGTAAACGGTAATATTTTCGTTCCCCTGCACCTCGGAAATGAGCTTTCCGGTTACGGGCTCGGAGATTCCGTCAAAGGGAGGCTCGGCCTTCACCTGGGCCTTCATCCTGGCCACGAATCCACCGAGCTCCTTTTCCTTCTCCACGATGATGGCCGGATGCCCCGCCCTGGCCACCTCGAGAGCCGCGGTCATCCCCGCCACACCGCCTCCGATCACGAGAACCGTCTTCGAAATCTCCTCCTCGGGCTTGTAAGGCTCGGGATGCTTGTAGCTCTGGAGCTTGGCCACCCCCATCCGCACATAGTCCTTGGCCAGGGCCATGAGCTCGTCCTTGAAGGTGACCCCCTCGGCCACCTCCTTGCTGTCATCCACCGATTCCTCACCCTCCCCGGGAACCGGAAAACGACTCCAGACCACCCCCTCCCGCAGGTTCACCCGCTCCACCGCCACCTTGCCGAAGTTAAAGACATCGTAATTCACCCGCGGGGAACACGCGCAGATGGCCACCGCCTCGAGCCCCTCGTTCTTGATGGTCTCGTTTATGAACTGGCAGCCCTCCTTGCTACACAGAAACTCCCGGGAGGCCGCAAACTGCGCCCCCTGATCCTGGGCCGCCGCTTCCAGCTCAGAGACCTCCAGCCTCTCCCCGATATTACAAGAGGTGCAGATAAAGACTCCTATCTTCATGGAATTACCCCCTTACAATGGTCTGTATGGCTTTTAGGGCCGCGGCCGTAGCCGTCTCGTTGGAGGTCATCACATCGAGCGGAAGACGCGCACAGCCGCAGGCATACATCCCCTCGGAAATCCGGACGAATCCGTTCTCGTCCACCGAAACCCCCGCCGGAACCTCCCCTTCCGCCAGCGAGGGCTGCATCCCCACCGCCAGCACCACCATGTTCACCCGCTGACTCACCTTCTTGCCGGAAAGGGTGTCCTCCGCGGTCACGATGAGGTCCTTGGTCTCGGGATCCTCCTCGATCTTGGCCACCTTGCCCTTGATGAAGTTGATCCGCGCCTCCTCCTGCGCCCGACGCAGGAACTTCTCGTAACGCCCGGGAGTCCGTATGTCAATGTAAAAGATAAAAATCTCCGTATCCTTGTCCTGCTCGGCCAGGTAAAGACTCTGCTTGAGGGAGGCCAGACAGCAAATGTAAGAACAGTAGGGCAGATGATTCTCGTCCCGCGACCCGGCACACTGAACGAAGGCCACTGTCTTGGGCGCCGTCTGGTCTGAAGGCCGAAGGATCTTTCCCCCGGTGGGCCCGGTGGGCGAGGCCAGACGCTCCATCTGCATGTTGGTGATCACATTGGCGAAACGCCCGTAACCCAGGTTGTCGAGCTTCCGGGCGTCGTAAGGCTTCCACCCCGTGGCCCAGATGATGGCCCCTACCTCAAGCTCCACCGTCTGGGGCTGCATGTTCGGATCGATGGCGTCGTACTTGCAGGCCGCCATGATCCGGTCAAGATCCCCCTCGGCAAGAGCCGACTTGTCCAGCACATACCGCAGGGGAAAGGCCATGGGATGGGGAAGATAAATGGCCTTGGTCCTGGAAAGACCGAAGTCAAAGGTGTTCTCCCGCTCCCCCTGACAGACCTTCTCGCACTCCCCACAGGCCGTGCAATTCTCGTTCACATACCGGGGAGCGATCTCCACCGTTACCCGGTAGTTGCCCGGACCGCCGGAGACGCTCTTCACCGTGGCCAGGGTGTAAACCGTGATCCGGGGATTGGTCTTGATGCGCCGGTAGTTCATCTCCAGACCGCAGGTGGGCGGACAGAGCTTGGGAAAATAGTACCGCAGCTGCGCCACCCGGCCTCCCAGCGAGGGCTCCCTCTCCACCAGATAGACATCGTATTCCATTTCGGCCGCCTCCACGGCCGCCGTGATACCGCTTATCCCTCCGCCTACCACCAGTATTTTATCATTAGCCATAACCGCCTCCTCCAGGTTTTATAAAAACCCTTGGCTTGCACCGGAAGCCCGCAACCGGCTTCCCGCCCAAACCAAGGAAGCAAAAAAGAGGGGGCCTTACGGCCCCCTCGAGGTTCGCCCGAAGGCCCTTACGGTCCCAGCGGATCGGGGATGATCTGGATGTAGGGGAACTTCTCCATCTTCCACTCGCCGGTCTCGGGATCCACGCTGGAGAGGGTGAAGCACCGCCAGTTCTGATCGTCAAGATTGGGGAAGTCGGCCCGGTAGTAGTATCCGGGATAACGGGTCTCCTCACGGAAGAGGATGTGCCGCAGATGCGCCTCCGCCGTCCACACGCGGTGGATATTCTCCCAGGCCCGCATGAGCTCGTGAAGATCCCGCGCCGCGGCCTTCTGCATGTCCTCCTTGAGCATGGTGAGCAGCTCAAGCCCGGTCTCGAGCATCACCTTGTTGGTCTGATAGTAGGTGGAGGTTCCGGCCACATACTCGTCCATGATCTTCATGAGACGGTTCTGGATCTGCCGCGGCAGGAGGTAGTTGGGGTTGATCTCGTAGACCGTGGTGGCGTTCTTGAACTCCTGGAAGCGATACCACGGCCCGTAGATCTCCTTCTTGTAATCCTCGGCCGAACGCTTCGGGGTGGGCTTGAAGTCCTTGTGATCCAGGCAGAACTTCACCATGGCCTTGGCCGCAATCCGCCCCTCCACATGGGACCCGGAGGAGAACTTGTGTCCGCAGGCCCCCACGGTGTCGCCGGCACAGAACATCCCCTTCACGGTGGTCATCCGGTTGTAAAGCCCGATCTCCTTCCAGGGCGCCTTGTACTCCTCGGGCACCCAGTCCTCGTCCGGACCGCAGCACCAGGCCCCGGCGCAACCGGCGTGAGACCCCAGGAAGTAGGGCTCGGTGGGCATAATCTCGGAGGGCTTCTTCTCGGGCTCGATGTTCAGGCAGGCCCACAGCCCGGCCTGGGTCACGCACATGTCCAGGAAGTCCTCCCAGGCCTCGGCCTCAAGCTTCTTGAACTCCTTCTTGTCCATCTGCTTCATGGCCTCCTGAAGGGCCCACTCGGTGTGCATGAAGATGGGCCCGCGACCCTCCTTCATCTCGATGAGCATGGCGTGGTTACGCAGACAGGTACCCACCACGGAGGCCTCACTGTAGGGCGCGAACTTCTTGAGTTCGTCCTTGTGCTTGGCGATGTAGTCCTCGTCGAAGGCGTTGGTGGCCCGGGCCTTGAAGAGGAGGAACCAGGCCCCCACCGGTCCGTAGCCGTCCTTGAAGCGGGCGGGCACGAACCGGTTCTCCATGAGAACCAGCTTGGCTCCGCTCATCAGGCACATGGCATAGCCGGAACCGGGGTTCCACACCGGATACCAGGTCCGGCCCATACCCTCACCCTGGGAACGCGGACGGAAGATGTTCACCGCACCACCGGTGGCGATCAGGGTGGCGTTGGCCTTGATGATGTAGATCTTGTTCTCACGGACGGAAAAGCCCACGCCGCCGCAGCAGCGGTTGGGCTCGTTGGCGTCCATGAGAGGCCGCACAATGAACACCCGCTCAAGGATCACGCCGTTTTCACCCATCTGATCCATGGCGTTCTTGGCCGCCTCGGCCACGATCACCTTGTAGGACTCACCGTTGATCATAATCTGCCAGCGTCCGGAGCGCACCGGCTTGGCCCCACCTTTCAGGGTGAGCCCCTTGGCCTTGGCCTCGGCGCCGTCCAGGGTCTTCCCATCCTCGGTCTTCTTCCAGATGGGAAGACCCCACTCCTCAAAGCAATGCACGGTGTCGTCCACATGACGCCCCACATCGAAGGAGAGATCCTCACGGATGATACCCATCAGGTCGCAGCGGACCATCCGCACATAGTCGTCCGGCTTGTTCTCACCAATGTAGGTGTTGATGGCCGAAAGACCCATGGCCACCGCACCGGAACGCTCAAGAGCCGCCTTGTCACACAGGACAATCTTAAGACCGGCCTGCTTGGCCCACCGCACGGCCTCCACGGCCGCCCCGCAGGCGGCCATACCGCCTCCCACGATAAGAATATCCGTCTCCATCTCTACGATTTCAGGCTCGGCACACTCCAAACCGGGATTATAAGACCAAATCCGACCCATAATTTCCCCTCCTTTCTAAAATTTTCTCGTTAACAAAATTACCCGGCAAACTTGATGCACACCGGATTCTCCGGCGTGGCCGGAGTAACCCCGTCAGCAATCTCGGTAAAGAGACGGTTGTCCGAAAGAGCGCCCAGATCCGGATCCGGCTTGCCCACCGTGGGATCCGCGGAACCCTCGGGCGTGGTCCGAATGGGGAACTTGAAGCGCTTCACCACGCCGTTACGGAACTTGATGGTCCACATGATGTCCGTGGTGCCCCGCATGGGCTGGCAGGAAGCCCCAAGCGGAGAGAAGTCCGAATAGTGCCGCACGGAGATGGCCCCCTGCGGGCAGCTCTTCACGCAGCTGTAGCACTCCCAGCACTGATCCGGCTCCTGGTTGTAGGCCTTCATGTTCTCGGTGTCCAGGATCATAAGATCGTTGGGACAGATGTACATACAAACCGTCCGATCACCACCCTTGCATCCGTCACACTTTTCAGGATTTACATAGCTCGGCATACTTCCTACCTCCTTACTTTATTTTTTTTTGGAAGCCCCTTTCGGGCCCTTCACCTCTCTTCCCTCTTACCCAAACCCCTCTTTTTTTTCAACTCCCATCTTAGGAAGCTGAGAGAACTTACCCTTTTAATTCCCTTCCAAACTGTCCCTAATTCTCCATTTCACACTTATTCAGTCTCAATCTGAGGAGGTGGAAGGTATTCCGACTCCTTGGCCGCCATCTCCTTGATCTCGTTCACCTTGGCCAGCACCCCTTCCACCACCTCGGGACCCAGGGACTTCTTCTCCGCCACCTGATTGAAAAGCTCCCGCATGAAGGCCACCGGCACATCGGTAATGGCCCCCCGGGAGTCCACCCGGGCCGTCTCAAACTCGGCGAGGATCTTGTCCTTCAACTCCTCGGTGACCTCCACCTCGAGAAGCCGAAGCTCCCCGCCGAACATATATTTAATGTGCTTTTCCAGATCGGTCCCCTTTATCTTCTCCATCCGGCTATCGTCCAAAAGTACCACCATAAAGTAGGCCATTTCTCTCCCTCCCTACATGATTTTTGGATCTCTTTAGAGGTCCTCCAAGTCGACCTCGAGCTCTTTCTCCTTGTTGATCACATACTTCTCGTTACAGAAGGGATACCCGAACTTCTTCCACCACTTGACCACCACCTTGTACACCTCGGGCCGCATGATGATGCTCGGAGGCTGCACGCCCTCGGCCACCATGCCCCGCAGAAAACTTCCGGAAAGCTTCTCCCGCTTGTGCCCGCAGGTCTCGGAATAGGCCATCTCCTTACAGGTGGGGCAGTAGGAGAACTCACGCATGTTCTGAGGCCGGATCTTGAGACCGTAGGGCACATCGGTGGGCGGAGCCGGGAAGCCAAAGCTGGGAATCCCCTTCGTCCAGAGGATCTGCGTGGCGAACTTGTCGTAGTACTCACCCACCGCGGCGTGGTCACGCCCGAACATGTGGTGAGTGCAGCCCATGTTCTGGCGGATAATCCCATGGAGCAGGGACTCGAGCGGGTTCCCGTAACGCATGTCCCAGAGCACGATGCTCACCAGGTGCCGCTCGGGCTTGATGTAGCCGTACTTGTTCACCGCCTCGTGCGCCTCCACGATGGCCTCGTCGGGATAGTCTCCCCGCCGCTTGACCCCGATCACGGCGTTCACCAGGATCCCGTGACAGGGCTCCACATCGCCGGTGAAGGCCGCACACTTCATCAGAAACTCATGACCCACATGGGGCACATTCCGGGTCTGGTGATTGATCACCGTACGCCAGCCCCGCTTCTCGAACTCCTCCCGGGCCTTGCGCGGAGGGAACCAGAACCGATCAAAGGGCGGCTTTAACCTGGGAGGATTGATAATGGTGTACTTTCCGGCCAGCACCCAGGGCTGATGGCTCCGATAAATCACCCACCCCGGATGCTTCTTATCGAACTTCTGCTGAACCACCTCGGGATTGGTCTCCGGATCCCCGAAGGTCTTGTAGGCCAGCTCCTCGGGATCGATCTCGTAAATCTCCTCGATGTCGAGAATAGCAAAGGGTTTACCCTTCAGGGTGAGACCCAGACGATCCCCGGGCTCCACCCCCAGCTTGTTGAGATCGTCCTTGCTGATATCGAAGATCAGAGGATAGGGAAAGATCCACTCGTTAAGGAGACGCCGCTCCTTCAGCACCCGCTCCACCTCGGCCTGCTTCATGGAACCCTCGACCGGGCTGAAGAAACCGTAGCAGATGGACATGATCTCCCGGTATACATTGCGCACCGGAACCCCGGTCTCATAGTGGAGCGTGGGCTTGATCTCGTAGACGGCATTACAGGTCTTCCACATCTTCCTGGCCACCGCTTTGTCCTCGATCACCCTTTCCACCAGACGCCCGCCGTGAGGCAGAGGCCGCTCAATCAAAAGACCCGACATCACACACCTCCTTCTCAGACTTTATTTTGAAAACCTCATACAGATCCTTTCCCCGCCTCTTTCTTCCCGGTTTATAGAACCGCTCTAGTGAGTTTGTCAAGACTAGATTCCCGGCCTTATGGCAAGTTTTGGAAAATTTGCTAAAAAAATCCCATGCATAAGAAAACAATCGGATTAATACTTGCGGGAGGATACGCCCGGCGTTTCGGAGGGAGGAAGGCCCTGAGCCTTCTGAAAGGGAAACCTCTACTACTATGGGTCAGGGAGACAATAGCTCCTCTGTGTACGGAAGTCTGGCTCTCTCTGAGAGATCCGAAACAGGCCGAAGCCTCCCTCAAGACCTATTTTGACCGTGTGATATGGGACCCCCTTCCGGGAGCCGGACCGCTTTCCGGACTCCTGGGAGGATTGCGCGAACTGGCCCCGAACGAGGCCCTTCTCGTAGTCTCCTGTGACCAGCCCCTTCTGCAGGTTTCCCTTCTCCACAAACTCCAAGACATTTTCAATACGGGAAATTACTGGGTCGTCTTTTGTCTCAACCGTAAAAATGAACCCGAACCCCTTCCCGGAGTTTACGGAAAAAAACTGCGGGAACATCTGGAGAAGTATTTATGTGCGGGCCGAAAGTCCTTCCGGGAGTGGTTAAAGACTCTACCTCCTGAAAAAATCCTTGGCCTTCCCTTCGAAATCTGGTATTCTCTAGATAAGAAGGGTCTGAGTTTTCTTAACATCAACTTCAGGAAAGATCTTGAAGAGGTAGAGAGGATTTTACATTGAATCGCTCTCGAATACTCTGTATTGACGACGACTCTACCATTCTGGAATTACTCACGGATTATCTCGAAGCACTGGGATACGAAACCCTTGCAGCTCCGGACGGGGAGGCCGGGCTGGAGCTGGCTCGCAAG
Organism: Thermosulfurimonas sp. F29; assembly: GCF_019688735.1. Lineage (NCBI taxonomy): Bacteria > Pseudomonadati > Thermodesulfobacteriota > Thermodesulfobacteria > Thermodesulfobacteriales > Thermodesulfobacteriaceae > Thermosulfurimonas > Thermosulfurimonas sp. F29. Next base: position 158,208 of record NZ_JAIFYA010000003.1, read on the forward strand.
GAATTGCCGGATCTTATCCTGCTCGATGTGATGATGCCCGGGCTTTCCGGATTCGAAGTATGTCGGGCCCTAAAGGAGGATCCGCAGACCCGGGACATTCCGGTGGTGATGGTGACGGCCCTGGGAGAGATCGAAGACCGGGTGCAGGCCCTTGAGGCCGGAGCGGATGACTTCCTGACCAAACCCGTGGCCCTGCCGGAACTCAAGGCCCGTGTCAAGTCTCTTCTTGAGGTCAAGGCCTACCGGGACCATCTCAAGCGACACAAGGAAGCCCTAGAAAAAGAAGTGGCCCTCAAAACCGAAGAGCTCCAGAGGGCCTTTGAGGCCCTGCGCCGGGCCCATCAGAAGATAAAGGAACTATCACTTGAGGTGATCCTGCGTCTTTCCCGGGCCGCCGAGTACCGGGACGAACACACCGGCGAACACATTCGGCGCATGGCCCACTACTGTGCCCTAGTGGCCCGCAAGCTGGGCCTAAACGAGGAAGCCGTGGAGAGCATCCTTTACGCCGCTCCCCTTCACGACATAGGCAAAATAGGAATCCCCGACCAGATCCTTTTAAAACCCGGCCCACTCAACGAAAAAGAGTGGGAAGTCATGAAACGGCACACCGAAATAGGGGCCGAAATCCTCCGCGGGACCCAGAGCGGATTCGTAAAGGTGGGGGAAATAGTGGCCCTTTATCACCACGAGAGGTGGGACGGACAGGGTTATCCCCGGGGGCTAAAGGGCTCGGAGATCCCGCTGGCCGCCCGCATCGTGGCCGTGGCCGATGTCTTTGACGCCCTAACCAGCGAACGGCCCTATCGAAAGGCCTTTTCCGTAGAGGAAGCCTTTCAAATCATTGAGGAAGGTCTGGGTAGTCAGTTTGATCCGAAAGTAGGAAAGGCCTTCTTAGAATCCCGGGAAGAAATTCTTCGCATTAAAGAGACCTTCCAGGACAAAGAACATTCCAAGCTTTACCGCCTGGTTAAAAGTTTACGGAAATCCCGATGAAGATCGGCATTCTGGATGAATTGCTCGAAGACCTGGAAAGATCTCCAGGATTCTTTTATACCCGGGTTTGTGAGGTAGTACGGGATAAAACCCGCGCTGATCTGGTATGGCTTGGATTTGTGGAAAAAAACGGGATAATAAAACCCCGCGCTTATTCCGGAAAATATTTTGCCTACCTCAAAGAATTAAAGATAAATCTAAATGATCCCGAACTCTCCCGGGGTCCCACCGGAAGGGCCCTTCTGGAAAAAAAGCCTGTAATAGAACCGGACATTCAGCAATCCTCAAGTTATGCTCCCTGGAGGGAGCGGGCCCTTTACTTCGGCTTTCAATCTTCCATGGCCATACCCGTAATCTACTGCAAGGAAACTCTGGGAGTAATCAATCTCTACTCCCTCCAAAAAAATTACTTTTCCCGGGAAAAAGCAACCGCTCTCGAAAAACTGGCCCGGGAGGTGGCCTTAATCCTTACCATCTATACCCGTTTTCAAAGAGGAGAACAGGAACGAAAAACTCTAGCAAGACGAATAGAAAACCTAAAACAGGATCTCCGGGAGAAGGATCTTTACCTCCAGCACCTGGAGGAATGCAAGGACCGGTGGCTGGCTTTACTGGGCCACGAATTGCGCACGCCCCTTACTTCCATTCTGGGATTCGCGGAAATGCTGCTTTCCGGACTTTTCGGAAATCTTTCCGAAAAACAACAGCGTTACCTCAAACACATCAAAAAGAATGCCGAATTCATCCTGCGTATCCTCGAAGAACTTCAAAAACTGGCTCGCTTTAAGTATTTGCGGGAGACGGGAACCGAGATTTTTTCCTTTGAAGAAGTCATCGAGAGGATATTATTTCTGTTAAAAGAAGAAATCAATAAAAGAAAAATCTCTTTAAAAATCGATTATCCGGAAAAATTTAAATTAATTGGAAATAGCCATTTGCTTCAGGAGGTGATTTTCAATCTTCTCTCAAATGCCCTTAAATTTAGTCCTGAAAAAGGAACCGTTTCCATAAAAGTTACTCGGGAAAAGGATTTGAGGGCTCGTGGTTGGATGGGGGTAGCGATACTCGATCAGGGGCCGGGAGTCAGGCCCGGAGAGTATTATCGCATCTTTAAACCCTTCGTTCAGGCCGGATCCTTTTACACGGGAAAACCCAGCGGACTGGGACTGGGTTTGAGTCTTTCCCGCGAAATAGTGGAAAGACAGGGGGGTGTTCTAACCATCCTTCCTTCCAGAAGAGGAGGACATTTCGTATTCTTCTGGCCGGAGACCCCGATTACCCATCCCGAAAAAATAGAGGCTCTGCTTCTTGAAGGACGCGAACGAACCGCCCATCGCATGATCCTCTGGCTAATCGGGGAGGGTCTCCGGACCACCGTTTTCCCCGAACCCGAAGCCCTTCTCAATACTTTAAAAGAAGAAAGAGGGACTTTCGTCCTGGCTCTCGACCCCTGGGAGTATCCTCGAGAGGCTCGAAGTCTCCTCCTCCGCATGGAGGCGGAGAATCAGGCTCTTCCCACCCTATTCTATCGCATGGAGGGAGAGAGGCTTAAGATGGCCCTGGGGGCCAACTTTGTCTGTCTAAGACCCCTTAACTTTCCTTACCTGAGAAAACAGCAAAAACAGTTTCTGGACATCTTCCAGACCCCTCCCACGAGAGTATTTCTGAACGCCCGGGAACACCTGGCCTCCGAAGCCCGAAGACTGCTTTCGGCCCTTGATCTGGAATTGGTATCCCATCCGGAGGAGGCTGAAGTGGCCGCTCTGGATCTGGGACTTCCGCCGCAGGATATCATCACCGCTCTTCGCCATCTCAGTCCCAAAACTCCCCTTTTTGTCAACTTTTCCGAGGCAAACCCGCGCCCTCCTCGGATAGAGGAAGAACTGCCGGCGGAAGACTTCCGGCGGGAGGTGGCCCGATTACTTCTCGTGGCCAAACCGGAAGTAAGCCGCACAGGATCCCTCGTTTGAGACCATGCAGGGTCCGTGCGGGGTGTCCGGGGTGCAGACCCGGACGAAGAGGGGACAGTCCGGAGGAAGCACCTTCCCCTTAAGGACCTCTCCGCAGCGGCATCCGGCCGGTTCCGGGCTCGGGGTCAGGGAAAGTCCGAATTCCCGCACCGCATCGTATTCCTCAAACTCTCCGGACGGAACCAGTTTGCTCTCCGGAATCTCACCGAGGCCGCGCCAGCGTCCCGACACCGGTCGAAAGACCTCGCTCATCATCCTGCGGCCCCAGGGATTCCCTTCGGGGCGCACCGCCCGCGTATACTGAATCTCAATCCGTGGAAGACCCTCCCGCAGGATCCTTACCAGAAGGGCTATCCCCTCCAGGATATCCCGGGGCTCGAATCCGGTTATCACCCCGGGGATCCCGAACTGCCGGGGAATAAACTCGTAGGGTTTACTTCCTATGACCGTGCTCACATGCCCGGGAAGGATCAGGCCGTGGACTCTCAGGTCCGGGTCCGAAAGAAGGGCCCGCAGGGCCGGGGGCATGAGCCGGAGGGCGGGAAAGAAGCGAAAGTTTCCGAGCCGCCGCTTCCGGGCCTCGATCAGGGCCACGGCGTGGGCCGGAGCGGTGGTCTCAAAACCCACCCCGGCCAGCACCACCCGTCGATCCGGATTCTCCTCCGCTACACGCACGGCATCCAGAGGAGAATAGACGACCCGCACCTCTCCCCCGCGGGCCCGGGCCTCCCGAAGGGAGGACCGAGTCCCCGGCACCTTGAGCAGATCCCCGAACACGCAGAGGATCACCCGGTGGACCTCCACCAGTTCGATGAGGGCGTCTATCTCCTCCTGAGGCATCACGCACACCGGACACCCCGGACCGGAAAGCAAACGCACCTCCGGGGGAAGGAGACTCCGCAGTCCGAAGCGAAAGATGTTAACCGTGTGGGTGCCACAGACTTCCATGAGGGTGTAAGTCTCTCCCATCAGTCAAGGGGCCTCCCTTGAAGGATTTTCAGGGCCTCCGGGGGCAGACTCCGCGCGGGAAGTCCCAGCCTCTTCCTCAAGCGCAGAGCGTTTTCCGGAGCCCATCCCAGAGCGTCGTTGTCAAAATACACATAAACTCTTTTTACCGAAAGCTCCTCAATCCTCCGGGCCCAGAAGTCGAGCTCCTCGTCGGTATAAGAGGAGCGATAGAGGACCCGGGAACCGTGCAACCGGATGTAACTGAAGTTCGCGGTAACGGCCCAGAGGAGGGAGGGGTAGCGTCCGGCGGTGTCGGAGACGCAGAGGGCCACTCCGTACCTCCGCAACTGATCGAGAAAAGCCTCCCGGTGGAAACTGCGATGACGGATCTCGATGGCCACCGGGAAATCCCGGGGAAGGATCCGCAGGAACTCCTCAAGGAGGTCGGGATCGTACCTCAACGAAGGGGGAAACTGGAACAGGATCACCCCGAGCTTGGGATAGAGGGGTTCCAGGGAAGCGTAGAAACGGGAAAGGGCTTCGTCCACCCCACGAAGTCGTTTTATGTGGGTGATGTAGCGATGGGCCTTCACGGCGAAAAGAAATCCCTCCGGGGTCTCCTCGGCCCACTGGCGCAGGGTCTCTTCCTTAACGGTTCCGTAGAAGGTGGCGTTTACCTCCACCGTGTCAAAATAGCCTGCGTAGTAGTTAAGCCATTCCCTCGTCGGGAGACCTTCGGGGTAGAACACCCCGCGCCAGTGTCTGTAACGCCATCCCGAGGTTCCTATGCGAACCTCCATATTGACACTCCTTAAAAAGGAAATTATAGATTTGAGTGCCGAATATTCCAAAGGGAGGGAGTAGTCTTGCCGCTACACAAATCTGCTGCTAAGGCCCTGAGGCAGAGTGAGAAACGGCGTCTGCGCAACAAGGCTATAAAGACCCGCGTAAAGACAGCCACGAAGAAGTTCCTGAAGACCCTTGAGGAAGGGGATCTGGCCAGGGCGGAGGAGGCCTTTCGGGAGGCCCAGAGTATTATTCAGAGGGCGGTTTCCAAGGGCACACTTCACTGGCGCACGGCCGCCCGTAAGATTTCGAGGCTTGCGGCCAAATTGAACGCCAAGAAAGCGGCTCTTTCCGGTCAGGCGTAACTTATTTCGGTGGGGACGTAGCTCAGTTGGGAGAGCGCCAGAATCGCAATCTGGAGGTCGCGGGTTCGAATCCCGCCGTCTCCACCAGTTGTTAAAGATAATCTGTAACCCCCGCCCACGATAAGTACGAACTTCCTTGCCTCTTAGATTGGCTAGACACGAACAGGGTTTTAAAATGGGTTCGATAAATCGGGAATATTGTTTTGATCTTTTCGGGGGTGTGTGAATGAAGGGACGGGAGATTCGGAAAGCCTTTCTGGATTACTTCGCCCGAAACGGCCATGAGATAGTACCCTCAAGTTCACTGGTTCCGGCGGATGACCCCACCTTGCTTTTTACCAATGCGGGTATGGTGCAGTTCAAACGGGTCTTTCTGGGGGAGGAGGAGCGCCCCTACCGCCGGGCGGCCTCCTGTCAGAAGTGCATGCGGGCCGGAGGTAAACACAACGATCTCGAAAATGTGGGTTATACGGCCCGTCACCATACCTTTTTCGAGATGCTGGGGAACTTTTCCTTCGGGGATTACTTCAAGGCCGAAGCCATCGCCTACGCCTGGGAATTCCTTACCCGCGAGCTCGGACTCCCCCCGGAGAGACTTTACGCCACGGTCTTCCGGGAGGACGACGAAGCCGCAGATCTCTGGCGAAGGATCTCCGGCCTTCCGGAGGATCGCATCGTGCGCCTAGGGGAAAAGGACAATTTCTGGGCCATGGGGGACAGCGGCCCCTGCGGTCCCTGTTCGGAGATCATCTATGATCAGGGCGAGGAGGTAGGCTGCGGTCGTTCGGATTGCGGTCCGGGCTGCGATTGTGATAGGTTCCTGGAAATATGGAATCTGGTCTTTATGCAGTACGAAAGGGACGAGTTCAGCAAACTGAAACCCCTCCCCCGCCCCTCCATCGATACCGGGATGGGACTTGAGCGGATAACCGCTGTGATTCAGGGTGTGCAAAGCAATTACGACACGGATATTTTCGCCGGAATTATGAAGGGGATTGCCGATCTCTCCGGTCGTTCCTATGAGGAAGGCGGAGAAATCACCGTGGCTTTTCGGGTCATCGCCGACCACCTGCGGGCCTCGGTTTTCCTCATCGCCGACGGTGTGGTGCCCTCCAATGAGGGGCGTGGTTATGTATTGCGGCGGATCATTCGTCGAGCCGAACGCTTCGGCCGACTCCTCGGATTGACCGAACCCTTCCTTTTTAGGCTGGTCCCACGGGTGGTGAGCGAGTTCGGGGACTTTTATCCGGAGCTCCGGCGGGCGGAACGGGCCGCCGAGAAGATTCTGGAAATTGAAGAAGGACGCTTTCAGGAGACCCTTGCAAAAGGGCTTGAATTGCTAGAGACCGAGCTTGAGCGCCTTTCTAAGGCCGGCGAGTATCGCGTCCCCGGGGGGATCATTTTCCGCCTTTATGACACTTACGGTTTTCCCCAGGACATTGTGCGTGATGTGGCTTTTTCCAGGGGTTTTGAACTGGATCTGGAGGGTTTTGAGAAGGCCATGGCCGAAGCCCGGGAGCGCAGCCGGCGTAGTTGGAAAGGGCGGCTTGCCATGGTGCCCGAGGTACTGAAAAGGCTTTCGGAAAGCTTTAGGGAAACCCCCTTTGTGGGTTACGAAAGTTTTTCCACCGAGGCCGAGGTTCTGGCCCTTATAAAGGACGAAAAAGAGGTCCCGGAGGCCGCCCCCGGGGAGGAACTTTTGGTCCTTTTTTCGGAGACACCCTTTTACCCTGAGGGCGGAGGCCAGGTGGCCGATATTGGCCTGGTACTGGCTCCGGGGCTTAAGGCCGATGTGCTCGAGGTTCGACGCTTCGGAGGGCTCGTTCTTCATCGGGTGCGGGTGGTACAGGGAATCCTTCACCGGGGTCAGCGGGTTCGCCTTGAGGTTATTGTGGATCGAAGGCTTTCTACAGCTCGACATCATACCGCTACCCATTTGCTTCATGCGGCTCTCCGCCGGGTACTCGGGGAACATGTGCGTCAGGCCGGATCGCTGGTGACTCCGGACCGTCTGCGCTTCGATTTCACCCACTTCGAGCCCCTTACCCATGAGGAAATCCGTTCGGTGGAGAGCCTGGTTAACCGAAAGATCCGGGAGGATATATCGATTTCGGTGCAGGTGGTCCCCTTTCGAGAGGCACTCTCTATGGGGGCCCTGGCCCTTTTTGGGGAGAAGTACGGAGACCGGGTGCGGGTGGTGCGCATCGGAGATTTTTCCCTGGAGCTTTGCGGCGGAACTCATGTGCGCCGCACCGGGGAGCTGGGACTTTTCAAGATCGTCTCCGAAGGAGGCGTGGCCGCGGGAGTGCGTCGTATTGAGGCGGTGGCCGGCGAGCCGGCCCTGCGCTGGATTTATTCCCTTGAGGACGAGCACCTGCGGCTAGCTCAGCTTCTGCGCTGTTCGCCTCAGGAGGTTGAACGAGAGGTGCGGAGACTTCTTGAGCGAGTTAAAGAGTTGGAGGCTGAGGTGCGTCGGTTTAAGAGTGGTGCGATCCGACGAAGTCTTGAAGAAAAACTTACAGAGCTGCGGGAGGTCGACGGGGTTAAGGTTCTGTGTACCGAGGTTCCGGCCCGCAACGCCGCAGAGCTTCGGGAAATGGGAGACTTTTTCCGGGACAGGCTCGGCTCCGGCGTGGTTTTCCTTTATGCGGTAAACGACGGCAAGGTACAGCTGCTCGCCATGGTAACCCGGGATCTTTCCGGGCGAATTCCGGCGGAGAAACTCCTGCAGGCCGTGGCTCCAGTGGTGGAAGGGCGCGGAGGCGGGCGCCCGGAAATGGCCCAGGGAGGAGGTTCTCGCCCGGAAGCGGTCTCGGAACTTCCTCTGGCCGTGCTCAAAAAGGTGAAGGAGTTTCTCGGAAGGACAAGTTAGTACCTCAACCGTCTTTTCAAGCGGCGCGAAGGTCTGAAACGGATCACCTGGCGGCCGGGAATTTCTATTATCTTCCCGCTGGGAAAGTGATATCCCTTCCGGGGAGCCCGGAGGGATACCTCCAGGGTCCCGAACCCGGTAAGACGCACCGATTCTCCCGAGGCCAGGGTTTCATGGATCAATTCGATGAAGGCGGAAAGAACGGTGTGCACCTCCGCCCGAGACCAGGAAAGACCGAATTCCCGTAACCGTTTTCGTACTTTCTTTTCCAGTTCCTGACGGGTCAAAGAAGTCTCACCCCCCACCAGAGTAAAACCAGAGGCAGAAGCCACCGGTAAATCCTTTCCGGATTTTCAATCCTGAACCCCGGGATTACTTCCAGCAGAGCCAGTCCCAGGATTATCACCGAAAAGGGATTAAGGACCAGGGCCTCGCGCACCCGTCCCCCGGAAAGGGCCCACAAGGCCCGGGTCATTCCGCATCCCGGACAGGGAAGTCCGGTCATGCGCCGAAAAGGACAGAAGACGACCTTTTCTCCCTTCCGATAGAAGGTTGAAAGGGGGGTTATAAAATGGGCCAGGATCATAATCACAAAGACCAAAATAAGGAGTATGCTAAAGCCTCTTTCACTCATGAGCAACTACATGGTCAATGATTTCGTTTAGTTCTTTCTGTTCGATGGCATCGACTATGAGAGGAAGTCCAGCCAGGGAAAGGATCAAGGCCAGTACAGGAAGGTGACTGCTCGGTACCGGTTTTCCTATCTGATACTGAATCTCCACGATATACTTGGCCATCAGGTATTCATGATAGACATGATAAAGACCACAGGTAAGAAAGGTAAAAAGAACCCATCGCCAGAAGGAGAGTTTCTTCTTTCCCAGAAAAAAGTTAACGGTGTTGATCTGGTGTTTCTGCCAGAAGGGGTAATAGATTCCGCAGGTAAGAAGAGTTAAAACCACCGCAGCGGCGACATCCCTACGATATTGCGGGGCCTTTAGACCGAGGTCCCGATCCATGCCGCCTCCTCAGAAGGAAGAGAGCCGGAGGCCCGGTGAACTATTTTTGGTAAAACTCGCAACCCGCAAAGATGGCCGCGGCTCCCAAGCTCTCCTCTATACGCAAAAGCTGGTTGTATTTGGCCACGCGTTCGCTGCGGCATGGGGCACCGGTCTTGATTTGCCCCGCGTTGGTGGCCACCGCAAGGTCCGCAATAAAGGTGTCCTCCGTTTCTCCGGAGCGATGAGATATTACGGTGCGCCAGCCACTGCGATGCGCCAGTTCTACGGCCTGAAGGGTTTCCGAGACCGTTCCGATCTGGTTGAGTTTGATGAGAACGGCATTGGCGATCTTTCGTTCAAGACCTTCCCGAATGCGTTTTACATTAGTGACGAAGATATCATCACCCACTATTTGCACCCGCTCCCCAAGAGCCCGGCAGAGATTCTCCCAGCCCTCCCAGTCATCTTCGGAAAGCGGATCCTCCAGCAGAACAATAGGAAATTCCCGGAGGAGCTCTTCATAAAACCGTATCATCTCCTCGGCGGAAAGTTCCCGGCCTTCCAGATAATAATGGCCTTCCCGGTAAAATTCGCTGGCCGCGGCGTCTATGGCGAGCATAATATCCTGCCCTGCACGGTAGCCCGCCTTTTCAATGGCGGTAAGCAGCAGGTCAAGGGCTTCACGGGTGTTCCGAATCTGGGGGGCAAAACCTCCCTCGTCTCCCACGGCTACGGAAAGGCCCCGCTCCTTAAGAACATGTTTTAAAGTATGATAGGTTTCTGCTCCGGCCCGCAGGGCTTCCGAAAAGCTCGAAAGGCCGCAGGGAACAATCATAAATTCCTGGATATCCAGCGGATTGTCTGCGTGAACGCCTCCGTTGAGGACATTCATAAGGGGAACCGGAAGGACCCGGGCTCCCACCCCTCCGAGATAGGCGAAAAGGGGGAGTTCTGCTTCCGCTGCGGAGGCCTGAGCCACGGCCATGGATACCGCAAGAATGGCGTTAGCGCCCAGGCGACTTTTATTCTCGGTGCCGTCAAGATCGAGGAGTACGCGGTCGATCTCCGCCTGTTCCGTGGACTCGAGACCTACCAGCTCCGGCGCGATAATTTCGTTCACATTTTGTACCGCCCGCAACACTCCCTTACCCCCGTAGCGGTCCTTTTCTCCGTCCCGAAGCTCCAGTGCTTCGTGCGTTCCGGTGGAGGCCCCGGAGGGTACCGCCGCCCGCCCGAAGGCTCCGGAGTCCAGAAAGACCTCCACCTCCACAGTGGGATTGCCCCGGGAATCCAAAATCTCTCTGGCCTGGATGGCTACGATCTCACCCATCTTGACCTCCTTTAAGAGCTTTTTCAAATTCCTCCCACAGGACCGGTTTGGTACCCATTTTACCCACCACTATACCGGCGCAAAGATTGGCATAAGCCACCACCTCTTTGAGGGGAAGCCCCACGGTGTAAAAGGCCGTAAGCGCCGCTATGGCCGTGTCTCCGGCACCGGATACATCATACACCTCTTTGGCCCGGGCCGGAAAGTGCCAGTTTCCCTCTCCGGGATGATGGAGGAACATACCCTCGGAGCCCAGGGTCACCACCATGAAGGAGAGTTCATAACGCCGGACAAGCTCCTGAGTACCACGAACCAGGTCTCCTTCGGGCAAGCCCAGCACCCGGAGAATTTCATTAAATTCCTTGCGATTGGGGGTAATACAGGTGGCGCCGGTGTATTTTTCCCACCTGAGCCCTTTGGGATCCACGAATACGGGAAGACGCCTCCGGCGGGCCTCCTCCACCACCCACGAAGAAAATCCCGGGGAGGAAAACATTCCTTTAGCATAATCCGAAAGAATAACGGCCTGTACCTTCGAGAAAAGGGTCTCCAGACGTTCTTTTAATAGATCGCGCACCTCCGGGCCGGGGGCAACGGTCTTTTCCGTGTCAATGCGCAGGAGATGCTGGGCCTGCGCGATCACTCTGGTCTTTACCGTGGTGGGACGCTCCGGGTCTTCTACCAGGGCCGAAATTCCCAGCCCGATCTCTCCCGCGAGTCTGCGGAAGACCTCTCCTTCCCGATCCTTTCCCAGGAGTCCGCAGAGTTCCACGCGCACCCCCAGACCACACAGATTGGCAGCCACATTAGCCGCACCGCCCAGGGCGTGAGATATCTCCTTCAATTCAAATACCGGAACCGGGGCCTCGGGAGAAATGCGCCGTACCTCTCCCCAAAAATACTGATCGAGCATAACATCTCCTACCACCAGAATGGTAAGACTGGAAAGACTTTCTTTGAGTTGCGCGGGTTCCATCGGGCTATTCCTGAGCGGTCTTCTCTGCGGAGGGGGTCTCCTCCCGCGGAAGCCCGGCCATCTCCCGGATGCGCATCTCTATCTCCCTGGCGAGATCCGGCTTCTCTTTAAGCAAACGCCGTACATTCTCCCGGCCCTGTCCCAGCCTCTCACCGGCATAAGAAAACCAGGAACCGCTTTTTTCAATGAGCCCCATGGCTATTCCAAGATCGATAAGCTCTCCCTCCCGGGAAATGCCTTCTCCGAAAAGGATTTCAAATTCCGCCTCCCGAAAGGGCGGAGCCAGTTTGTTTTTCACCACCTTGACCTTGGTGCGATTGCCAATCTGTTCGGCCCCCTCTTTCACCTGACCGATTCGCCGGATGTCAAGCCGCAGAGTAGCATAAAACTTAAGGGCCATCCCCCCCGTCGTGGTTTCCTGTGGTCCGTAACTAAACCCACCGATCTTCATCCTGGTCTGATTTATGAACACCACGGCGGTGTCTGTCTTGGCAATGACCGAGGTGAGTTTGCGCATAGCCTTGGACATGAGCCGGGCCTGAAGACCTACCTGCTGATCGGTCATCTCTCCTTCCAGTTCCGCTGCCGGAACCAGAGCGGCCACCGAGTCCACCACGATCACATCCACCCCGCCACTCCGGGCCAACACCTCAGCTATTTCTAAGGCCTGTTCTCCGGTATCCGGCTGACTGATTAGAAGATCGTCCACATTCACCCCCAGTTTTTCCGCGTAATGTACATCCAGAGCGTGTTCAGCGTCGATGAAGGCCGCCACCCCTCCGGCTTTCTGGGCCTGGGCTACTATGTGAAGAGCTAGGGTAGTCTTCCCGGAGGACTCCTGCCCGAAGATTTCGGTAATGCGTCCGCGAGGAATACCTCCGATTCCGGTGGCTATATCCAGCGAAAGGGATCCGCTCGGAATGGCCCGCACTTCGATGCGTTTTCCCCGCTCCCCCAAGCGCATGATGGCACCTTTCCCAAACTGGCGCTCAAGTTGAGCTATAGCCGCTTCCACAGCCTTCTTCTTATCCAGGGCCATATTTGCCTCCCCGTTACTAAAATTCTCCTTCTAACAAAAGACCTCTCTTGTGCTCATGTCCGTACAGCAAGATTGTTTTTATAACCACTTTAGCATATCCGCCGGGAAAAATCCATTTAACCAATAAAAAAGGCCCGCTCGCGCGGGCCTTTTAGTTTTCAGGGCCGAACCGTCGACTAACCGATCACTCTCACATTGCTCGCCTGCTCACCCTTCGGGCTCTGCGTTACCTCGAACTCCACCTTCTGGCCCTCCCTGAGGGTCTTGAAACCCTCCATCTGGATGGCGGAGTAGTGCACGAACACATCTCCACCATCGTCCCGCGAAATGAACCCGTAACCCTTCTTCTCGTCAAACCACTTCACCGTACCTGTTGCCATGATGCTAAAACCTCCTTAAAAATTTACTCTACTCTCAGCCTAGCACCTCCCCGGAAAAAGTAAAGCCCTACAGGACCGAGAAACCGGATCCTATCAGTGCTTTTTCTCAAACCGGGATTTGTAAACTAGCTGCTAATTCGTATCCGTCCCGGCTCACAGACGAAAACCTTTCCGGCCTGTTCCCTATCGCAGATCGCCTGGAGGCATCTCAAAATCGCTTCCAGCAGACTCTCCATCGAGAGATCCGAACACCCGCGCACCACCATCACACCGGCGTGATCCTCAGGCAATCTTATCACCGAGCCGAACCCCAGATCTTCCGTGAGAATCAGAAATCCCCGCGCCTTCGCCCAGGACAGTATCTCCTCATCCGAAGCGCCCTTTAAACCCACCTCTCGCACATCAACGGCCTCAAAACCATGGCTTCTCAAAAAAGATGACAGGCGGAGAGGAAGGTTTTCGTCCACCAGAACCTTAAGCGGCAATCAAATACCTCTCTTCACTAAGCCGAGAAGCAGCAAAGGCAAGAACCGCTCGCACATCCTCCAGGGTGAGGCCAAACTCCGAAGCTACTTCCTCCATAGACATTCCCTTCGCCAGATACTTCAGCACTACCCCCACCGGCACACGGGTGCCTTTCACGACCGGAAGTCCTCCCTGAATGCGAAGATTTGCTTCAATTCCCGGAAAAATCTCCATCACCAACCCCTCTGAATCGTTATTTAACCAAAAATTTCCCTGGTAGAAAAGTTCTCAACCCTGATTTCCGGTTAACTGGATATCAGCCTCACAGGAGGACCAGGTCGTCCCGGTGGATGACCTCTTCCCGGCCCCGGAAGCCCAGTTTTTCCTCTATCTCACAGGAACGCGCTCCCAAGATGCACCGAAGCTCTCCGGAACTGTAGTTGGTGAGTCCCAGGGCCACCGGGTGTCCGGCCTCGTCCACGCATTCCACGCAGGCCCCTCGTTCGAATTCTCCCTCCACCGCCCGCACCCCCGCGGGGAGGAGACTCTTTCCTCCCTCGCGCAGGGCCCGAACCGCCCCCTCGTCCAGCACCAGGCGCCCCTCGGGTTTTGTGCCGTGGGCGATCCAGAACTTGCGCGCCGAAAGCCTCCGTTTGCCCGGAAGAAATACCGTTCCCACCTCCTCGCCGGAGAAGATTCGTTCCAGCACGAGAGGGGTGCGCCCGGAAGCCAGAATCATGGGAACCCCCAGGGAATTGACCATTTTGGCGGCCCGAAGCTTGGAGATCATTCCGCCGCGTCCGAAGCGTCCGGGACGCCTTCCGGCCATGGCCTCGATCTCCGGAGTAATCTCCCGAACCAGGGGGATCGGTCGGGCGGAGGGGTCCTCCCGGGGATCCCGCTCGTAAAGGGCGTCCACCTCGGAAAGACAGATCAGAAGATCGGCCTCCACCAGACCCACCACCAGGGCCGCAAGGAGATCGTTGTCCCCGAACTGGATCTCCTCCACCGCCACGGTGTCGTTCTCGTTCACGATGGGGACCACCCTCCAGCGCAGAAGGACCCGGAGGGTGTTTCTGGCGTTGAGGTATCGACGACGGTCCTCGAGATCCTCCCGGGTGAGAAGGATCTGGGCCACATGGGTTTCGTAGCGGGAAAAGGCCTCCTCGTAGGCCTGGATGAGGCTGCTCTGTCCCGCGGCGGCCAGGGCCTGTTTTTCCGCAAGGGTAAAGGAACGGGAGGGAATTTCGAGCTTGCGCCGCCCGCAGGCTATGGCCCCGGAGGACACCAGCACGATCTCGTAACCCTGTCGCTGGAACCGGGAGACCTCCGCGGCGAGACCCTCTATAACCTCCCGCGAAAGTCCCCCCTCGTCGGCCACCACGGCGCTTCCCACCTTTACCACCAGCCGTCGAACCCCGGCCAGGACCTCTCGCCTGGACTCACTCATCCCCGGAACGCACCTCCCCCAGGGTTATCAGGCGCCAGAGTCCCTCGAGGAGCTCGCGAATTCCCTCGCCGGTGGCCGCAGAGATGAGGTACACGGGATGCCCCCGGGCCTCGATCTTTTCCCTCACCGGATTGAGCACCGCTCTCTCCGGTATCAGGTCGATCTTGTTCAGGGCCACCGCCCGGGGTTTGCGCAGGAGTTCCGGTTGATAGTGCGCCATTTCCCTTTCCACCACCTCGAAATCGTGCAGCGGATCCGGCGAGGCGGCATCAACCAGCTGAAGAAGCACGCGGGTCCTTTCCACATGTCTCAGAAACTCGAGGCCCAGACCCACCCCCTGGTGGGCCCCCTCGATGAGGCCCGGAAGGTCCGCCACGACGAAGGTCCTTTCGTCGGAAAGGGAGACCACCCCCAGGTTGGGCTGAAGGGTGGTGAAGGGATAGTCGGCGATCTTGGGACGGGCCGCGGAAATGCGGGAAAGAAGCGTTGACTTTCCGGCGTTGGGAAGCCCCACCAGTCCCACATCGGCGATGAGTTTCAGTTCCAGGACGAGCCAGCGTTCCTCTCCGGGTTTCCCGGGCTCGGCGTACCGGGGGGCCTGATTGGTGGGAGTGGCGAAACGGGCGTTTCCCCGGCCGCCTTTGCCTCCCCGGGCCACCACCAGACGCTGGCCGGGTTGTACCAGGTCTCCCAGGATTTCGCCCGTTTCCGCGTCCCGCACCACCGTCCCCACCGGGACGCGCAGGATCAGGTCCTCCCCGTCCCGGCCGGTCATCTTCTTGCCCATACCGGGACGCCCGTTTTCGGCCCGGAAGTGCACCCGATGATAGAAGTCGTAGAGGGTGTGGAGCTGGGAATCGGCCACCAGGATGACATCGCCGCCGTCCCCGCCGTCGCCGCCGTCCGGCCCTCCGCGCGGGACATACTTCTCCCTGCGAAAGCTTACGCAGCCGTGCCCGCCGTCACCGGCCTTCACATGGATCTTGACCCGATCAACGAAGCGCGCCATCCTCTGAGCCCAAGGCGAAAGTCACCAGATCAAAGGAAAGGGTGAGATCCGCATTGCGGAAGATAAGGTCTTTACGGGGGGCTTCAAGGGGCTCGGGGCCCAGGTTGATCACCGCCTTCACCCCGGCGGAGCACAGGGCTTCCAGCATCTCCCCGGCCTTCTCTCCCCCCAGGGTGATGACTCCGATCTCTATGTCGGATTCCTTGACCAGGTAAGGCATCTGCTCCAGCGAATACACATAGACCTCGTGCAGGACCTTCCCTATCCATTCCTCGCGCCAGTCGAATACCGCCACAAACCGAAATCCCCCCTCGGCGAGCCGTCTTTCCGCGAGAAGGGCCAGGCCCAGTTCGTTCACCCCGGCAAGCGCCAGATGCCAGAGGCGATCCCTCCCCAGGATCCGGCGCAGCTCCCTTTCTAGGGAACGCACCTGATAGCCCACACCCCTTACCCCGAAGGTTCCTATGAAGCTGAGATCCTTACGCAACTGAGCCGCGGAGACCCCGCAGAGGCGGGCCAGTTCCTCGCTGCGGATGACCTCTCGCCCCTCCCGGGAAAGCCTGGCGAGGACCCGCAGGTAAAGGGCCAGACGGTAAACCGTGACCTCAGGGAGTTTGAGCTTCACCGGAGAGCACCAAGGGGATATTTTCGGCGTAGGGGGGTTTTATCACCCCTCGCTCCGTCACTAGGGCCGTGATCAACGAGGCCGGGGTGAGGTCAAAGGCGGGATTCACCGCGTTTGTCCCGGCAGGGGTTATGCGTTTCCCGACACAGAAGTGGACCTCCTCCGGAGCTCTCTCCTCAATGGGGATTTCCCCTCCGGAGGGACACCCGAGATCGAAGGTGGAGGAGGGGGCCGCCACATAGAAGGGGATCCCGTGTTCCCGGGCCAGAACGGCCAGGGTGTAGGTGCCGATCTTGTTGGCCACATCCCCGTTGGCCGCGATGCGGTCGGCCCCAACGATCACCGCCCTGACCACTCCCCTGGCCATGAGGAATCCTGCCGCCGCGTCCGGTATCACCGCCACCGGGATACCGACCTTCTTCATTTCCCAGGCCGTAAGCCGGGCCCCCTGGAGATAGGGCCGGGTCTCGTCCGCCAGCACCGAGAGCCGCTTTCCGGCTTCCACCGCCGCCCGGATCACCCCCAGGGCCGTACCGTAGCCTCCGGTGGCCAGCGCCCCGGCGTTGCAGTGGGTGAGCACCGTGCCCTCCTCGGGAAGGAGATCCGCGCCGAAGCGTCCCATGCGCCGGTTGGCGGCCAGATCCTCCTCCCAGATGGAAAGGGCCTCCCGCCGCAGAATCTCCACCAGCTCCCCCGGCCCGGCGTCCGTTTCGTTTTCGGCCCGCCTGACCATGCGGTCTAAGGCCCAGAAGAGGTTCACCGCCGTCGGGCGGGCCTTCGCCAGCCCCTGCGCGATGCGTCTCAAGCCGGCCAGGAAGGCCCTCCGGGTACGGGCCCTGAGGCCCTCCGCCCCCAGGACCAGCCCTATGGCCGCGGTGATCCCTATGGCCGGAGCCCCCCGGACCACCATGTCCCTTATGGCCTTGCGCACCTCCCGCCAGGTGCGACACCGGACATAGACCTCCCGCCGCGGCAAAAGCCGCTGGTCCAGAAGGTAAAGCCCCCTTTCCGTCCACCGCCAGGCCCGGATGGTGTCCGGTTCCGCGGGCTCAAAAACCCTCATCAAAAATACCCCTCCACCACCTCAAGAAATCGGTAAAGGTCGTCTAGATAATCGAGTTTTTTATGGACTTCTTCGTCTTCCAGTCTGGCATAAACATGGGCCAACAAATTTCGAAACTGGACCAGAACCATGAGTCTTTCCCCTAGATCTTCCGGAAGATGTCCGGCTTGCACCAGTTTTTTTACACATTCGCGATAGCTTTCCGGCACTCCGAGATCTAGACGATTTACCAGATGACAACAAATGTCGATCATAATTTGGATGCTTTCGTAAAAACCGTACCGCAGGGACCAGCCATCAATCCCGGAAGGAGACATTTTTCGAAAATTTTCAAGTCGCTGCAGATTGCTCCTTAGCCTCGCGAGAAGTTCTCTCACGCCACCTCCTCAGGTGTTCTTTAAAGTATTTCCAGTTTAGTTCCCGCAGAAAAGCGGTATCCCAATAATGGTGCCAGATTTTTTCTCGCCAGGATAGCCATTCAATTTGATCCGTTATCTTGATAGGAATTCCTTCCCGGGTAATCTCAAAAGCTACGGCCGGACTCGTTTCGTATATTTCCGGAATCTGAATTACATCCACCCGACCTCGACACAAATCTTCAAGCTCTCCGGTTACGCGGAGAAGCTCATCGAAAGTTAGTTGCGGCTCCGCGAGCACCGCCACATCTATATCACTTTCCCGTTTGATGTCTCCGCGAGCCACGGAACCGAAAAGGATCACGATTCGGAAACGCTCCCGGGGCTCAAAATAGGCCCGGAGTTTTTCCATAATCTCTTCTCGTCTCATTCCTCGAGCAACCTCGCAAGGATCTGATTGACCAGTTTGGGGTTGGCCTTGCCCCGGGTCTTTTTCATAACCTGCCCCACGAAAAAGCCGATCACTCCCTTTTTTCCGGCCTTATACTTTTCCACCTCGGCGGGGTTTTCGGCCAGTACCTCCCGGCACACCGCCTCAAGCGCCCCTTCGTCGCTCTCCTGACGCAGTCCCTTTTCCTCAACCAGCTCTTTCGGGGAGCGTCCGGTGGCGTAAACCTCGGGAAAGATCTTCTTGGCCGCGGTGATGGAAATGACCCCGTCCTCCACCAGTTTGAGGAGCTCCGCGATGTGCTCGGGTTTCAGTCCGGTCTCGTCTATTTCCTTGCCCTCGCGGTTCAGCTCCCTCAGCACCTCGGTCATGAGCCAGTTGGAGACCTTCTTGGGCTGGGGAAAAAGCCTCACGCAGGCCTCGAAGAACTCCGCAAGGGACCGGGAGGCCGTGAGGATCTCGGCGTCGTAGGCCGGAAGACCGTATTCCCTGAGGAAACGCTCCTTTTTGGCGTCGGGGAGTTCCGGAAGTTCCGCGCGCACCCGTTCGATCCAGGCCTCGTCGATCCTCACGGGAACCAGATCCGGATCCGGGAAGTAACGATAGTCGTGCGCCTCCTCCTTGCCCCGCATGGAGTGCGTGGTGCCGGTGGCCTCGTCGAAGAGCCGGGTCTCCTGGACCACCTCCTTGCCCTCCAGGATGAGCCCGATCTGGCGCTTGATTTCGTAGCGCAGGGCCCGCTCCACATGGCGAAAGGAGTTCATGTTCTTGAGTTCCACTTTCGTGCCGAACTCGGAGCTGCCCTTGGGCCTTACGGAGACATTGGCGTCGCACCGAAGGCTCCCCTCCTCCATGTTCCCGTCGCAGATCCCCAGGTAGCGCACGATGGTGCGGAGTTTCTTGAGGTAGGCCACGGCCTCCTCCGGGCTGCGGATGTCCGGCTGACTCACGATCTCGAGAAGCGGCACCCCGGTGCGGTTGAAGTCCACATAGGAGACCGGGCGTTTCTCGTCGTGAACCAGTTTCCCGGCGTCCTCCTCCATGTGGATGCGGACGAGACCGATCCTTTTTCGTTTCCCGTTGACCTCGATTTCGATGGCCCCGCCCTCGGCGATGGGGGCCTCGTACTGGGAGATCTGGTAGTTCTTGGGAAGATCCGGGTAAAAGTAATGTTTTCGGGCAAACACGCACACCGGATTGATCCGGGCGCCCACGGCCAGGGCCAGCCTCAGGGCGAAATCCACCACCCGTCGATTGAGCACCGGAAGGCTCCCGGGCATTCCGGTGCACACCGGGCAGGTGTGGTGGTTGGGCGGAGCCCCGAATTTGGTGGAACAGCCGCAGAAGATCTTGCTCTCGGTTAGGAGCTGAGTGTGGACCTCCAGCCCGATCACGGCCTCGAATTCCATGCCCTACCTCCGGGAAACTTTTCACAAAGCTTATCCCCGGGGCCCCCGCCGGTCAACTTCAAAAAATGGGATCCGATCCTATTTTTGGAGGTGGCGGATCAGGGTTTCGGCCGCCGTTCGGTTGAAGCCCGGTAGGCGGGCTATCCCGGACACGCCCGCGGAGAGTATCTCCTCCGGGCTGGAGAAGCGGGAAAGGAGGACCTTTTTTCTCTTCGGGCCTATCCCGGGGATGCCGTCCAGGAAGGAGGCCAGGGCCTCTTTCTCCCGGGTTTTCCGGTGAAAGGAGAGGACGAACCGGTGGGCCTCGTCCCGGATCCGCATCAGAAACCGGAGCACCTCGCCGTGTCCGGAAAGCCGCAGGGGGTTCTTGCGTCCGGGAAGATAGACCTTTTCCCCCTCGTCCTCTCTCTCCTTGGCGATGGAGCAGAGTCCGATCCTTTCCGATAGTCCGAGTTCCTCCACCACGGTGCGGGCGGTCTCCAGGTGTCCGCGTCCCCCGTCTATAACCAGAAGATCCGGGAGATCGTTCTCCTCGAGGCCCCGCCGGAGGCGCCGGGTGAGCACCTCCCGCAACATGGCGTAGTCGTCGGGGGTTCCGGAGACGGTACGAATGTGGTAGCGCCGGTACCGGTTCCTGTCCGGTTCTCCCTCGAAGAAGGCCACGATGGCCCCCACCGGGGCCGCGCCCTGAAGGCTCGAGAGATCCACGGCTTCGACCCGTTGCGGGATCACCGGGAGCTTCAGGACCCCGGCCAGTTCCTCGGCGAGTTCCTCCCAGGTCCGCTCCCCCCTGAGCCTCGAGCGCAGGGCTTCCTCGGCGTTGCGCCGGGCGATCTCGTAAAGGTCTTTGAAGGAAACTTCCTCCGCCGAAACGAGACGCACCGGCCCTCCCCGTAGCTCGGAAAGCCACTCCTCCAGGACGGCCCTTTCCCCGGGAAGCTCCGGAAGGACCACCATCTCGGGAAGGAGTTTCCCCTCGTCGTAAAACTGAGCCAGAACATCCTCCCAGGGATCCTCTTCCGGGGTGCCGCGCAGGTGGAAGATTTTGTGCCCCAGAAGCTTTCCCCGCCTTACGAAAAGGACGGCTCCGGAGACTCTGTCCCCTTTCCGGGCCAGGGCGAAGACATCGAGGTCCTTTTCTTCGGGAAGCACCGCGGCCTGAGCCTCGAGGATCCTGGACAGGGCCCGGAGGCGATCCCGCAGTAAGGCCGCCCGCTCGAACTCCAGCTTTTCCGCAGCGGCTTCCATCTCCCGGGATAGTTTTTCCAGCAACTCCTGGCTTCGCCCCTCTAGGAAGGCCACGGCCTTTTCCACGATCCGACGATATTCCTCCGGCGTGATCAGACCCGCGCAGGGCCCCGGACACTTCCCGATCTGATAATAGAGACAGGGACGGGTGCGGCGGTGCATCTCGGCATTGGAGCACCGTCGCAGGGGGAAAAACCTGGTGAGAACCTTTACGGTTTCGCGCACGGCCCCGGCGGAAGGGTAAGGCCCGAAGTAAAGGGCCCGATCTCCCCGGCGCCGGCGACGCACCACGGTAAGGCGCGGGAATCTCTCCCCAAGGGAGATCCGGATCAGCGGATAGGCCTTGTCGTCCCGGAGGAGCACATTGTACCGCGGGCGGTGTTTCTTGATGAGGTTGGCCTCGAGGATCAGGGCCTCTTTTTCGTTGCGGGTGAGGATGGTCTCGAGCCTTTCCGCCCGGGCAAGGAGGTTCCTCGTCTTGGGGGTGGCGGGGGTGAGGTAGGAGGCCAGCCGGCGCCTGAGGTTTTTGGCCTTGCCCACATAGAGAACCGTGCCCCGGGAATCGATAAAGAGGTAAACTCCGGGGGCTTCGGGAATCTCGCGGAGATTCTCCGGGCTAAGCTCCATCCTCACGCAACACCGCCACGGCCCAGGCGGCCACCCCCTCCTCTTCGAAAAGGGCCAGGCCCTCCGGGCTCTTGGCCTTGAGCCCCACCCGTTCCACCGGAATGGCCAGAAGACGGGCCAGGTTTTCCCGCAGGCGATCCCGATGGGGAACCAGTTTGGGCCGGGCCAGAACCAGGGTCAGGTCCACCTGATAAACCGAAAGGCCCTTTTCGGAGACCAGTCGCAGGGCCTCCCGCAGAAAAAGCGAACTTGCCGCACCCCGATACCGGGGATCGGTGTCCGGAAAGAGGGAGCCCAGATCCGGAAGTCCGGCGGCCCCGAGGATGGCGTCGGTGAGGGCATGAAGGGCCGCATCCGCATCGGAATGACCGGAAAGCCCCACCTCGCAGGGTATCTCCACCCCGCACAGCACCAGGCGACGGCCCGGTACCAGACGATGCGAGTCAAACCCCAGCCCCACGCGCATAAATGCAACCCTATCGAAATTTTAACTATTTTTTGCTACAATAACATCCAGGTAGAGTATATGGATAATACCTATTTTCCTCGGGTTTATGTGGCGCGGCAACCCATTCTGGACGAACGAGGGCGCACGCATGCCTACGAGTTGCTCTACCGGCAAAGTCTGGAAAACTTCTTCGTTCCGGAAGAAAACCGGGAAGACATAGCCTCCAAGAGGGTCCTGGTGCATGCCTTTCTGAATTTCGGTCTGGAAAACATAGCCTTCGGACGCAGAGTCTTCGTGAACTTCACCGGTGAGCTCCTGAAAGCGGGGATTCCGTATCTCCTGCCTCCCCAGAAGCTGGTTATAGAGGTGCTCGAAAGAATTTCCGATCCGGACGAAGTCAGGCCTGTGGTGAGAGAGCTTAAAAAGAGGGGATATCTGATAGCCCTGGACGATTTCCGGGAGGATTCACCCCTTAAGATATTCCTGCCCTATGCCGATTATGTAAAGATAGACTTTCGTATCACCCCTTCCGAAGAGATAAAGCGTCTCTGTGAAGAACTGAGGGGCGATTTCCGTCTGGTGGCGGAAAAAATAGAAACCCAGGAGGAACTTGAGGAGGCTCGCTCCCTGGGTTTTACCTACTTTCAGGGGTTCTTTTTCGCCCGCCCCAAGATCCTTTCCTCTCAGGAAATCCCGGTCTTAAAGATCCATTACCTGCGCCTTATCAAGTTTCTCTATTCTGCTCGGGACAACCTGGAGGAAGTGATAGAGGTAATAAATTCCGATCCGGCTCTGGCCCTGAAACTTCTCAAATACATAAATTCGGCCTTTTTCGGGTTTGTTACCAAAATTCACTCCGTAAGGCACGCCGGGGTGCTGCTGGGTTATCAGGGGCTTCGAAAGTGGGCCTCTCTGGTGGCCCTTCACCTTATGGCTGCGGATCGTCCTCCGGAGCTCATAATAAACTCCATGGTGCGAGCCAGGTTCATGGAACTCCTGGCCCGGCGGGTGGGCCTTGAGGAACGCGCCGACGACGCCTTCATCGTGGGCCTTTTCTCCCTCCTAGAGGCGATGGTGGATCAGCCCATGCACGCTATAATCGCCGACCTTCCCCTGGAAGACGATGTTAAGGCCGCTCTTCTCGGACGGGATAGTCCCTTCACCCCTCTTCTTTCGGTAATTCGGGCCTATGAAAGCGGTCAATGGGAAATTCTTAAAAATTTGGTGCCCAAATTAAACCTTCTTTCCAACAATACCCTTCCGGAAATTTACGCCGAGGCCCTGTCCTTCGCTCATCAGGCCTTTTCTACGGGAGGGTCTTCCCAATGAGGGTTCACCTGCTCGGGGTGGGGGGGATCGGGATGTGCGCTCTCGCCGGATTGCTTTCGGCCCGGGGTTTTTCGGTTACCGGAAGCGAGGGGGCGCCTCCCTATCCCCCCTCAAGCACCGTGCTGGAAAAACTGGGGATTCACCCCCGTATAGGTTATCGTCCCGAACACATAGACGAACTCTCTCCGGAGGCCGTGGTGGTGGGAAACGCCATCCGGGCGGACAATCCGGAGGTTCGCCGGGCCGAAGCCGCCGGACTTCCCTTACGATCTCTTCCCTCGGCGCTGGCCGAATGGGTCCTTCCCGGGCGCAGATCCCTGGTGGTGGCCGGAACCCACGGAAAGACCACCACCGCCGCCCTCCTCGCCCACGCTCTGGAAAACCTGGGGAGTGAGCCCACCTATCTCGTGGGCGGCCTTCTGCGGGACCGAAAGCTCAATTTCGCCTGGGGAAACGGCCCTTTCGCGGTCCTTGAGGGGGACGAATACGACACGGCCTTCTTCGACAGGACCCCCAAGTTCTGGCACTACCACCCTTACGCCGCCATCCTCACCTCGGTGGAGTACGATCACGCCGACATCTATCCCCACTACGAGAGCTTACTTGCCGCCTTTGAAAGGTTCGCCGGGCTCGTGGCCGCCGAGGGCCTTTTCGTCTTCTGTGCGGACGATCCCGGGGCCGTGCGGGTGGCCGGGCGTACGCCAGCCCGGAGGGTCTCCTACGGGAGGGATCCGGAGAGCACCTATCGCCTCCTCAAGACCCGGAGCCTTTCCGAAGGGACGGAGGTCACCTACCGGGGGCCCGGAACCACGGGCACCTTTTTTATACCCCTGTGGGGGGAGCACAACGCCCTTAACGCCCTTGCGGTGTGGGCCCTTCTCCGGGAGCTCGGTTTTGAGGACACGCGCCTTAGGGAAGCTTTCCGGAGGTTTCCCGGGGTCTCGCGTCGCCAGGAGGTCCTTTATCGGGGAAGGGTGACGGTGGTGGACGACTTCGCCCATCATCCCACCGCGGTGAGGGTCACCCTTTCGGCCCTGCGGGAGGCCTTAAAGCCCCGCCGCATCCTTCTGTGTTTCGAGCCCCGCACCAACACCAGCCGGCGGAGGCTCTTTCAGGGGGCCTATGCGGAGGTTCTCGCGGAGGCCGACGAAGTGTGGCTCAAGAAACCCCCGGGGCTGGAACGCATCCCCTCCTCCGAAAGACTCGATCTTGAAGAGCTGGCCCGGGCGGTGTGTGGCAGGGGCCGGGGAGGCCTGGTCGTCGAAGAAGATCCGGCGGAGGCGCTCGCGGCCACCGCGGAGGAAGGGGATCTGATCCTTTTCATGTCCAGCGCCTCCTTCGGGAACACCTACGAGAACCTGATCCGGCGTCTTAAGGACAAGGGGCTTTAGCGGTGGGAGTCCTGGACCTCGAAAGGCTCAGGACCCTTCAGGTGGAGATCGCGCAAAAGGCCCGATCCGGATCCTTCGGGAGGGAACCCCGTCGGGTGGCCGGGGTGGATGTGGCTTACCGGAAGGACGGAAATTGGGCCTTTGCCGCAGCGGTGGTTCTTTCCTGGCCGGACCTCCGGATACTCGAGGAGCGAGTTTTGAAGCTTCCGGTCCGATTCCCCTATGTCCCCGGTTATCTTTCCTTCAGGGAAGTCCCGCTTCTCAAGGAGCTCCTTCGGACCCTCCGCGAGAAACCGGACCTTCTTTTCGTGGACGGGCAGGGACGGGCCCATCCCCGCCGGTGCGGCCTTGCGGTGCACCTGGGGGTGGAGGTGGGGATTCCGAGCCTTGGTTGCGCAAAAAAGCCCCTCCTTCCTGGGGTGGTCCTTCCCGAGGACCGGCGCGGAGCCAGGACGCCCATCCTTCTCGAAGGGGAGGTGGTGGGATATGCGGTGCGGACCCGCTCCGGGGTGAAGCCGGTCTATGTCTCTCCGGGGCACGGGCTTTCGGTGGAGGAGGCCGTGGAGTTTGCGCTTTCCGCCTCGCGGGGATTTCGTATTCCCGAACCCATAAGACGGGCCCATCACCTGGCCACGGAGGCCCGGAATGCCTGAGACGGCGGCCATTCTCGCCGCAGCCGGCCGGGGCGTGCGCCTGGGGGCCGAAATCCCCAAACAGTTTCTTGAGGTGAGGGGAAGGCCGCTCTTTCTCTATTCCCTCTCGGTCCTTGAGGAACATCCCGGGATCTCCGAGATCGTGGTGGCGGTGCCTCCGGGCTGGGAGGAGAGGGTGTTTACGATCATCCGTAAGGAGGGTTTCCGGAAGGTGAAGGCCGTGGTGCCCGGGGGGGGAAGCCGTCAGGAATCCGTCCGCCGGGCCTTTTTGCGGATCTCCCGCCGGGTGGAAGCGGTGCTGGTGCACGATGCGGCCCGGCCGCTTCTTTCCGCGGATCTGGTATCAAGGGTGCTCGAGGCCGTATGGCTTGAGGGGGCAGCGCTTCCTGCGGTCCCGGTGCGGGACACGGTGAAACTGGCGCGCGAGGGACGGGTGGTAAGGACCGTCCCCCGCGAGGGACTCTTCCTGGCTCAGACCCCTCAGGGAGCCCGCCGAGAGTGGTTCGAGGAGGCCTTGCGCCGCGCCGGAGACCGGGAGTTCACCGACGAGGCGGCCCTGCTTGAGGCCGCGGGTTTCCCCGTGCGGGTGGTCCCCGGAAGCCCCCTCAACCTTAAGCTCACCTATCCGGAGGACCTCGTCCTCGTCGAAAAGCTTCTCGGTCTTGACATCCGCCCGAAATTGTGAGGTTATTAAGGTAAACCATTTCTAATCAAGGGGAGGTCGTAACATGTTTCGGAAAATTAAGAAGGGGTTAATCGGTCTGGGATTGGTTTCCGTATTGATAATGCCGGTGGGTTGCACCCAGAAACTTTCCCAGCAGGATCGGGCCCTTATTCAGCAGGCCATAGAGGCCTCCAAGCAGGCCCAGGCGGCGGCGGAGGAGGCCAAGAAGGCCCAGGCCCAGGTGGAGGCGGAGCTGGCCCGTATCGAGGCTGCGGCGAAGCAGGCCGCTCTTGCGGCTCAGCGGGCGGACGCGGCGGCCACCCGGGCGGCGGAAGCGGCGGAAAAGGCCAACGCCGCTGCGGCCAAGATGGAAAGGATTTTCGAAAAGTCCCTGCGAAAGTAGGGCTGACAAGCGGGGTCCCTCAGCGCACCTCTCCCACCTCGCGGGGGACCCCGTCGGGTTTCCTGAGCACCTCTCGCACCCGGAAGAGATCGAGGGTTAGGTCGTATCCCGTCTCTCTTTCGAGACGCGCGGCCATTTTTACCACCTCGAGTACCGGATCCGGAAGCCGTTTCTCTATGTCGGGGAAGGCCTGAAGGTAAACGCGCCCCTCCCGAATACCGAGTTTCACCGGCTGGTAGAGGACTCGCACCGGAGTCCCCACCGGAACCAGGGGAAAGAGGGCCTTGATGTCTTCGGGATAGAGCCGGATGCAGCCGTGACTCACCCTCCGGCCGATACCCCAGGGACGGTTGGTCCCGTGGATGGCGTAGGCCCCCCGGGAAAGATACAGGGCGTAATCCCCCAGGGGGTTTTCCGGCCCCGGGGGCACCACCTCGGGCAGCGTGGGATCTTCCTTCCTTATGGATTCCGGCACATGCCAGTAAGGGTGTTCCTTCTTTCGATAAACCGTGTAGATGCCCTGGGTGGTGAGCCTTCCCTCTGTTCCTATTCCTATCGGGGCGGTGTAAACCACCCGGACCCCGCCTTCGGTCCGAAAGTAATAAAGACGCATCTCCGGAAGGTTTACCAGGATACCCGTGTGAGGACCCTCGGGGAGAACGAATTCCTTGGGGATGAGTACCCGATGTCCGGCCGGGGGTATCCAGGGATCCAGCCCGGGATTGGCCAGAACGATCTGGTTGTAGCCCAGGTCGTAGGCCCGGGCCACATCAAGCAGGGTCTCGTTTCCCGAAAGGGTGTGGTAAAGGATTTCCCCGAAAACGCTCTGTCCCTCCGGGATCACGAACCGGTCCAGGGCCAGGAGACGAGCCGGCAGACACAGCCCCAAGATTAGAAGTAGGCGGATCAAAAATTTCATGTTAGAGATTTTAAAACATGGAGACCTTTCGCAAACCCTCGAAAAACATTCTGGAGCTTATCGGCAACACCCCTCTGGTAAAGTTGCGCCGCATCCGGGTTAAACCCCGGGTGGAGATCTGGGTCAAGCTGGAAAGTTTCAATCCCGGAGGCTCGGTCAAGGACCGGATCGCCCTTTCCATGATCGAGGACGCCGAGGAGAGGGGGCTTCTCACCCCCGGAAAGATCGTGGCCGAGGCCTCGAGCGGGAACACCGGTATAGGCCTGGCCATGGTGTGTGCGGTCAAGGGTTACCGTTGTCTCATCGCCATGCCCGAGTCGGCCTCCATCGAACGGCGCAAGATCATGCAGGCCTACGGAGCCGAGATCCTGCTTACCCCCGCGGAAAAGAGCACCGACGGGGCCATCGAAGCCATTTACGAGCTGGTCCGGCAGTATCCGGACAGGTACTACAATCCCGATCAGTTCAACAATCCGGCCAACTGGAGGGTTCATTACCGCACCACGGCTCCGGAGATCTGGCGGGATACCGAGGGGCGGGTCACCCATGTGGTGGCCTCCATGGGGACCACCGGGACTCTCATGGGGCTCGCCCGCTACTTCAGGGAAAAGGCCCCCCAGGTACGGGTGATAGGGGTGGAGCCGGTGCCGGGGCATCGCATTCAGGGCCTCAAGAACATGAAGGAATCCTATCCTCCGGGAATTTACGACCGCAAACTGCCCCACGCGGTAATCAATGTGGACGACGAGGAGGCCTACGAATTGAGCCGGCGTCTGGCCCGGGAGGAGGGCATCTTCGTGGGCATGAGCTCCGGGGCGGCGCTGGCCGGGGCCCTGAAGGTGGCCCGGGAGATAGACGAGGGGCTCGTCGTGGTCATCTTTCCCGACGGGGGCGAGCGTTACCTCTCCACTCCTCTGTGGGTCTTCCCCGAGCCTCCGCGCCGGGAGGACTTTCGCCTGACCAATACCCTCACCGGAAAAAAGGAGGTTTTCGAGCCCCTTGAGCCCGGAAAGGTCCGGATCTACACCTGTGGCCCCACGCTCAATCGCCGGCCCCATCTGGGCCTTTACCGGAGGATGCTCACCGCGGATCTGCTGAGGCGCTGGCTCGAGGCTCGGGGCTTTGAGGTGAACCATGTGGTCAACCTTACCGACTTCGACGACAAGACCCTGGCCGCGGCGGAAGCCGCGGGGCGTCCCCTTAAGGAATTGACCGAAGAGCTGGCCCGGGAATTCTTAGAGGACCTCCGGTTTCTCCGCATAAAGCCCGCCACCCATTATCCCCGGGTGAGCGAACACCTTTCGGAGATGGTGGATCTCACCCGCCGGCTCCTTCAGAGCGGGGTGGCTTACGAAAAGTACTCCTCGGTCTATTTTGATGTCTCTAAACTTGCCGATTACGGAAAACTTTCCGGAGTGGATCTTTCGGGGCTACGGCCCGGGGCCACCGTGGATCTCGACGAATACGAAAAGGATTCTCCGGCGGATTTTACCCTCTTCAAGAGGGTAACCATTCAGGAACTCAAGCAGGGTTACTTCGTGGACACGGAATGGGGAAAGGTGCGTCCGGGGTGGCACATTCAGTGTGCGGCCCTGGCCATGAAGTACCTGGGGGAAAAGTTCGACATCCACACCAGCGGTATGGACCTCCTCTTTCCCCACCACGAAAACGAACGGGCCATTGCCCGGGCCCTCACGGGTGAGGAATTCTGTCGCTACTGGGTGCACTCGGCCCTGGTGCTGGTGGAGGGCAGGAAGATGTCCGTTTCCGCCGGAAACGAGGTGACCCTTGCGGACCTCCGGGCCAGGGGATATACCGGTCGCGAGATACGGTTTTTCCTCCTGCGGACCCACTATCGCAAGCCTCTGAACTTCAGCTTTCGGGCCCTGGAGGAGGCCCGAAGGGCCCTTTCCTGGCTGACTCTTTTCTGTGGCCTCCTGGCGAGCGCACCCCGGGGTGGGAGATCCTCCGAGGCTGAAGAGGCCCTTAAGGAACTACGGGAGGGGTTTGAGACGGCCATGAACGACGACCTCAATGTTCCTCAGGTGGTGGCCGAACTCTTTCGCTTCTCCCGGCGGTGGTATCCTCTGGTGGTGGAAACCGGCGTGCCGGAGAGCCTGAGAGACGAGGCCCTTTCCGTGCTTAAAGAAATCGACGGAGTGCTCGAGGTGCTGGTCTTTCCCGAGGAGGTGCGGGAGGAGGGGGTTCTGCGGATCGTTTCCGAGAGGGAGACCGCCCGCAAGTCCCGGGATTTTGCCACCGCCGATCGTCTGCGGGACGAACTTCGCCGGGCGGGATTCCTCCTGGTGGACACTCCTCGAGGTCCCCGGGTCTTCCGTCTCCCGGATGAGTAGTTATTACGGGGATATTCTTCAAGAAATCTACCGGCGACTTTTCCGGCACTTCGGTCCGCAGCACTGGTGGCCTGCGGAAAGCCCCTTCGAGGTCTGCGTGGGGGCCATACTCACCCAGAACACCAACTGGCGCAATGTGGAAAGGGCCATCGAAAACCTTAAAGCCCGAAACCTGCTCTCCCCGCAGGCCCTCTATGAACTTCCAGAAGATCTTTTGGCCGAACTTATTCGCCCGGCCGGGTACTTCCGGGTGAAGGCGCGGCGTCTCGGAGAATTCGTGCGCTGGCTGGTGGAGCGCTACGGGGGGAATCTTTCGGCCCTTGAGGAGGTGGACACCGGGGAACTCCGTCGGGAACTTCTCACCCTTCGGGGCATAGGTCCGGAGACCGCCGACAGCATTCTTCTCTACGCTCTCGGGCGTCCGGTGTTCGTGGTGGACGCCTATACCCGGCGCATTCTTCTGCGCCACGGTCTCGTCACCGAGGAGGCCGATTATCACGAGATCCAGGAGCTTTTCATGGAAAATCTTCCGGCAGACCCTGATCTTTTCAACGAATATCATGCCCTTTTGGTGGCCTGCGGGAAGCACCTCTGCCGCTCCCGCCGCCCCCGTTGCGGCGATTGCCCCCTTCAAGAAATGGGATCCGATCCTATTTTTTGAGGTTAGGCGGACGACCTCTTTTCCGTTCCTCGAATCCGAACCGACGGGCGAAGTCCGGTGGTCCCAGGGGCCTGTTCTTACGGCTGTTTTGACGCAAAAAAGCCAGAAGTTCCGGCGGCTCCGGTTGCCGTCGCCATTCCAGATAATAGGCTTTCGTCTCCGGCGTAAAGGGCGGCTCATCTAAAAATTGGGATCCGATCCTATTTTTGCTGGCCGAGGAATAGGGATAATCCTCCGGCCATTCCACCAGCCCGGCTCTCACCGGGTTGCGCTCTATGTAACGCATGACCTTCCAGAGGTAGTGTTCGTGATCCACTATGGAGGAGTGATATTTGGCCCGCCAGAGCTGCCCCTCCTGGCCGTATTTGCGGTTGTAATACTGGGTATAGGTCACCAGAAGACCCTGCATGAATTTAACGAGATCCTCTGGAGTTTCAGGAACTACCAGGAGGTGAAAATGATTAGGCATAATACAAAAGCTCCAGATTCGGATTTCTCGTTTCCTTTTGAGATTGCCTACGATGTCAAGGAAAACTCGATAATCCTCTTCCTCGTGGAAACAGGTTTGTCCATGATTAGCCCGGGAGACGACATGATGAGGATATCCCGGTGCAATTATTCTTGGTCTTCCCGGCATACTCCCCTTCTGCCGAAAGTAGGATCCGATCCTATTTTTAGCATGGTCAGTTATGACGGGGCAAGTCCGGAAAATAGGATCCGATCCTATTTTTGGGTGAGGGCCAGGAGAAAGACCCCCGAGACCATGACGAGGGCGGCGAAAAGGCGAAGGCGCAGGTGACTCTCCCGGAAAAAGGCCCCGCCCAGAAGAACGCCGAAGAGGATGCTGGTGCGCTTCACCGCGATCATGTAGGCCGCCGGCGCAAGACTTATGGCCTTCATGTGCGCAACGACCATGAGAGCCTGCGTCAGTCCCAGAAGGAGCACCCCCTTTGCGTTCTCGCGGAGAAAGGAAAGGAGCGGGGGTCTTTTAAGAATTGCGAGAACCGCGGGCACGAAAAGACCCAGGATGACGAAGTAGGTCCCGGCAAACCACAGGGGATCGGAAAGGAGCACGGCCCTCTTTCCCAGAACCGAGGTTACGGCGTATATAAGGGCTACCCCGAACATCAGGAGAGAACCTCTCTCCCTCACCAGGGCCCGAAAGGGAGCCAGGGGCCCTTCGGAGACGGCGGGAAGGTTCAAAAGGTAACTTCCGGCCACCACCAGAAGAATCCCCCCGATGCCCGCCCAGGAAAGCCTTTCGCCCAGCACCACATACCCGGTGAGAATGATGAAAGCCGGAGTAAAAGAGAGAAGCGGCAGGGTGAGGGACAGGGGGGAAATCCGTATGGCTTCCATGTAGAGGAGGATGGCTAGGGTCTCAAGGGGAAGGAGTAACGCCACGGTCCTGACGAAGTCCGGATTCCCGAAGGCCAGAAGGGTCCGGTGCAAAAATTCCGCAGGGGAGAAGGTGGCCAGCAGGAAGGCCACCAGGAAAGGAAGGGGTCCCAGAGTGCGGGCCACGGCCATGAGGACCATGCCTTCCCGGGAAAAGAACTTTTTATTGAGCGCATCCCCCAGAGCCACGGAAAAAGCCGCGGTGAGGGCCAACCAGAACCACGACATCGCCGACCCCTTGGGAGAGGATGTGCCGAGCATTATAATGTCCGGCGGAGGCGGCGTCATGTCCTGGAAGGTGATTACCTGGAATGTGAACTCTCTCAAGGTCCGCATGGAACAGGTCCTGCGTTACCTGGAAGAGGAAAACCCCGCGGTGCTCTGTCTGCAGGAGACCAAACTGCGGGACGAGGCCTTCCCCGGGCGGGAGTTTGAGGCCCGGGGCTGGCGAATCCTTCACGCCGGTGGGCCGGGACGAAACGGGGTGGCCCTCGTCTTCAGGGAGGAGGCCCGGAGACCCCTCCGGGGTTTCCCGGGCCTTGAGGATCCTCAGGCCCGCGAACGAATCCTGGGAGCGGAGATTCGAGGGATCTGGGTGTTTTCCGTGTATGTGCCCAATGGAAGCCCGGTGGGCTCGGACTATTTTCTGTACAAACTGGAATTCCTCTATCGCCTGAGGGAATTTCTGGAACGACACTTCCGACCGGAAGACCCCTTGATCCTATGCGGCGACTTCAATGTGGCCCCGGAGGCCCTGGATGTTTACGATCCGGAGCTTCTCGAAGGGCAGATATGTTTTCACGAAAGAGAACGCGCGGCCTTTCGTCTTCTTCTCGAATGGGGGCTTGTTGACGCCCTGCGCCTGAAGCACCCCGGGCGTTCCGGTCTCTTTTCCTGGTGGGACTATCAGTTCGGGGCCTTCCGGGCCAACCGGGGGATGCGGCTCGACCACATACTCCCGACCCGTCCTCTGGTTGAAAAACTGGCGGACTGCTTTATTGACCGCCGTCCGCGCTCCTGGCCCCGCCCCTCGGATCACGCCCCGGTGGTGGCCGTCTTTGACCTATCGGACTAAGTTCCCGTACTTCTCGACGATCCGTTCCACCACTATGTGTGCGGTGTTGAAGGCCGCCATGATGCTGCCCTTCTCAAGCGCGATGTCTCCGGCCAGGAAGACCCCCGGAAGATTGGTCTCGTAGTACTCATCGAGCCTGGGCCGACCGTCGTCGAACTCCACCCCTATGCTTCTCAGGAATCCGGCCGGGGTGCTTCCCCCCAGACAGTAATAGATGCGATCGAAAACCATGGTGTTTCCATCCTTGAAGACTACTTTCACCCCTGCGGGATCCGGCTCCAGGTGGTCAATATCGGTGTTAAGCATGAGTTTGACCCGCCCCTCCCGGGCCTTCTTCTCCAGGTTTTCCAGATTTACCGGATTGATACGGAAGAACTTGGGGCGGCGATAGGAAAGATAGACCTCGTCGCATCCTTCACAGAGGAAACAGGCCGTCTCCGCAGCGGTGTCTCCTCCTCCCACCACCAGGACCTTTCCCCCGGTGGGACATTCGCACGGGGCCTCAAAGAAAACCCGATCCCGCACCTCTTTCGGAATAGGATAGTCGGGTTTGCGGGGTTTTCCGAAGATACCTATGGCAATCACCACCACCGGAGCTTCCAGAACGAACTCCGCGCCCACCCGAAGCTTCCAGCCCTGCTCCCCTTTCTCGATGGCCGTGACTTCGCTCCGGTAGCGGATGTCCAGACCGTATTCCCGGATGTAGTTCTCCATGCGCTTTAGAAAGTCTTCCTTGGATTCGGTCTCGAAGGAACAGATCCCCAGGGGCTCCACCACCATCTTCCGGAACACGGCATCCACCCGCTTCCCGGGTCGATAAAGGCGTTGAATGGTATCACAGAAGGTTTCGGCCTTTTCGAAGAGGACCACCGGGGCGATCTCTCTGGCCCGGGCCTCCACACCCACGGCGATCCCGGCCGGCCCGGCTCCCACCACCGCTATTTTGGCCCTTTCCATGCCTTCCCCCCGAAACTGATTTTCGGGGGGCTAGCTTAGCACATTATCCGCGTTTTTGAAAAGGGTTTACCGTGAGCACCGGACAGGGGGCGGTCTTGACCACCTTTTCGGCCACGCTTCCGAAAAGGGCGCGCTCGAGCCCCTTCCGGCCGTGGGTGCCCATGATTATGAGGTCAATGCCCTTTTCCCGGGCCACTTCGCAGATCTTTGCGGCTACCTCCCCGGTCAGGACCAGGGGTTCCACCTCGAGTCCGGAAAGATGTTCGGAAACGAAATCCTCCATCCGCTTTTGAGCCCCTTCCAGGAGCTCTTTTTCAAGCTTCTCAAGAGCCGCATGAGGGACATAGAACCCGGCATAACGCATGATGTCTTCCACTATGAAAACCACATATAGCCTGGCCTCGAATTTTTCCGCAAATAGC
Organism: Thermosulfurimonas sp. F29; assembly: GCF_019688735.1. Classification (NCBI taxonomy): domain Bacteria; kingdom Pseudomonadati; phylum Thermodesulfobacteriota; class Thermodesulfobacteria; order Thermodesulfobacteriales; family Thermodesulfobacteriaceae; genus Thermosulfurimonas; species Thermosulfurimonas sp. F29. Next base: position 192,245 of record NZ_JAIFYA010000003.1, read on the forward strand.
CGGGCATAGCTAGCCACCCTTTCCGAGGCCTCGGTGAAATCCACCGGGAAGAGGATGTTTTTTATTTCGGCCATGGACAACCTCCCTCGTTGAATTAAATTTGAGAACCTCTATCGAAAATTATAGCAAAAGGAGTCTCAAAATGATAGACTTACACACTCACTCCACGGCCTCGGACGGCACCTATTCTCCCGCGGAGCTGGTGCGTCTGGCCAGGGAGACGGGGCTTTTCGCCCTGGCGCTTACGGATCACGACACCGTGGAGGGTCTTCCCCAGGCCCTGGCCGCGGCCGAGGAGCACGGAATCCGATTCGTGCCCGGGGTAGAGATAAGCGTTCGTTTCGAGGGGCCGGGACACTGTCACATCCTGGGTTATTTCGTGGATCCACACTCATCGTCCCTGCGAGAGACCCTGGGGCTTTTACAGAAGGCCCGTCGCGAGCGCAATCGTCTCATGGTGGAAAGGCTTCAGGCGCTGGGGGTGGACCTTACCCTCGAAGAGGTGGCGGCCCGGGCCGGGGAGGGAGAGATCGGCCGTCCCCACTTTGCCGCCCTTCTCGTGGAAAAGGGCGTGGTGCGGAGCGTGGAGGAAGCCTTCGAGCGGTACCTCAGGAAGGGGGCCCCGGCCTATGTGCCCAAGGCGAGGCTTGCTCCTGAAGAGGCCTTTTCCGCCATTCGGGCTGCGGGAGGGCTTCCGGTGCTCGCCCATCCGGTGCACCTCAAACTCTCCGCCGAGGAACTGACCCGCTATGTCGCCGGGCTTAAGGAAATGGGACTTGAGGGCCTCGAGGCTTATTACACCGACCACAGCAGGGAATTCACGACCCTGTGTCTGGATCTCGCCCGGCGTTACGATCTCGTGCCCACAGGGGGGAGCGACTTCCACGGTCACAACAAACCGGACATCAAGCTGGGAAGGGGCTTCGGCAACCTCACGGTTCCGGACGAGTGTTATCGGCGTCTCCGTGAGCGGTGGGAGCACCAAAAGTAGGATCCGATCCTATTTTCCGGAGGGCGGAGAGTTCGTCGGGCCGAAGGGGCCGGATCTCGCCCGGGCGGAGATTCCCCAGGGTTAAAGGTCCGAAACGGATGCGCACCAGGCGTTTTACCAGGGTGCCGGCGGCGGCGAAGATGCGACGCACCTCCCGTTTGCGCCCCTCGTGGAGGCGAATCTCGTAAACGCATTCCCGCCTGTTGCGACGCAACGGCCTGATCTCGTCCGGAAACACACGGCGCCCCTCGATCTCCAGACCCTCCCTGAGGATGCGCAGAAGAAGCTCCTCCCTCGGGGGACGGACCAGCCACACCCGATAAACCCGGGGGATTTCGAATCGGGGATGGAGAAGTCTCTGGGCCAGGTCTCCGTCGTTGGTGAGAAGGAGGAGCCCCTCGGAATCCCTATCCAGTCGTCCCACCGGAAAGACCCCGGAGGGAAGCCCCCGCAAAAATTTCGCTATGGTGGGGCGCCCGTGAGGGTCGGAAAGGGCGGTAATATATCCCCGCGGTTTGTAAAACACATAGTAAACCTTCTCCGGAAGACGAACCGCGCGCCCGTCCACCTCCACCCGATCGCGTTCGGGGTCCACCCTGGTGGCCACTTCGGTGACGACGCGGCCGTTCACCTTCACCCGTCCGGCACGAATCATCTCCTCGGCCTTGCGCCGGGAGGCCACCCCCGCCCGCGCCATAAACTTGGCCAGCCGCATCATTTTCCTTTCCCGCTCCTGAGCCCCGGTCGAATTCTTCGCCGTTTCGTGTGGGATTTTGAGGAAAGACCCACCGTCTTCGCAGAGATGTCTCGAACACGGCACAGGATCAAACGAAAATTACATCGAGTCCTTTTACCCTTTCAAAATCACTATCCGTGGTGATCACGGCCTTACATCCCTCCTCTATGAAACCGGTCAAAATTAAGGCGTCCAGAGCAGGCAAACCGAAAGCCATGCTGATCTTCGAAGCTCTGGCGAAAGTCTCCTTCTTCAGTTCGACCACCGTGACCCCTTCACAAAAGTCTCTCAAAAACCTCATGGCCTTCTCGTAACCGATCCCCCTCCTCATGAGCACCTTAGGAAACTCATACCATGAGACTGTACTCACGACCCCGCGCCATTTTCCGGAAGCCAGTTTCTCGGCATACCCTCTGGAGCGTTCATCTCCTTCGTATAGCTTCAGCAGGAAACCCGTATCAAGCCCGACCCTCATCGAAGAGCCTCTCCTTCTTTCTTTCCTTCTCTTGATAGGCATTCCAGACCTCGATCAGACCTTCATCTTTCTCTCCTGTCCAGCGGTCCAGAAATTTCCTCATTTTGTTCTTCCTTTCCTCGTATAGAAAAAAATCCTCCAGCGCTTTCTGTATGACCCTAGATATGGATTCTCCCGTCTCTCTCGAGAGTTCTTCCAGTCGCTTTCTCATCTCCTTCGGCAGGTAGATCGTCAACGGTCCTCCTCTCATATGACCCCTCCGGTTCTTTTATAAGAGGAATATAAGACACCAAAAGGCTTGAATCAATCTCCTTGCCCGATCCTGTATCTGATCCCTCGGCGTAAATGTCCTTTGATCCTTATTCCTTCTCCGCGGAGGGAGGGGGCCTCCCTCCGCGGGGAGGATCGGGGTAAAGTTTTTGGGAATCGGGATGGAGGTATCGAATCGTGGAGGACCTTTTTGAGCCTGTGGTCGAGGTGGCCCGCCGGCACGGAGTGTGGGCGGAACTATGGGGAGAGGTCACCGAGGGCCTCACCGTGGAACGGCGGGACGGAAGGGTTCACGCGGTAGAACCCTATCGGGAGACCGTATTTTCCGTGCGCATCATTCACCGGGGCCGTGCGGGCCTTTCCTACACCACCCGTGCCGAGGCGGAGGCCATAAGAAAGGCCGCCGAAAGGGCCCTGGAGCTCGCCCGCCTGTCGGAGGAAGAGGGAGCCGTCCCGGATCCGCAGCCCCTTCCAGAGGTGCCCGAGGTCCGCGTGGCGCACCGGGAGGCCGGGGAACTGGCCGGTCTTCTTGAGGAGGCGGAGGAAGAGGCCCTCACGGCCGACCCCCGGGTGCACCGGATCGAACGGTCCGTGCTCTCCTGGTCCGAGACGCAATATCTGATCTTCCAGAGCGAGGGGGTGTCGGCCCGCTGGTCCGGCGGACACTATCAATTTCTCATCTCCGTTACGGCCCGGGAGGGAGAGGAGGAACGCTCGGCCTGGGAGTGGCGGGAGGCCCCGGCCCTGGAAAACCTGAATCTCCGGGGGCTTTCCCGGGAGGCTGCGGAAAGGGCCGCCGGGCTCCTCTCGGCCCGAAAGATTCCCTCCCGGAGGCTTCCCGTGATCTTTCCTCCCCAGGCCGCGGTCTCCCTCCTGGAAACGCTATCCCATTCCTTCTGCGGGGACGAGGTGGCCCGGGGGCGATCCCGGCTCGCCGGCAGGGTGGGCGAACGGGTCTTCGCCCCCCACCTGACCCTGGTGGACGATGGACTCCTCCCGCAAGGGGCGGAAACCCGTCCCTTCGACGACGAAGGCGCCCCCCAGAAGGAAACGATCCTGGTGGGCGAGGGAGTCCTGGAGGGGTTTCTCTACGATACCCGGTGGGGACGCCGGGCGGGCGTTCCCTCCACCGGCAACGCCCGCCGAGCCTCCTTCAGGACGCTGCCCTCGGTCTCCCCCACCAATCTTTACCTCCGCCCGGGGGAACACTCCCTGGATTCCTTGCGTCGATCCGCGCCCGCCGTGCTGGAGATCTGCGAGATGCTGGGATGGCACACCACCGATCCCATCTCCGGAGACTTCTCCGTGGGGATCTCCGGTTTCCTCCATCAGAACGGAGAACGATACCCGGTGGCCGGTCTGGCCCTCTCGGGTAACCTCTTCGATCTTCTCCGAAGGGTGGAGGCCGTGGGAAGAGACCTTACCTTTTACGGGGATACCGGAAGTCCCTCCCTTTTAATCCCCGATCTGGATCTCTCGGGGAGCTGAAACTTGCCTCCCCTCCATTAGGGGTTACCTTAAGCATAGCTGTCTTCATATCAAGATTCTGCCGACGGGGTTGAACATGGGGCTTTTTACCAGGATTGCGGCCAAGATCGTGGGCACCAAAAACGAGCGGGAGCTCAAGAAGCTCCGGCCTCTGGTGGAGCGCATTAATGCGCTTGAGCCGGAGATGCGCCGGCTTTCGGACGCCGAGCTCGCCGCCAAGACCGCGGAGTTCAAGGAAAGGCTCTCCCGAGGGGCCACCCTGGACGAACTCCTTCCCGAGGCCTTCGCGGTGGTGCGGGAGGCCGCCCGCCGGGTGCTCGGGATGCGGCACTTCGATGTGCAGCTCATGGGCGGGATCGTGCTCCATCAGGGCAAGATCGCGGAGATGAAGACCGGCGAGGGTAAAACCCTGGTGGCCACGCTACCGGCCTATTTAAACGCCCTAACCGGCAAAGGGGTCCACATCGTCACCGTGAACGACTACCTGGCCAGGCGAGACGCGGAATGGATGGGGCCGGTTTATCGCTTCCTGGGGCTTTCCGTGGGCTACATCGTCTCGGGAATGGACGACGCCGAACGCAAGCAGGCCTACGCCTGCGACATCACCTACGGGACCAACAACGAGTTCGGTTTCGACTACCTGCGCGACAACATGAAGTATTCCCTGGAGGACATGGTCCAGCGGGGGCACTACTACGCCATCGTGGACGAGGTGGACTCCATCCTCATCGACGAGGCCCGGACGCCGCTTATCATTTCCGGCCCCTCCGAGGAATCCACCGAAATCTACTACGAAATAGACAAACTGGTGCGCCAGCTCAAAAAGGATGTGCACTTCACCGTGGAGGAAAAGACCAAGACCGTGGTCCTCACCGAGGAGGGCGTGGCGGAGGTGGAGCGTCTCCTGGGGATTCCCAACCTTTACGACCCCCGCCATGTCAACCTGGTTCACCTCATCCATCAGGCCCTCCGGGCCCATCACCTCTTCCACCGGGATGTGGACTACATCGTAAAGGACGGACAGGTCATCATCGTGGACGAGTTTACCGGGCGGCTCATGCCCGGGCGTCGCTGGTCCGACGGTCTGCACCAGGCCATCGAGGCCAAGGAAGGGGTGCGCATCGAAAGCGAGAATCAGACCCTGGCCTCCATCACCTTCCAGAACTACTTTCGCATGTACGAGAAGCTGGCCGGCATGACCGGCACCGCCGAGACCGAGGCCGCGGAATTCAAGGAAATATACGATCTCGATGTGGTGGTCATCCCCACCCACAAACCCATGATCCGCATCGATTACCCGGATGTGGTCTATCGCACGGAGCGCGAAAAGTTCGAGGCCGTGGTGCGGGAGATCGAGGAGCTTTACCGTAAGGGGCGACCGGTGCTGGTGGGGACCACCAGTATTGAAAAGAGCGAACGCCTTTCGCGAATGCTCAAAAAGAAGAAGATTCCCCATCAGGTGCTCAACGCCAAGTATCACGAGCGCGAGGCCGCCATCATCGCCCAGGCCGGGCGCCCTCACGCCGTGACCATCGCCACCAACATGGCCGGCCGGGGGGTGGACATCCTTCTCGGGGGCAATCCCGAGGGGCTGGCCCGGGAGGAGCTCGAACGGGAGGGCTACGATCCTGCGGAGATCGACGAGCGGGCCTGGCGTGAGGCCCTGGCCATGGCGAAGGAGGGGCGGGATCCCACGGAAAAGTACCCTGAGCGCTGGGCCGAGGTCCTCTACGAAAAGGTCAAGCAGTGTCAGGCCGACTACGAAAAGGTAAAGGCCCTGGGCGGGCTTCACATCATCGGCACGGAACGGCACGAATCCCGACGGATAGACAATCAGCTCCGTGGGCGGGCCGGACGCCAGGGCGATCCCGGGTCATCCCGTTTTTACCTCTCTCTTGAGGACGAGCTCCTGCGGCTCTTCGGCTCCGACAAGATCAAGGGCCTCATGGACAAACTGGGCATGGAGGAAGGGGAACCCATCGAGCACCCCTGGCTATCCAAGGCCATCGAACAGGCCCAGAAGAAGGTGGAGGCCCACAACTTCGAGATCCGGAAGCACCTTCTCGAGTACGACGATGTCATGAACCTTCAGCGGGAGACCATCTACCGCCAGCGTCGCGAGATTCTGGGGGCCGAGTCGGTGAGGGACTGGATCCTCGACATGATCGCCGATGTATGCGAGGGGATCGTGGAGGAATTCCGGGAGGAAAAGACCCCTCCCTCCGAGTGGGATCTTGCGGGGCTTTCCGGGCGTTTCCGGGCCGTGTTCGGTTTTTCTCCCGATCTCTCCCGGGTCCCCGAAAGCGCCGAAGAACTCGCCGAGCACCTCAAGAAGGAGGCCCTTTCGGCTTACGAGGCCAGGGAACGCGAGATAGGTTCCGAGCTCCTGCGGCACCTCGAAAAGATGTTTCTCCTGCAGACCATCGATCTCCTGTGGAAGGATCACCTCCTCACCATGGATCACCTTCGGGAAAGCGTGGGGCTCCGTGGGTACGGTCAGAAGGACCCCCTTCAGGAGTACAAGCGCGAGGCCTACGAGCTCTTCACCGATCTTCTGGAACGCATAAAGATTCAGACTCTCACCTATCTTTACCGGGTGCAGGTGGTGCAGGAGGACGAGGTTCGGCGTCTGGAGGAGGAGCGGAGGCGGCGCGAGATGCGCCTCCGTTACGGTCGGGGCGAGGAGTCGGGCGAGGCCGAGAGGCCCAAACCGAAACCCATTCGCCGACAGAAGATCGGCCGCAACGATCCCTGCCCCTGCGGAAGCGGCAAAAAGTACAAGAAGTGTTGCGGAAGAAGAGAGGCCCGCGTGGCCGCGGCCTGAATTTACGACCACTCCAGGGCCATCTGTCTTAGCCGGAAGAGCCGATCGCGCAGGGCCGCCGCCTTCTCGAACTCGAGATTCCGGGCGGCCTTCTTCATTTCCTTTTCCACCCGGCGGATCTCCTTCCTGAGTTCCTCCAGACTCTCAAACCGGTCCTCGTCCTCCACCTCGAGGAGTTTCGGGAGATCCACATAGTCCGCCTCGGCGATGCGGGCCAGCGTGTCCTCCACCGCCTTGGTGATCGTGCGGGGGGTGATGCCGTGTCGGCGGTTGTATTCCTCCTGAATGCGCCGGCGACGGTTGGTCTCCTCGATGGCCTTTTTCATGGAAGGGGTGACGGTGTCGGCGTAAAGGATGACCGTGCCGTTTACATTCCGGGCCGCCCGGCCCATCATCTGGATGAGCGAACGCTCCGAGCGCAGAAACCCCTCCTTGTCCGCGTCCAGAATGGCCACCAGCGACACCTCCGGGAGGTCAAGCCCCTCGCGCAGGAGGTTGATCCCCACGAGAACATCAAAGACCCCCCGGCGCAGGTCCCTTATGATCCTTGCCCGCTCCAGGGTCTTTATGTCCGAGTGGAGGTACTTCACCTTAATTCCCAGATCGGCGTAGTACTCGGTCAACTCCTCGGCCATGCGCTTGGTGAGGGTGCAGACCAGGACGCGTTCGCCCCGGGCCACCCGTCGGCGGATTTCGCCCAGCAGATCGTCCACCTGGTTTTCCGCGGGTCGGACCTCCACCCGGGGATCGAGAAGACCCGTGGGCCTTATGATCTGTTCGATCACCCGGCCTCCGGACTTCTCAAGCTCGTAGGGGCCGGGGGTGGCCGAAACATAGATCACCTGGTTCACCCGGGCCTCGAACTCCTCAAAGGTCAGGGGCCGATTGTCAAGGGCCGAGGGAAGCCGGAAGCCGTATTCCACCAGGGTCTCCTTCCGGGATCTGTCCCCCCGATACATTCCGGCGAGCTGCGGAACGGTGATGTGACTCTCGTCGATGAAGATGAGAAAGTCGTCCGGAAAGTAATCGAGAAGGGTGTAAGGGGGCTCCCCCGGCCTGCGGCCGTCGAGATGACGGCTGTAATTCTCGATGCCGTGACAGTAGCCCATCTCCTCGAGCATCTCCAGGTCGTAGAGGGTGCGCTTTTTGAGGCGTTCGGCGTAGAGGTGCTGGCCCCGTTCCTCGAACCAGCGCACCCGCTCCTCCAGTTCCTTCCGGATCTCCTCGATGGCCCGCCGGAGCCGGTCCTCCCCGGTCACATAGTGGGTGGCCGGAAAGATAACGGTATCCCTGAGGCGTCCCAGCACCTTCCCCCGGAAGGGATCAATGACCTTGATGGCCTCGATTTCGTCCCCGAAAAGCTCGACGCGCAGCGCCCGTTTTTCTTCACTGGCCGGGAAGATCTCGATCACATCCCCGCGCACCCGGAAGGTCCCCCGTTTAAAGTCGTAGTCGTTGCGTTCGTAGTGCATGGTAACCAGGCGGCGGATTATCCGGTCCCGGGAAAGACTCTCCCCCACCCGCAGGTAGAGGTGCATCCGGGCGTATTCCTCGGGAGAGCCCAGGCCGTAAATGCAGGAAACGCTCGCCACCACGATCACATCCCGGCGGGAGAGTACCGCGGAGGTGGCCGCGTGCCTGAGACGATCTATGAGGTCGTTTATGGAGGCGTCCTTTTCGATGTAGGTGTCGGTGGCCGGGATGTAGGCCTCGGGCTGGTAGTAGTCGTAGTAGGACACGAAGTATTCCACGGCGTTTTCCGGGAAAAAACGGCGAAACTCGTGGTAGAGCTGGGCGGCCAGGGTCTTGTTCGGAGCGATGACCAGGGTGGGACGGTTGACCCGGGCGATCACATTGGCCATGGTAAAGGTCTTGCCGGAGCCGGTCACCCCGAGGAGCACCTGGTGTTTCACCCCGGAAAGAATCCCCTCCACCAGGGCCTCGATGGCCCGGGGCTGGTCCCCGGTGGGTTTCAGCTCCGTGGCCAGGTGGAACCTTTCCTCCCTAACCCGCGGCCCGTAAAACATGACTATCAAGGAAAGTGCTTATAAATGTCTTTTCTATGCAAAATGCGAACAAAAATTACCGTGTCTTCTTCAATCTCTAGGCCTATTCTGTAGTCTCCAATCTTAATTCTCCATTGGTTTGATCCGCTTCTCAATTTTTCCAAATCTCCTTTAAACTCTGCTATCTCTCCTATGTTTTCCAATATTTCTATCGTATCCTTTACCTTTGCCAAAACAGTTTTATCTTTGATTTTCTTCAAATCCCTCTTAAAGCTTTTCTCAAACTTTACTTTCATTTGGAAAGTATTTCCATTATTTCGTCCTTGCTTACAAAATCACCTTTTCTTCCCTCTTCAATTGCCTTACTTAGAGCAACATCTTCTATGACCTCCTCCACGATTTCTTTAAACAGTTCGCGCTTCTCCATCATAATTTTAAGTAAAACTTCTTCCAAAATGGCTTTAAGTTCCTGCTCTTTCAAGGTTATTTGCATTTTTTTCCTCCTGATAAAGCGTGTTTTATGATGGTCGGCGGAAAAGTCTGGCGAAGGGGAAGTTGATGGCGCAGGGGCCGAGGTGGAAGGTGAAATCCTCCCGCACGAACACCCCACGGCTCCGATAACGCCCCCCGGAAAGCTCGAAGACCTCGGCCTCCTCCCGATCCGGGTCCACCAGCACATAGTACTTCACTCCGGCCTCCTGATATAGGTTGAACTTGAGGATGCGGTCCTTGGCGGCGGTGGCCGCGGAAAGCACCTCGAAGACCAGGACCGGGGCCTCGGTGAGGGGTCCGTCCTCGGGGAGCTTTCCGCAGAAGACCAGGTTGTCCGGCTGCACCACCGTGTCCTCGGCGATCTTCCAGTCCACCGGAAGAAGGGCCACGCACCCGGGACAGTCCGCCTCCTCCAAGGCCTCCTCGAGAAGACGATGGACGCGTCCGCTCAACAGCTGATGTTTGGGGCGGGGCAAGGGGGCCATGGCGTAGGGCACCCCCTGAATGAGCTCCCACCGCCCCTCCCATTGACGGTAGTCCTCGTAGGTGTAATGGGGAAAGGCCCTCAAGATCCCCGGCGAACCCATGGGCCTCCTCCATAAAGAGGTTCTTTTACTTTTCATTATAGCCGATTTTTTCGAGATATCTCTCCGTCCATCTTTCCAGGTCCTTTTTGATCCGGTGGAGGGGTTTTCTTTCCTTCAAAGCCACTCCGGCCAGGTCCTCGTGTTCGGGTTTGGCCTTGAGGCGGCCCGAGGGGGTTCGAGCCAGTTTGAGGCGCACCGTCCCGTAAGGGGTTTCCATTTCCCGCACCTCCCGCGGGAGAACGCGCCTTTTCACCCGTCGGATACGCACGCCCAGAGTGGAGGTCTCCTCCAGAACGAGGTCGGAAAGCCGGGAGACCTCCTCCGGGCGGCAGAGCACCTCGAGCCTCACCCCGGGCCGGCCCTTTTTCATGAAGCGGGGGGAAAATCCCACATCGAGAGCCCCTGCCGAAAGGAGCCTTTCGGCCACATGGGCCAGGGTCTCCGGGGTCTCGTCGTCGAGATCGGTGACTATTTCGCAGACCTCTTCTTTTCCGATGCGGGAGGAGGTTCCCACCAGGAGGCGCAGGAGGTTGGGACGGGTGCTCAGCTCGTGATGGCCGGCCCCGAGGCCCACCGTCTCGAGGGACATTTCGGGGAGGGGGCCGAAGCCCCGGGCGAGCACCCGCACCAGGGCCGCTCCGGTGGGGGTCACGGTTTCCAGGCGTTCCTCCACGCCGTAGACCGGCACGCCCCTGAGGATCTCCAGGGTGGCCGGTGCCGGGAGGGGAAGCACACCGTGGGCCGTATGGATCAGGCCCTGTCCCAGAGGAAGGGGCGAGACATAAAGCTCGGTGATGCCGAGACGCTCGAGCCCCCAGAGGACGCCCAGCACATCCCCCAGGGTATCCCAGGCCGAAAGCTCGTGGAGGTTCACGGCCTCCAGACTTACCCCGTGTACCCGGGCCTCGGCCTCAAAGATCCGTCGGAAAACCCCCCGGGCCTTTTCCCGCAACCCTTCGGAAAGATCCAGACGGTCAAGAAGGGCCATGAACTCCGCAAACCGGGAGGGAAGCCCTCCGGGTTCGGCCGCGGAAAGGCGGACCCTCAGGGCGGAGATCCCGGCCACCGAAACGCGTTCGGTTTTAAGAATAAGACCCCCGGGGAGGGTGGACAGGAAGGTGGAAAGATCCTCTTCCGGAACCCCGGCCGCGATGAGGGCCGCCAGGAACATGTCCCCGGCCACCCCCCCCACGGCCTGGAGGTAGGCCCGCTTATTTTCCCTTTCGGTCATGCCGAAAAGAATAGGATAAGATCCCGCGTTTGGCCAGAGCCAGTTTCCGGTTATAATTTTGGGCAGGATTGACAGGTTCGGGTTTTCATTTTACTTCTTTAAACGAGCCGAGGTGGCGGAATTGGTAGACGCGCTGGATTCAGGATCCAGTGGGGATACCCCCGTGCGGGTTCGAGTCCCGCCCTCGGCACCATCTTTTCCTTGATTATCACGGCTTTCAGAAAGGCGGGGTCGCTTCCAGAGACGGTGTGGGGACACCTTAAATAATCCCTCTCAATCCGTTGATATTCAAAGGAATTGTCGAAGGTTCGTGTTGAAAATTACTCTCAACAAGTGAGGTTTAGGGGATTCGATTTCCGATTTTGGGTGATTATTCCCGATTAGAGGAAGCCTTCTTTTCCTGCTTCTCGAGCCAGTCCCCAAGGGAAACCAGCTTTCGGGACCGGTCCTCCACCTCGGAAAGGGTGATGAGCTTCGGGTTGAGACGGACATACTTCCGGGTGGTTCTCACTTCCGAATGTCCCATGTAAGCTCCAATCTCCTCATAGGAAAGGCCTGTTTGAGCAGCTGATAGGCGAAATAGTGCCTCACGCCCTCATATCAAGACCTATCTCAGCGCAAGCCTTCCTCCAGAGCTTTGAAAGCAGGGCCTCCCCGTAGTGGTCCGCCCTCGAATGCGAGAACACAAAAAGGGACCTTTTGCGCCGGAAGAAGGCTCTACCTTTTCCCTTTATACCCGGACACAAAAATTTAGGTACCACCACCCCGCCGTCCCTTCAGACTCAAGCGTTTCCGGGACGCGTCAAAGAGTGTCAAAAACTCGCTTATCGCAATAGGGTCTCAATTACGATGTCCTCTAACTGGGCTTTTTTTCGAGGAATTTGGCGCGCCCGGGAGGACTCGAACCTCCAACCTTTGGATTCGTAGGAAAATACGCCCCTTCGTGCGAGGCAGTAAAAGCGAGAAAACGAAAGAAATCGTGCGTTCGTGAGGCGCTCTTTCTTTCCCTGGATTTTCCCTGAGTGGATGTGGTGTAGTTAAGGGTAAACATATACAACATCTAGGGGTCCCGTGCACCGCAGCAGTGGCGAGGCATTCCGGCGAACGGGTTGAGAGGCGAGGAAAAGAGAGGACCCCGGGAACTGCCCCCCGGGGTGGCGGGTTAGAAGACGAGCCAGATGTAAGCGTCACCCGACACACATCTAAAACCATTTATGACGTGCTCGCCCCACCGGACCGAGCCGTTCTCGGGACCGTCGCCGTTATCCAACCTTTCATCCAAGGCGTCGAGGAAGCGGATGAAGGGGTGGTCCGGCTCAGGCAAGCAGCGGTAATACACGTATCTGTTCCGCGGGTCGGCCTTCCAGACGTAGTCGAGCGGCGAAACGTTCGCGGACGCGCGCAGGCGAACAAATACGCGCCGGTAAGGGTTTTCGTCCGCGAGCCAGACCCAGACCTCTGGGTCAAAAACAACTAGTTTGTTGCGCAAAACATCATCCGTGCTGAGATACCCTATGTCGAACAGCGCAGCTAGAAAGAAACCGCGACGAGAGAGTCCCGCAATATACAGCGGTTCGAGGTCTTGCGAGTATCCCTGCGTGCTCACTGTCGCATCCTTCACCCAGACATCCCCCTCACGGACGAGAGCGGACTGGAACGCCGTTCGTACCGCCAGGACATCCTCTATCGCGGCGGCTATCCGTGCTTTTTCTATCCACTGTAGGATTAAAGGCGCAACGACCGCCGCGATAACGGCAACGACCGCGACGGCAAGAACCACCTGCAAGACCGCGCTTCCTCTCTGTCTGTGTCTCTGTCTGCGCATACCCTCACCCCCTACATGTTTTTCTATATGTTTGTAGGAAAGAAGAACGAGAGAAAAATTTCTTGCGTTGAGAAAAGGTTTTCGAGGACTGTTCGTCAGAAAAAAGGTTCACGGGAAAGAGAAAACAGAGAAAATTTCTGTTTATCCTCGCCTCACCTCGACGGCCTCGACCGGGTGAGGCATTCGAGGTTTTTCTTGGTTGGCTTGTAAGAGTTCCTACAAAGTAGCCATCCACTTTACCTAAAACCTCGCCGGACCGCGTCTGAAAAACCTCTCTAACAGTTCCGCGTGCGTTCCGTGGACGGGTGGGGTCGAACCGCAGCTCAGAAAAGGCGTTCTGGTCGTTCCTGGCCTGAATATATTTCGAAATTTTAAGCGAAAATCTTAAACAGGTATCAAACCCTTTGTTAGACATATCCCCTCAAAATTCCCCCTCTATGTTTCGAAATTTTACGGATTTTTCCCTGGCTCTTCTTTTACCCGAAAAGGACAAAAAACGAGTGGGAGGTGTCGTTATGAAAGTGTGGCACAGGTTCAAGTGGAAGGATGGACATAAAGTAGACGAACTTACGGCAAGGAAAGCTATCCGGTATAAGTGCCTCGACTGCTCGTGTTGGAACGAACGGGAAGTGAGAGAGTGCGTCGTGAAAGACTGCCCTCTCTACCCGTTCCGTATGGGTTACGCTCGCCCACCGGAAAGTACCGTCGAACCGCCTGCCACCGAAACTACTTAACCCTCACCTCACGCGACGGGACTGGACATCCCGTCGCCTTTCAACCCTTCCTTAAACGCGTCGTTTTTCCCAAAATCCGGATATACGGTTTACCGTTTGAAAACGGAACGCGTCAAACAGGTATCTAGATACCTGTCCGCGATATTTAGCCTCAAAAACCCCGGAAAAGTAGGGGGTTTCGCGGCAAAAACAGGCGGATTTTCGAAGGGTCCAAACCTCACCTCAGCCTCGACCTAAACCTTCGCCGCGTCTCTCGGTTCTCTCTTCTCTATCTCTTGTAAGAGTTCCTACAAGTTAAGCGCAGAGAGAAACAGGACCCCCGCCCCGGCGAGGGCAAGGGTGGGGTGGGGCTACGCTGGAAGAGGTTCCGCGTCGTCCTCGACCTCTAAGACGGGGATAAAAGCGGAAGGGTCCCGGACGGGCGGGCGGTCGCCGCAGAGTTCCTGGATGAGAAGTCCCGCCAAAACGAACCTCACCTCGCCCAGGACTATACCGACGTGTGTAAGAGAGGACGCGGCGTAGCGTTCCCCCAGGCGGCGGGCAAGGGCGGGAAGTTTGGGGTCCTGGCTCGCTGCGAGAACCTCGACCGCGTTAGCGGCGGTTAGGATGACCTCTGGGACGGGCGAGAACGGAAGAGCCTCGCCCGCGGCGTCGAGAAGGTTGAAGGCTTGTCGCAGCGTTTCCTGTCTCATCTCATACCCCTTTCCCGGGGACGGTCTCACGCCGTCCCTGGGTGTGGTTTACATGGAACAAACGTCGTCCTCGTCTTCCTCGTCTTCGAGGTGGTCGTCGAGGTTAAAGCCCGTGTAGCCTGTGAGACGGGCGCGGAACGACAGGTCGTCGAGGAAGTGTTTATACTCATCCGGCGTGATGTCGCCTAACCGGTACGCCATCTCAGCCTCGTCTAGTAAACCACGCAGGTCGTCGAGGTAATGTGGTGAAGCCTCAGAGAGTTTCTCAAGCCTCTCGTAAAGTTCTTGTATTCTCATTTCTTGTATTCCCATGGCACACCCCCTATTTGGTGTGTTTACATCCCCAAACCGTCCTCGGCCTCTTTCTCGTCTTCCTCGTCTTCGAGGGCGAGGGTCTGTTTGACGCGCCGGAACTCGTCGTCGGTTAGTTCCCCGTGTTTAAAAGCCTCGCGCGCCTCGGCAAGCAGGGCGCGGAATACCTCGTCTCGTTCGCGCTCGATGGTGCCTCGGTCTTGGTCAAGCAACCCGGCCTCGGCGAGTTTGAGACCGACCGCGTAATATTCAGCGATGGCGTCGACGTGTTTGAGTAAAGCGTTTGCGTTACTGGTCATCTCTCACACCCCTTTTAGTGTGTTTTTGTCGTCCGTTAAGCATCACACCGTAACGAAGCGTAAGCAGGCGTTTTTCCAACTCAAACTCTTCCGGTGAAAGCAGACCCCACCTAACGAGGTCTCGCAGGAAGAGAAGTTCGTCCGCGGCTTGGTGTTCAAGTTCTAGCCAGTCCGCTTCTCTCATTCCTCAACCTCGTACAGCTTTTTGAAGAGTTCGAGGGTTTCGTCTTTTAGTGAAAGCAGACCCAGTAAGCAGGCGGCGCGAAGGTCAAAAAGAAACGCCTCGGCGGGCTTCCCCGTCCGCCACGCCGCCTCTTCCAGTTCCGTCAGTTCCCTGAAGACCCGTTCTCGTCCTTGCACTTTTCCACCCCCTTTCTTGCTTCCTCGAGGGTCTCGACGCGCCCGTCCTCGTAAACGAACAGCACGTCCTCTTCCGGGACGGCGTTCCCGCCTTTCACAAAAGGCAGAAGCTCGTCCATAGCCTCTTCCATCTTCGCACGGACTATGTCTGCTACTTCGAAACGCAGGTCCTCGCGCACGCAGTAAACCAGCTCGTCGTGAATGAGCAGGACGGGGAAAGCCGCGTCGAGCCAGCCGCGGCGGGCGAGTTCGACGCGGATTTTCACCATCGCGAGGGCGGCGATGTCAAAGCCGGTGGCCTGACCATGATAATTGAATGCTCGCTTTAACCCTTCAGCTAATGCCTTGCGTTCCGTCCACTCGCCGCGGTTGCGTTTTAGCGTAGTGTCCTTATCCCACTCTTCCTTACTGGGCGCTTTGGCTAACAGCGAACGCCCGCCCGGGGTGTAAACCCAAAACTGGCCGTCGTTGCGGTAGTAGATGCGGCGGATTCGACGATGCCAGTCGGCTATGCCCTGGTAGAGAGAAAAGAAAGCCGCGTGCCACCTCTCGCAGTCTTCAAGCGAAGGGTCCGCACCTTGCTGTTTGAGCGTCCGATAAAGGGCTCGCGGGGACCCGCCGTAAACGAGAAGGAAGTTCGCGCCTTTGCCTACCTGTCTTTCTTCTTTCGAGACTTCATCCTTGCCGAACAGCGCCGAGGCCGTGCGACGATGTAAGTCCCCGCCGTGCTTCCCGTCCACCAGGACCTCTCGCATCTTCTCTTCCTTTGCAAAGTGGGCGACTATGCGTATCTCTTGTCCGGGAAAATCGGCTCTGATAAAAACGAACCCCGGCGGTGGGACGAGCAGGTCCTTCTTGTACTGCCGCGGGATTTGAAGTAGGTTGGGGTTGCGGCAGACATAGCGCCCGGTCGAAGCCCCGCAAGCGCCGACGATGATACGCGCCGGGTCCGCCGCTACGTAACCGGCTAACAGGTCGAACTCTTTTTTAATCTTCCCCAACTCTATCGCCTCAATGACCAGGTCTACCGCGTCCGGGGGAAGCTTCCCCGCCTCAATCATTTTTACGAGCTCGGCCTTGGCGGTTTTGTTGAAGCCGTCAACCTCGACCCCAAACTTGCGCAGTCTCTCGACAATCTTCCGGTTCTGCGAGTACTTGAAACCCCACTTCCGGGCGAAGTCTTCCCCGCGTTTATCTACTGCCTTTCTCAACTCTTCCACGCGTTCTGTGTAGCGAGGATTGACGCGGTAGTAACGTTTGAGGGAAGTTTCGAGCCGGACGTGTTCAACGAGCCAAACGCAGAGCAGGTCCAGGCCGTCCCGCTTCCAACCCGCCCGTAACAGCGCGTCGCGTTGCGCTCTGTAAACGTGTAAAAGAACCGCGGCATCCCTGGCGGCATACTCGAGCTGGCTCTGGGAAAGTTCCGTTTTGTTCCAGTCTGAGGCTTGCTCGTCTTTTGAAAGTTCGAGGTCGAGATACTTTTTCACCACCGACGCGAGGCTCGGTCCCGGCACGGTGGGACGCCGAGCATGGGTACCCTGAACTAGACGTTCAAAAATCATTGTGTCCCACACTCTGGACGGAATCTCAGCCCAGGTCCCGGCGGCCTCGCGCCAGACGGCGAGGTCAAACGCCGCGTTGTGGAAGACCCACAGTTTGTCTTTCCCCACCTCAAAAAGGCGTCTCAACCGCCCGGCGGCGTCGCCCAGGGCGAAAAGGTCGAGTATGTAGACCTTCCTACGTCCGGTGTAAATTGAGAAAAGCCGAGGCTTCATTCGCCAGGGTATCACCTTTTCCGCGGCGTCCTTGTCTTCAGCGACGGTCTCAAAATCCGCGTAGACCACCTTTGCCTGAGAGACCGCCCGCAGGGCTTCTTCAAAACCCGCATCGTCCCTCACCAGGACCCACTCGCAATCGAGAGGGTGTTTTGTAAGGATTCCTACATTTGAAGTGTCTTTGGTAGGTTTGGTAGGTAAAACGGTCCGGGGCGTCAAGCGGAAAGGCTTCTCTTCCGCCGCCCGCCGCGCCTTGACCGCTTCCACCAGGCGGCTGCGGCGAGGGGTGGGGTGGCGGTTCGTCTTAAGGCGAACCGCCAGTTCCACTGCCCGCTCGTCCCTCTCGAAGTCAAGCGCCAACCTCAACCAAGCCATCGCCGCACCTCCTATTTAGTTTTGTTGTTCCCCTTTAATGGGGCGGGCTGTATAGAACAGCCCGCCCCATTTAAAGTTATTGTTAAAGTTATTGTTAAGGGCTGAAACGGTTACAGCCTCAAGGGTTTCCGGGCACGAGCGTCCGTTTTGGGTCCGCGAAGCGTCCGTTTTGGGTCCGCGAAGCGTCCGTTTTGGGTCCGCGCGAAAAGTTTGTTTTCGAACCTGAGCGAACCGTCCGCGGCATGCGAGAGAGGTATGTTTAGTAGAGGGGCTATCCGCGAAACGTGTTTGCGGTAGAACTCTCTTACGTGCCGGATGCGAGGTGAGGGGGCATATACGTGTAATGTTAGTATCTTCCAGAGAAAATCCTCTCTTTTCCCCTGTCTCAGGTCTCTAGCGTGTGCGAGAAGCTTTAAATATGCATAGCGCGCATGTCGTCCACGCAGAGCGTGAAAAAGGCGCACGTCCAAGGCAACGCAAGCCCCTTTATTAAGGGCGGATATCCAGGTTTTAAGGAAAACATCGTCGAACTCTACATAAATACCCTGGTCAAGCACGGTTCTACGCAAAATACGTTCAAAACGCGGGATTTTAGGTGATTTATAGACGCTATCTTTCGTATTACATTTAAAAGAGGTCAGGAAACGGACGCTTTCTCGTATTCGTTCTCGCGTTTTGGCGTTTAACGGAAGAGCACAGACTCGCGCTACTTCGTGTGCGCTCGTTTTAAGCGAGAAGTACTTTCCTTTTTGGCGGTACAAAGCTACCAAAGCGGCGAGAACGAGGGTGTCAAAAGGATTTATGCGGTAGGTGTAGAAAACACCCGCGACGCAGTCTACGTCGTCTTCATGTTCGATACGTCGCGCAAAGACCCAGGGACCGGTTAAAAACCAGTTTGGTATGCGTATGCTAGACTTTTGCATTCTTATCACCCCCTTTGACGGATTTACCAGTTTCGCTGAGAGCATCTTGTATGCACTGCGGTTTCGCTGTCTGGTAGGTTAGCTCTTCATCCTTCCGGAAGAGGTTTAGATAGACCGTGTCAAATTTACTTTGTCTGTTAGCTTTGACGCACACCGCAGCGACCCAGTCGCGACATGCCTCAACAGCGTGGGATTTGAGTTTTCTGATAGAAGGCGGCAACCCAAGATGCGCTTTTAGAAGCGCGACGACAAAACGAGTGGTATTTTGAATGTTCATTACGCCTGAAATGGCGCTTGCTATCAACTCTTTATTGTCAAAATCTAAAGCTTCTTTAGCTATCTCGCTAAGAAGAGCTTTGTTCATGTGGTGAAGAATGAAGATAGTAGCGCCCGTCTTTTTTGCTATGTGGTAGAAGTGTTTAAACGTTTCGGTGACGTCCAGATTGTTATTTGCATCCACGCCTAAGGCTGAAAGGTGGTCTACGAAGATTAGCGAGAAACCTTCGTGGGCCAGCGCGGTTACGTAGCTGAGCAGTTTCTGGGCTTCTGGTGTAATGCGCTCGTGACGGAAAAAGCGCATACCCGGAATGTCGAGCGTTTCATCGTCCTCGATGACAAACCAGGTTTCGGCTTTGCTTCGTTCTAGTAAAAACGCCCGGTCCTGTTCTGGGAGGCGGGCTTTTAGCCAGGACAGCCTTTCTAACAGGTCTACGCGAGGCTCTTCGAAAGAAATAAAGGCGGCCTTCAAACCTTGAAGCCCTGCAAGTAGGCAGACATAAAGAGCGAGGGTAGTTTTCCCCACTTCACCAAACCCCGCGAGCAGAGCAGCGCTACGACGGGGGATGTGAAATGGGACTTCTAACAACGGCGTTGATTTTTCAATGTTGTCAGCGTCAAGGAACGCGTCCCTGCGGTGAAGGTACAGTTCGGGGAAGGCTTTTTCAGCTTCGGCGCGAATCGTCAGACGTTCTATCTGCGCATTTTGAAGAAAATGCGCTCTACTCTCGCAGAGACGTAGAAAATTTTCTCTCGAAAGAGAAACGTCTTTGAAAGCTTCATCCGGGTCTTTAGCGTGAGGATTAAGGCTTTCGTACCGTAAAACGAAGACATCCGCGAACCTGATTCGCCGCAGAGCCTCTTTCAGCGCCTCGAATCCGGCGCGGTCCCGGTCGGGGGCAAGGATGATGATGGGAAAAATTTCAGCGAGCATTCGTCCTACCTGTGGTAAGGCAGACGCCCCACCCGCCGCAACGGGAACGATTGAGGGGTCCCGGACGGCTCGCGCTATTTGAAGAGCATCAAACTCACCTTCGACCAGGACCAGGGCTGTTTGTGACGGTTCTAGAGGTCGTCTGGCAAAGAAGACGATATTTCCGCCGTCGTTTGAGTTGTCTGAAAAGAAGAATCGCTTTTCGCGGGGTGGACGAAACTTCCAACGGCTCAGCCCGGTGGTGGGGTCGTGATAACGGAAAGCGATGTAAGCGGAACCATCGCGTTCTTCTATACTCAAGACGCCTTCTAACAGGAAGTCGGCGGCGTCTTCACCAAGGCGCTCGCGTAGGTATTTGAAACAGTCGTCTTTTGAGTACTTTTTTTCTTCCCGGTGGGTTTGAGGGACTTCCGGTTCAACATCCCCATTTCTGTCTGAAATAGAGAGTTTATCTGCTTCAATGTGACCTGATATCTGACAGCCGAAGCATTTAAAGCGAACCTTGTTTTCCCCGGTTCCCTTACGCAAGCTTAAGGTGAACGAAGGTGAAGTGTCTTTTCTTCCCACTCTTTCAGGGTGGAAGGGGCATAGCGCCGTGTGGTAAAAGTACCCAGCGCTTTCGCGGAACGGCGACCAGGTGAAGTCATGGTTGGGAAACTGTTTTTCTAGCTGCTTGCGAGCTTCCTCGAGAAGCTTGACCGCATCCTCTTTCCTTGCTACTTTATTCATGCAGGGACCTCCTATCCGTTCTTCTTGCCCTTTCCTCGCCCCCGCCCGTCGGGGGTTTAATTTGTTTGAGGTTCCCAAATAGGGACGAGGTTCTCGTCCGCGTCGAGGGTGAACCCTGTAGGGACGCGGTAGATTTTCGCCACTCGCCCTCGACTGTCCCGAACGATGCGCAGAAAGCCTTTCCGAGCCATTCTTTGCAAGGCTCGCTGTATAGTTGTGAAGCCAAGCGAGGTGTGCCTGGCTACTTGCGGGCTGGTAATCTCACTACGCCCGGCGAGGTAAGCGTGAATAAGGATGCTTTTTTCCACTGTGGACATCCCGCGCCCTCTAAGGATTGTTTCGACGACAGTTGCATTCTTCATTTTCATCACCCCCTGCAAAATGTCTTTTTATTCATGTTTAAATGAATAAAGATTGAGGAAAACTAAACCATTAAGTCCACTTTTAACCTGAGACCTGGACCGCCCGGACCGCCCGGTCGTCGAGGGGTTCCGGCGGCGAGAGGCGGGACGGACGCTAACTTGTAGGACTTCTTACAAAACACACGAAACGAAACCCCGCCGCCCTGGGTTTCGGCGACGGGGGTTTTTGAGGTGAGGCGTATGGTGAGAGGGAAGGGTTTTGCGCTTTAGTTGAAAAGGCGAGGGAACCGGCGGTGCAGGAACGCTTTCAGAGATGTTCCCCGGGCGAGGACGAATTCAGCGGGCATAGAAGAGAGGGGGATGATAAGGAAGGCGGACGAACCGTCCCGGTTCCACTTGAGGCGGCCGGGGATGCGTTCGTTTTTCTTTACAAACTCGCGGAAGACGGCGAGGTCTGCCAGGACCAGGAAGCGAAATCCGTCTCATCCGGTGCGGCGATAGCGTAGAAGAGGAAGTCCGCGTGACCTTGAAGGATTTTATCGAGTTCGGTTTCGCAATTTCGACGGATAGCGCGCAGAGTGATTTCCTCTCGCATTGTCTCGAAAAAGCGTTCCGCTCGCGGGAAACGTCTCACTCGGCAGGCGACGCGGGCGCCGCGGCTTTCGAGAACCATGAAGTCCGTCGCCTCGTCTCGGTCTATTGAGAGAGGTGCGACCGGGGCGAGGATTGAAGAAAGAATCGTTTGGACGTGAGGGACGAACCGGTCCGCCCACAACCAGTCGCGGCGGACGGCGCGGGAAACGTAATCAGGAACATCCTGGCGAGGTTGCAGTCGGGCTTGCGCGAGGTTTTTCTCTTCTTTATAAAGGTGAGAGAGACTGTCTAACCTTTCCATCACCTTTCCCCCTTCCGCCTCTTCCGGTTCCACCCCCGCCGGAAGAGGCTTTTCTCTTTTTGTTAAAAATCAAAGAAATTTCCGAGAGGAAAAGTGGATAGGAACCATCTCTTTTTATTGAGGGAAAGGGTATTGACGGGGTGGCGGGTGTAATTTTCTTGAGAAGGTAAACCTGAGACGCCTTCTTCCGGCGAGGCCGGGCGTTTTCTTCCTCGGAAGTCGAGGCGACGCTTTCTTCCGCCTCTCGGCGGTCGCCTCACTTCGGAAAGGGTTTCATCGCCTTCTTCCTGCTTCGCAGGACGCCTCACCTCGGAAGACTTTCTCAGTCGCCTTCTTCCGCCTTACGGCGGTCGCCCCACCCGTGCGCCGCCCTGGGGAAAGGATTCCTGCCTGAGCACCGCATTCCGCCTTCGGCTTCCGCCTCCCGGCGGATTTTCCACCGCGCAATTCCTTCCCCCCTCTCGGCGGCGCACGGAACCTCGACCTCGACTACAACCTCAACCTCGACTTCAACCTCGACCACGGTTTTAACCTCGGCGGTCTCTCGGCTCACAGACGGACCGCCTTCAAAAGAAATTTCGTTCTCAGTCGAGGCTTTAAAACAGGTTTTCGTGAAAATGCCGTTGGATTTCAATTTTAGTCTTCTTCTCTTTTTCTCTGAGATTTCTTTAAACAAATAATAAAAACAGAGGCAAAACGAACACGAGGAAGGGGGTAAGGGTGATGAGGAAAGGCGAATTTTTCAAGATTTGTTTTCTAGGAACGGTCTTGGGGGTTTTACTGGGGTTTTTAATTGCGTTGTCTGTCGCTCTTTTTCCTCGCGCTGTGGGAACCGTCGTCCAGTTCTGGAACGAACGCTCTATCCACGTCCGGGCGCAGGATTTGTCCGCGCTAGTCGAAGACGGCACCTGCCGTCTTCTTATCTTGGGTGACTCTCACCGGCGCGGCTCGCGAGACGGTCTGCGGGCGGTGCTGGCGTGTGAAGACAAGTATGAAGACAAAAATACGCAGAAGGGGGTGTAAAAATGAAAGCAAAAGCAAAAACGAAAACTCTACTTTTGGCGCTGGTTCTCTTCCTTTTTGCCTTCGCGGTCGTGGGGACGGCGAGGGCGATGGATGCTGATGAAGGGGATAAATATTTTCTCGGTATGATGGATAAGGTGAAGAAAGAGGAAGTTCCGAACGTGGTTCGTGCGATGATGCCGCCGAAAAAGGTTCTGGATAGGCTGGCGAAGTATTACGCGCCGGAATTCGGGGTTTCGGTGAGTGACGCGAAAGAGGCGTTCCGTTCCTCGGTGACGACCGAGGCGAGGAAGCTTGTCTATTGTCTCAAGCGGTTCTACAAATTTGGCAAAATCCGCCCTATGACGGAAGACGAGGCGAAGAAGTTCGAGGGAATGAAGCAGTATGAGGCCGCAGAGCGTGGAATAACGGTCGTTTACGACAATGATTTTTACAACGACCAAGACCTTCAAATAGCTGGTGTGGATAAGGCGAAGCAGTGTGCTTACTGGTTGTATAAAGATGGAAAAACCGGAACGGTGTTTATACCGCGCATGTGCGAGGTAGACGGGAAGATGTTTCTCACTGGGCTTACGGTATTCGCCCGGGGCGTAAAGACCCGCGACATGTTCGGAAGTCCCGCGGCTAGGGTTCCCATGCAGATTTTGCAGTGCTATTCCATCCAGGATAACGGCCCTGGCGTCGGGTTGATGTTCTAGCCGCACCGCCTCACCTCTTCCCCCTTCCTCGGGGGCGGTCCCGGTTTCTCTTCCGAGACCGCCCTTTTTTGTGTTTCGAGGTTCCGGGTTGGGGTTGAGGTGAAATTAAATGTATGACTTCATACAAGTTATCGAGAAACGAAAAGATAGGGGGGCGGCGAGGTTCCCCGCCGCCCCCGGCAGTAGGTGAGGGGCAGCGATGCGTTACATTCCGAACCCGTCCTCGTCCCAGTCGTCCCAGTCGGGCTGATAGTCCCGCGGTGGGATGCGGATAGAGGCAGCGTCATCTCGTCCCCACCGCAGGTCGTCCAGGCGGTTAGCTACGAGGTTGACAGTTCCGTCTATGGTGCTCAATTTTTCACTTTGAGTGTCCACCTTTTTAGCTAGTTCTCGCAGGGTTTCCCAGAGCGCCTGGACCTGTCCTTTCAAAACCGCGTTTTCTCGTTCTAGAGCCTCGATGCGTTTTTCGAGTTCATTCATGTTTACACCCCCTATCGTTTTTGATTATGTTAAATGAGTCCCCTTTCACGCAAAATATGTTTTGCCTCGACCGGGTGGATTTGCAGGTATACCGCCGTCGTCGTGAGGCTCGCATGACCTAACAGGTTCTGAACGAGCGTGAGAGGCACCCCTGCGCGGATGAGTTCGATTGCGCGGGTGTGCCGCAGGATATGCGGGTGGGACAATTTACGCGGTATCCCCGCCTCTTCAGCTCGCGCTCGGAAGACCTTGCGGAAGTTCGCCGGGTCGAGTTTGAAAAGCCGTCCTCTCAGGTCCGGGTGAGCTACAAGGATTTGCGAGAGTTCGGCGACGACATTTGCGGGAAGAAAGACGGTCCGAGTCGCCTCACCGCGGCGTTTCAGCGTGCGTATCCTCACCTCTGCGTTCCGCCAGTCGATGTCGGTATCGTCTTGTATTGCCAGGACCTCACCCAGGCGGGCGCCGGTGAAGCGTAAGACGAGAAAAGTCGCCCAATACCGGGCGCGCCTTTTCCTTTCTCGTTCCGTGCGCGCAGAGTCAAACCAGGCTTGGAATTGTGCGGTCAGTGAGTTCACCTGCACCTCGCTCAAGTAGGACGGAAGCCCCCGCCCGGTTGAGGCGGGGGTGAGGACGCCTTTCGAGGTTCGGACGGCTAGAGTATGCATGGTAACACCCCCTTAGAGGATACTTCTACGACGGAACGGCAGAATCCGGGTGGGTTCCGTCGTCGAGGTTTCGGGCGAGGTTGGGGTTTTAGGTTCTTTTTCAACCTTCTTAGCTTCTCTTATCCTTACCTCATTAGCTTTCTTGATGAGTTCCTGTCTGGCTTGACGGTAGATGTTATCAGCCAGTTCGTCCGCAATCGACTGCATAGACCACCTCTCGCGGTGCCAGACGAGACTCTTCAATCTCGCCCAGCTATCCGTCAGCTCTTCAAAAAGCCGCGTAATGTCGTCGCGAGGGGGGACGGTGCAAACATGGAACGTGTGCAAGACCGACCTGGTCGTTTTCGTCACGACGCCGTGTGTGGTATAGATTTTTCGCTTTTCTTCTAACGGAACCTCTTCCCTCACCTGGATTATGAGTCGCCACCGTTCGTCGTTATCTTTTTTCTTTTGTTCTTCCTCGTCTTCACGCATATCCTCTCTGTTCTCGACTTTTACGCCTGATGGAATGTAACGGACGAGCATAACTGTATCACATTCAAGTAAGAAATCCGGGTCAAGAGGGTCGCGTCCGCGCAGGAACTGATGCAATTTCTGTTCGCTCTTCGATGGTTCTTTCCTGCGTTTTCTCTTCGCCCAAGCGAGAAGCGCGGTCTGGCAAGCGCGGCAAAGTTTCGTAAAGAGCATCCATTCCCGGCGAACCATCTCGCGCCAGAGGTCCTCGTGTTCGCCCAGTTTCGCGTCTTTCGCCCAGTCCGGAAGAACCTCGTCTAAGACCATCCAAAACTCGCCCATCGCCTCGTTTCTTTCTACCGCTTCAATTGCATTCATCTGCCTCATCCTTCTTCCCCCTTTCAACTACCTTTTTTAATAATATGAAGAAGAGTGAAACAGAGGAAAACAGGACCAGAGCTTCCACTTTTTATCCGCTCAGAATCCTTAATTTTCAAGGCTTCTCGGTCGTGGTTGATTACCTTCAATCGAGGTTTCTACCCGAAAATGGATAAAAACGAGTAGAGATAAAAGAGAGGGACGGCCTCGACCGTGAGACCGTCCCGAGAGGGGGTGAGGGTTAGAGGGTTTTTTCCAGGTCTTCGAAGGTCTCTGCGCCTCTGCCCTTAGCGAACGCATCCGCCCTGGGGGATAGGCTGTCCGCGACGGTCTTTACCGCCGCGCCTTCGCCGCCTGCGAAGGCGGTCGTTATCCGGTTTTGAGCTTGTGCTTCCGCCTGCTGGAACACCCCCGTCACCGCGCCCATCGAGAACGCGCCGTAAAGCATCGGGCGATACTCTTGTCCGAAGACCACCTGGTGGGCCAACATGGGAAGAAGAGTCAAGCCGAAACTCAAACCGAGAGGCCAGAACAAATCCGTTATCAGTTTGAGAGGGTTTTGGACGCTTAACCCTAGAAAACTGTGCATGTATGCGTTCAATATTGACCAAAAATAAGTCAAACCGTTCGAAAACAGATTCGAGATAAAACTCAGCGTCATCGCGCTTGCCACGCCGAGAGCCGCGAGTTCCGCACCCACCGCTACCGGGACGAAAGCAAATCGCGCCATCGGGATGAGCGAGAATTCCCCTCTCTGCTCGTCCGCGCCCACCGTAGCCGTCATGGTCTTTCCGAACGCAAAGAGCAGCCACACCGGTAATAACGCTATCCCCGCCGTGGTTCCATAGAGAGCGGTAAAGTAGCCGAGGGTATACATGAGAAGTAAGCCTGAAACCGGAAGCATCGAGAGAGCCATGATGGCTATTCTTACCGGTCCTTCGAAGAGTTTGACCGCTCGCGAGAGAAAAGTAGCGAGTTTCGAAACTATCTGGTCGAGGCCGAGTTTTTTGAGGAATTTCGCTGTGAAACCGGTTCCTACTACGCCTGCCACAACCTCATTACCGTTAATCCAGTCGTCGGTCTCTTTATTTTCGCTTACCCCAGGCTCTTTAACTTTGAACCCCGACCACGGAATTATCCCTTTTACGGGCGCAAGCGCGCTTCTCAGAACGCCGGACGCGTCCGCGAGGTTCCCATACTCGCCGGGTCCGCCCTCACTACCCGGAACGAGAGGCACCACCTCGGCAAACACCAACCGGTCCGTGAGAAGCGAAGCGTAGACGGAAGAATTGCCGAACCGGTACTCGTCGTACTTGTCGATGTTCCTTTGCGCAACCTTTCTCATGTAGAGAAGAGCGCCGGTAATGTTTTTTCCCAGCTCAAGACACGCCCGGTTGGCGCGAAACTGGGTGTCGTCTGAACGCAACAACTCGTCGTATTTCCTGTACGCGGCCTCGAGATTTTCAGGGCTACTACAAGCCTCGTCCCGGACGCTGAAGCCGAAGTCCGCAGAGTCGAGAAGCCCCGCAAGCGCGCCTATCAAAGAGTTTCCACCGCCGAGAGAGAAACTACCGCCGAAAAACTCGCCTACAAGGTTGTTTACGATATCGTTCAGGCTGCCGAACCCTTGCCCGCTTCCGGTACTTGCCACCGCAGGTTTTTTCACCTTCACCTTGCACGGGTCGAGGACCTGGACGAGGCCATCGCCTCTTTCCCAGTCCACATCGTCCGGGTGAATGTCGAGGTCTGCCCTGCAATTTTCGAGAAAGAGCGGAAGGTGAGTGCGCACAAACAGCTGAGGTGAGACGCCCGCTTTCTGCGCGTCGAAGTAGTTCTGCCCCACGTTTGCCGTGACTATCGCGGGGTTTTCGTCGAGGGTCCCCTCACGGGCGAGTTTCACTATCCGGTCCATCGGAACCGCCTTGGTCACATAAGCCACGTCGGGACTCTTTACCCGCCGCACGGCGTACCTCGCGTATCCATACACCCCGCCAGGGAACCTCTGAAGGCTTGGCGCGACGATGGTCGTCTCAGGCAACTCCCCCGCGCCGTATACTTCCGCGCTGTCTGCCAAGGCCGCAAACGAGTAGTCGCTGAACCGTCCTTGTCCCTTTAAAGCCCTTTCTGCGTCTTTCATCGCCCTTCGTATTTTCCCCGCGAGGAACTTCCCCTTGAACACATCCAGCTCGGCCAGGTGTGACGCGGTGAACGATAGCGAAGCGAAGGTGTTGTAGAGAAAGATGAGAGCCTTCCCCGCCCCGGAACGGCTGGAAACCTCGTTTAAGGCGGCGAGCGCGCCGCGCAGACCTTTATCCCCGCTTCCCGGCTCGACGACATAGACGGTCATAACTTCTTTCTTGAACTCGCCCGTAGCGCAGGCGTTCTCGCCGGGAAGCGTCGCAAACGACACGCCCTCGGTGAGGTACGCGTACGCCTCAAACGGCATTCCGCCGAAAGCGTCCACCTTGACCTCACGGGCGTCGTTGCCGGGGTTGAGAAAGGTGATTGCGCGGTTAACGCTCGTTCGAAACCGGGATTCCACGCTGTCGGGAATAACCGACCTGTCCCCCACCTTAATGACCGCGCCTAAGAGAAGCGTAATAAGAAAGGTATTCAATACCAACTTCGCCGCCCAGATGGCAATGGCATCCGGTCGCCTATGAAGTGCGTCACCAGAGAAACCGTGAGGTAGTAGACGACCACGACGGTAGCTATCGCGGGCAAAGCATAGAGAAGGATGGTAAAGACTCGCGCCATCAGTTCCGCCTGATGCGCGTCGAAAGCAAGTATCTGAGAGGTGGCTGATAGAGAAAGTCCGTCCATTTTCCCTCACCCCCTGTTTTTCCTTTTTCCATAATTAAGTTCCGGGAACGGTGAGGGAAAACATAAATTTCTCTCTATGTCCTTCAGCTTTCCCCTACTCTGTCGCGACTTTCGAGGGTGTTCTGAGTAATTTTCTCTCTTCTTTCCTGTTTCGTATCTTCTTTAAAAAAGAGAACAGACAGGGGGTTTAGAAATGAACAAAGCGGCTTGGAAGAAGTTTCTTCCCTACACGGTTGAAGACGGTTTGGTTCGTTACCCCTGCCCCTTGTGTCACGAGGGTGAGGTCCAGGCTGAAGTGGAACGAGAGAGGAAGCAACGGATTTTGGGCGGGGTGACGGTCGAGGTTGAAACCGGCATCGCATCTTGTTCCGCCTGCGCGGCGCCACAGGCGCTTCATATCCGTCGCGAGTACGACTACGAGGAATGGGAAGTAAAAGAGACTATTGAGGTGGTTTATCGAGATTTTAACGCTTTATGCTGGCGTATCGGTTATCAGCGCGAAAGAACAGCGAAAGTTAGCTGTATCCCTGAATTTTTCTTGCCAGAGGTGGGGGATGAGGGGTAAAATTTCAGCCGCGACGGTTAAAACCCGCGTCGTCCGCATCCTCGACCGCGCTTTCGCTTGGTTAGACGATTTACGACTCAGACCGGGACATCTGTTTCTTATCTGGCTCGGTCTGTCGGGACTGTTTTTTATCCGCGAAGTGGGGGCCTGGGTTGCTCAAAGACTGGTAGAGTATCCTTGGGGTCTTCGTTTCCTCGCCGCCTTTCCTCACGCGGCAGACGGGGGGATTAATTATGCTCTCTACAACGCTTACCTATCCGCCATCCTCGCCACCGTTCCTGTCGTCATCCTCGCTCTCAGTTATGGCGACTTTTCCCGCTATGGACGGGCAAGAGATGAGAAAGTCGCGCTGGATGTGCTGGCAGGCTGGCTCTCGCGGCGGGCGGAACTCGCGCAATTGCGCGGACGCATCGAGTTCGGACGCGTCGTGGACCCTCGTTCGTTGCGCCTGGGTCCGAGGTGGGGGGTGAACTTAGAGCAGCTATTGAGCCCCCACTGCTTCATTTTTGGACAGTCGGGGTCGGGGAAGACGAGTACTAGCCTCGTCCATTTTCTTCGCCGCTACGCGGGGGACTCTCAAGTGGGCTGCCTTGTCTTCGACGCAAAAGACGGTCTCATCAGGTGGACGGACCAGGCAGGGTTACCTTTCCGCTACGCCGGACCCGTTCTGGATGGAATAGACGAGAAAAAGAAAGCTAGCGTGAGTTTGCTGTCGTTATGCTGGACTTATCCGACGCTCATTGACGGTATTAGGCGTATTTTTATCGATTATCTGAAAATCCCCGATGATGCTAACACGAACCAGACCGACCCCAGTGCGTCCCGGTGGGAACGCTACGGAAAGGAATGTTTCGCGGGACTCGTGGCGTGGTGGGTTTTGGTTGAAAAGATGAAGAAACAGGAATTAACAAACAGAAAGCTTTATCAATACGTCCGTTCGTTTCACTTTCAGCAAATACCTCAATTTTATGAGGAATTGCGCTCTCTGTCTCAAGCAAGCGACAGAGAGACGGCAGAGTTAGCTAGTTTCGCTTTGAACGCCCTGTCACCCCTCGCAGGGAAGAAGCAGGGTGAGCACGCGGAAAGCATCAAAACCAACGTTCGCCAGGTTTTGGAACTATTTGGTTCTAGTGATTTTGCAGAATTCGCCCAGGGCGAGGAAGTGGACCCTATTGCACTTCTTAATCAAGGGGCGAATCTCTTTTTCACTACGATGTCACGGGGTCGAATCTTACCAAGCCTCTACAACATCTTTCTAAACTACATCCTGCAGCAATTCACCAACGACGCCCCTCGCCTTCGCTTGGTGGTGTTGGTAGATGAGGCAAGCAGTTATAGTGTTAAGATGATGCAGGACATCCTCGATAAGGGGCGCAGCTGGGGTGTCTCTCTCACCTGCGTCTGGCAAGATTTGCATCAAATCTCGCGCATTTACGGCGAACAGAACGCCCGGGCGTTTCTTACAAATGTGAGCCTGATTTTCGCTTATGTCCTCTCAGCGAAAAGCATCGGCGAGATAATCGACTGGAAATTGGGCACGGATTTGATTACACGCGAGAGAACCCCCGCCCCGGCTCACGCGGCAAGGTTCGGGTTGCCGTTTTTGGGGTCTCACCAAGAACAGATTAGAGAAGCGCGGGTTCCCATCGCCACCCTCTTGGATGTTCTTGGTCGCGTGAACGAGAAATACACCCGCCAGGGGGTGGGGATGGGCTGCCTTGTGATGGCAAATTTAAAAAGCGGTTTGCGCAGATTTTTAAGCGTCAACGAATGGGTGTAAGGGGTGAAGAGATGCAAAAACAACCTCGACGTCTCGATTCGCTGCTAAGGAATGCCCTTCGAGGGCAGGGAAAACTGCTTTTACAAGACACAGAACGCATTGAAGCCGAGAGACGGCAGATGCTGCGCATCCTGAGCGACCCCATCCTCTGGTTCGGTCCGGACTGGAAAAACTGCTTCCGCCGCCGTCCCCGCTACCCTCAAGTTTCTATACACGAAGCTTTCAGCCCGGAAGAACTCTTCGGTCCCAACTGGCGAGATATGATTTGACAGGTTTTCGAAGAATGGTCGCCGGAAAACCCTCAAAACCGCCCTCAGAAATCCCTGAAAACGGGGTCGAGGTCATGAGTGATAGAAAAAAGAAAACAGGTCTTCAAAAAGACGCCGATTTCGACCTGGACTGGTTCGACTGGCTGTTTCCCATGCCCGGTCACGTCCCCAACCCTCGCGGCGTAGACCCGGACGAGGCGTTCCGGGACGAGAACGAGAACAGGAACAAGAACGAAACAGAACAGGTCGAGGTGGGGAATCGGAACGACGCTAAAACCAAACCCTCGCCCCCACCCCTCAAAGAGCGCGTCGTTATCAAACGCATCCCCGCCCGGGTGGACGCACCCTGGGATGACGACGCCTTCCTCGACGCTATAGCAGACGCGGTCGCTTCCGCCGTCCTGGACGAGGCCGTCCGGCTGCGAGAAGAAGCGGAAACGAGGAAGGGAATGGCAAGGGTGGGGAAAGAGAAATAAACCCAGGGCGGGGGTTCCCTTCACTCAGAATTATTCCTGACGAGTGGGTGGGAATAATTCTATGCGCGGGAATTTGTTTGGGTGGGAATACGGGCTCTTTATTTCTCTTTATTTTTGGGTGGGGTTGGGGTCGAGGTGGAAGTCAAGGTCGAGGTCGGGTTGGGTCGGGTCCGGGCGGTCCGGGAAGAACTCGCCTCGCCTAACTTGTCCTAACTTGTATGACTTCATACAGGTTCATACAAGTTTACGCCTGAGACTGAGACCCGCCCGCCCGAGACCGAGACCGGACCGCCGGGACCTAGAAACCCTCACCCGCCCGCCTGAAACCGAGACCGGGACAGCCTGCTCTCTGCTGGGATTTTACTTCCTTCGTAATCATGCGCCTTTTTCTTTTCGTTAGAAAATCTAGGCGCAGGATTTTCCTCGCTTCTTTTTTCTTTCAAAGAGGCTAAGCGTAATAATTCTAACAAAGGGAAAATCTTACAGAGGGAATTATTCACGAGAGGTGAGAAACGATGCCGCTGAGTGACGAAACCCTCGCTGAGATTTTGATGGACTTGAATAAAAAGAAATGCTCAGGGTGCTGGCACCGGTTCTGGCTAGACCTCGCCGCCCTCGCCGTCGTCGCGGGGTTGGCGGTGATGGTGATACTGCTACTCAAATCCTAAGTAGGGGGTGATGCAAATGCCTAAGAGTATCATACGAACCGGGAATGCTTTTATCCTGCAATTCAAGAGCTACCATCTCACCGATTCGGTTAAGGTCTTCCAGCACAATGTGAGGACCAGGGACTCGAAATGGGTCGACCCCACCCGCAGCGACCTCAACCTCTACTGGCAGGTCGAACCGAACCGGAAAGATATCGTCACTCATTTACAAGAGAGCTATCTTGGAAGAGTCGCGGCTTGGATAGGCGGGGGCGAACTCGCCGCTAGCCTGTTCGTCTTCGCTCTTCTCGAAGCCACCATCCGCCATTTGCGCGACCACCTCGTCCCCGCGGACGTTCGCACCTTCGAGGAACGAAAACAGGAACTGGAACGCCTCGCCGACAGCGGGGCTACGGAACTTCCCCCGGACTTCTCTTTCGCACCCTTCGCAAGGAAAGACCGCACGGTGTTTGTCCACGAGTGGGTGGTGAGCGCATCCAGTCCGTTCTTCCACAGCTTGATAGGTCGAGAACTGGTGAAAAGAGAGGATTATGAGGAAATAAGCCGGAACCCTAAACTTTTAGAGTGGGTAGCGGATAACATCCGCTTTTTCGGAAAAATCTACCGTTATTCCACCATAATCGCTACTCTTCACTTGGACGAGAAGGTCCCGCACCTTCACATCATGACCGCCCCGCTTTGGTTCGATAGCGACCGCAGCCGCTTGTATTGGTCCGGTAAAAAGTTTTTGGGGGACAGGTATTCCGCCCGGTACCGGTTCTACGAGATTTTGACGAGTTACGAGGAAGCCGTGGGACAGAAGTACGGTTTAGGCAGAGGTCTTCGACAGGAACTCACCGGGCGAGACAAATACAACGTCCCCATCCAGGTCGTTCGCAAACTCACCTCGGCCATCCTCGCAGAAATCCGCCAGAGACTCGAACAGGGGGAAAAAATCGAAGACATCCTGGGGGATGAGAGGTTGTACGCCGGAATAAACAAGCACATGAACTACACCGCCGAGATTACCGCCCAGAAAAACGAGGAACTGCTCAGAGAGGTTAGGGCTTTGCGGGACGAGAACCGGCGTCTCAAGGAAGCCCTCGAAGAGTTCCTGAACGCCCGGTCCGCAGAGGAACTCGTCACCGTCCAGACCAAGTTCGCTACCGCCCGCGCTAAACAGTCCGAGACGGTCGAGGCTGTCGAGGACGAAAGAGTCGAGGAAACGGAAGCGCAGACCGCGTAAAGGGGGTGATAGGATGACGAGGGAAAAAGAAAAGATGATTTCCGAGAATGACCGCATCCTCTCTTGCGCACAGAATATACAGCTCGCCTGGATGTTCGCAGGACACCTACAGCAATACGGTCACACTATGAGCGATGACGACGCTCAGGTGTGGTTCCAGCGTCTCTTCGACCTCATCCAGGCCGCTAGCGTGGGCGCGGCCTCGCTGAGAGGATACCGCTTGTCCGGGGTCCGGGACTTCTTCGCTGCGCAATTGCGTCAAATCTTCGAGGAAGCGCGGAATCTTTACACCCGCCGGTTCCCTGATTTGCAAGCGCCGACCTTCCGCGAGGTTTGCCCATACCTCGCCTGTCCGTCCTGCTCTTTCCAGGACGACGAAACGGACGCTCAAGGGATGTCTTAGAAAGAGGTGCGGCGCAGTACCGCGCCGCACCCCTTCCATTCCTCACCTCGTATTTGTGCGCCTTTTTCTACCGCCAGGATTTTCTTTCGCGAAGAGTTATTCCTCAAAAGGCGCGGTATTTTACCTCGACAGGATTTTCTCTCGTTAAGAGTTATTCCTGAACCCGACAGTAAAATCCTAGGGTCGGATTTTCCTACCCACTTAAGAATTCCTAATCGAAATCCAGTGACCATTCTGCGGATTTCGTCCGCCGTTCTTTTTTCGAAACGCCCCCGAAACCGAAATCGGGGGTGAGGGATGAGAGACGCGCTTGACGACCTGTTCTCGGTCGTGATAGTACCGGTACCCGGAAGGGGGAAGAAGACCGTGCGTGTCTATCCCAGACCGGCGAGGTGTCCTAAATGTAAGAAGCCATATAAAGAGGACCCTCGCGTCGGGTTCCGGTGTCCTCGCTGTCGTTCGAAGCCTGAACGTCTCTTCGTAAGCCTTAGCTGGCAGGGGAAGCTCGTCCGAGTCTATAGCGACAAGCAGGGGAATCCTCTCACCGACTTCCGCCAGGCGCAGAGGGTGCTGCAGCTGATAGCTCACGAACTTGAGACCGGCGAGTTTGACCCGACCCGGTGGGTGAAGAAGGAAGCGGAAAAGTTCCTCTTCAAAAACCTCGCTCAGGAATACCTTGAAGAGCGAAAGAAAGCCATGACCCCTGCCGGGTTCGCCTCAAAAGAGTCCTGGTTCCGCAAGTGGCTCATCCCCACTCTAGGCGAACTCGATGTCCGAGACCTGAAAGCCTACCACCTCAACGACCTCAAAAAGGCCATGCTCGACGCCGGGCTTTCAAAGAGTTCGGTCAAAAAGGCTTTCGTGGAACTGAGAGCCTTCCTCAACTGGCTCAAGAGGCTTGAGAGAATAGAAAGACTTCCCTATTTCCCGGACAGAGACATTCGCCCGGAAGAACCGCCTATCCGCTGGCTTTCGCCGGAACAGCAAGCGTTGATTTTGTCTTACATCCCGCCGGAACACCGGAACATAATCGAGTTTGGCTTTCTCACCGGGCTTCGGATAGGGGAACTTCGCGCCCTCATGTGGGACGCCGTGGACCTGCGGGAAGGCTACATCCTCGTCTTTCGGACCTTCTCAAACGACCGCTTGCTCGAAACCCCGAAAGAGAAAGCCGCGAAAGTTATCCCTCTCGTGGGACGCATCCGGGAAATCATCCAGGAACAAGCCAGACAAAAACGGTCCATGTTCGTCTTCTCTTACCGGGACCCTCACTATAAAGAGAGATGGACCGCCTACCCCTACAAAAGGTTGCTCGACATCTTCAAACAAGCCGCAAAGAAAGCCGGAATAAACATTTCTCTCTACGCTGCTATTCGGCACAGTTTCGCCATGCAGAGATTGAAAGGTGGGTATTCTTACGAAGAGGTTGGCGCCGCCCTGGGACACAAGTCCCCGCAGACCACGAGAAGGTATGCCAGACTCAGGGCTGAGATGGTGGAATCCATCTTCGCCTCGCCGGTGAAGGTGGTGTCCATCGAGGAAGCCCGGAAGAAACGAAGGAAAAACGGGGGCAAAGATGGATAAGAAAACAGAAGTCGAAAGGATAATCGAGTTCCTCGAAAAAGAAGGGTTCCAACCCGTCACCGAGGAACACAAAAACGAACACTGGTACAAAACCGCCATGGCCCCGGTGGACTGCTTCGAGGAAGAAGAACAACCTGCCCTCACCAAGAAGTCCGGCGCTAACTAACCGGTCGCTTCACCTTAAACCCTCTTCCTTACCGCTTCCTAACCGGGCTTCATTCCGTCGTTTTTAGCCCAAAACAAAATCACCCGTAATCGCCGAAAACCGAGAACAGACCCCCTGATTTAACAGAGATTTAACGCATCGTGCTACCGGAACCGTGTCGAAAAACAAACGAGAAGTCGGGGGGTTATGCGAAACTTTCCCTGGGTTTTCTCTCGCAACTCGTTCTCAATAAGAGGCGTCAAGGGGTGTTTCGTAAGTGGGGAACTTATCGAGAAATTTGGCGCGCCCGGGAGGACTCGAACCTCCAACCTTTGGATTCGTAGTCCAATGCTCTATCCGATTGAGCTACGGGCGCACCACTCCCAATTCTAATCTCCCCGGTTCGCCTTGGCAAGGGGGCCAGTTTCCTGTAATTATGAAGGCAAGATCCGCGGAGGGAGGCCGTCTCTATGCCCATCATGGAAAACTCGCTACCCACCGAAGGCCGTGGCGCTAAAATCATCCTGGGAGAACCCGTGCAGCGGGGCTACTTCTACGGATACGAGGGAATCGTCCTCCACGAGGAAGGAGGCGAGCAGGCCATCCTGGTTATGGAAAACGCCTTCTGGGGGAGGATTCTCTTTATCAACGGCACCGCTCAGTTCACCTCCCGGGACGAGTTCATCTATCACGAAGCCCTGGTCCACATTCCCTTCCAGGCCTTCCCCGAAGGACGGGTCAAAAAGGTCCTTATCTGCGGGGGCGGGGATTACGGAGCGGCCCGGGAGGTCCTCAAGTATCCGGAGGTGGAAAAGGTCCTCATCGCCGATATCGATCCCCGGGTCCCCCGGGTGGTGCGAGAATTCTTTCCGGAACTCCTGCCCTCCAATCCCTCGGATCCCCGCCTAGAGCTCCTCACCGTGGATGCCTTCAAGCTGGTGGAGGATCTGGTAAAGCGCGGGGAGAAGTTCGATCTCGTCATCGTGGATTCCACTGACCCCGATGTGTCGGTGGCAGACTATACCATAGAACTCTCCCATTCCCTTTTCAGCGAGGATTTCCACCGGATGCTCCTTAAGCTGGCTCCTGAAGGAGCTATCGTGCAGCAGGCCGCCACCCCCTTCACCATGAAGGACATCCTGGAAGGCTCCTACACGGTCTTCAGGAAGGTTTACGGGAAGGAGACCCATTGTTACCGGGCCTGCATTCCCTCCTTTGGGGGGGATAATGCCTATCTACTGAGGTTTCCGGGGGATCCCCGGGAGCCCCGGCGCAAGTCCGTTCCCGAGACCCACTACTATACCCACGAGGTCCACCGGGCCTCTTTTGCGCTTCCGAAGTTCTGGCTAACGGAGGTGCTGGAAAAAGATGAGTAAGATCCTGGGAATTCTCGGTTCCCCTCATTCCTACGGAGGGTCGGGGTCTCTTTTGCGATGCGCGTTGCTTGCCGCCCAGGAGCTGGGTTTCGAGACCGAACTGGTGGAACTTTACCGGGAAAGAATCGAACCCTGCCGCGGCTGCGTTCAGGACGAGGAACCCACCTGTAAGTACCCCTGCATTTTCGAGGACTACGGCCGAGAGATCCTGTTCAAACTCAGGGAAGCGGACGGATACATCGTGGCCTCACCGGTTTACTGGTATGCCCCATCGGGGCCTCTCAAGATCCTCATCGACCGCATGACCGCTCTCGAAAACATGGTGGCCTTCGGAGAGCCCAGCTATGTGGAGGGGAAGGCGGTGGGGGTCATCACCGTTGGGGCCGACGCCGGAGCCACCCTGGCCGGGGCTTACCTCCTCACCGTGCTCAACGCCATGGGGGCCATAATCCCCCCCTGGGCTCACGCCTATTCCCACCGGGGAAAGGAGGCCCTTTTCGACGACCGGGCCGTGATGGATGCCATCAATGTGGGACGTCTGGTGGCCGGGCTCCTCCTGCGAGTAAGGGGACAGAACGGACCCCTCACCTACCTCGACGATCCGGATCTGCGGGATCGGATCCGGACCGCCGTGCTCGAGGAAAAAAGACGCTGGGAGGCGCAGTATGGTTCAGAACGGCTCTCCCTTTGCGGAAAATCCGGTGCTTAAGGCCATTTACGGCCGGCGCAGCATTCGCGAATACACCGACGAGATCCCGCCCCGGGAGCTCGTCCTGGAGATCGTCCGGGCCGGAATATGGGCCCCCTCGGGGCTTAACAACCAGCCCTGGCGATTTGCCATTGTGTGGAACCAGGAAGTGCGGGAGAGGCTGGCGGAGCTCACCCGTTACGGAGAGATCATTCGGCGGGCTCCGGTGGTGATCGCCGTCTTTCTGGATCAGAAGGTCATGTATCACCAAATCAAGGACCATCAGTCCGCCGGGGCCTGTCTGGAAAACATGCTCCTTGCGGCACACGCCCTGGGACTGGGCGGAGTGTGGCTGGGTGAAATCCTGAAAAATGGCGATCGGGTGAGGGAGGTGCTGGGGCTCCCTGAGGGGCTGGAACTGGCCGCGGTGGTGGCTCTGGGATACCCCAACGACCGGCGCAAGCGCACCGGTCGCAAACCGCTCGAGAGTTTCATCCTCAAGGAGATCCATTGAGGGGGCTGGCTGCATTTTTTCTGGCGCTCTTTTTCCTCGGGGCCTCGCAGGCCCTGGCCCTCAGGATACGAGACCTTAATGTGGCCCCCTATCGTGATTATCTACTGATATACGCCTATCTGGAGGATCTCCCCTGGGAAGACCTCAAGGAGGCCCTCCGACACGGTCTCGGCCTGACCTTTAACTTCAAAATAGAGGTCTATAGAGTTAGGCGTCTTCTCCGGGACGAAAAGTTCTTTGAGGAGAACATTGCCCGTACGGTTTACTACGATCCGGTCAAAAACATCTACTATGTACAGACCGTAGGCGCGCTGGAGTCCCCTCGCCGGGCCACCTCCCCGCGTCAGGCCCTGATGCTTGCGGCAAACCTCGAGGGAGTTCCCCTTTTCCCTCTCGTGCGACTCAAGCCGGGAGTGCGGTATCGATTGAAAGTCCGGGCCGAGGTCCGGAAAATAACCCGGGTGGGCTGGCCCAAAAAGATAATCCGTTTCCTGCTATTCAAAGGGGATACCCTGGAATCTTCGTGGGCCACTCTTAGTTTTTCGCTATGAGCCTTTCTCGAGAAGAAATACTGAAAATTCGCCGGGAAGTTCTCTTCATTCTTCTGGGGCTGGGTCTTTTCGCCCTGCTCGTTTTCGTGGAATTCCGGGTCTTTCAGATCCTGCCCTGGAGCTTTTCCGGCCAGAATCTGGTCATCTTTGCCCTGATCCAGATCAATCTCATCCTGCTCCTTCTGGTGATCTATCTGGTGTTGCGCAACATTCTCAAGACCATTTTCGAGGCCCGCGCCACTCGCATATCAAGTAGCCTGCGCATAAAACTGGTGCTTTCCTTTCTGCTCCTTACCTTCGTTCCTGCTCTTCTCCTTTTCATGGTCTCCCACCGGTTCATCGAGACCAGCCTGGAATACTGGTTCGGGAGCAATCTCGATCAGCAACTGGAAAAGGCCCTCCTCGAGGCCCGGGCCTACTATCAGGATCGGGAGCGGGAGATCCTCCTTAAGCTACAGGAGTTCGAGAAAGGGTATCTGCGGCGGACGAAACACCTTTCTTCCCGCTCTCTTCGTCACTGGAGACGCCGTCTAGGGCTGGACACCCTGGAGGTTTACGATACCCGGGGAGGGATCCTCAAGCGCTCCTACGCTCGGGGGGTCAAACAGAAGGCTTTGGGTATTCCACCCTCCGTATTGCGCCAGCTAATTTCCTCGAAGGCCCCCGTTTCGGAAAACAGTGAACTAGGAACCAGGGTTCTCCTGCGGGTCTTCCTGTATGCTTCCTATCGCGGTCAACCGGTGGTGGTGGCCGGAGGGAAGTTCCTGGATCCCGGGCTGGAAAAATTGATCAAGGACATCAGTTCCGGTGTGGGGCTTTATCAGCAGCTCAAGTTCCTGCGGGCCCCGCTCAAGACCTCGCTTCTTCTCCTCCTGCTGCTGGTCACCCTTCTTACCATATTCGTGGGGGTCTGGTTCGGGATGCGGTTTGCCCGACGGCTTACCGATCCTCTCCAGGAACTGGCCGAGGCGGCGGATCGAATCGCCGCCCGGGACTTCGAAGTGAGTCTCCCGGAAGAGACCCCGGACGAGGTGGGAGTCCTAGTCAAGGCCTTCCGCCGGATGACCGGCGAGTTGCGGCATTATCGGGAAAGGGTGGAGGAGACCACCCGGGCGCTGGCCGAAGCCAACGAGGAACTCAAGAGACGCACCGCCTATCTCGAGACCGTGCTCTACAACATTACCGCCGGGGTGCTGGCGGTGGATCGGAAGGAGCGCCTCACCCTCACCAACCACCG
Source organism: Thermosulfurimonas sp. F29 (assembly GCF_019688735.1). NCBI lineage: Bacteria > Pseudomonadati > Thermodesulfobacteriota > Thermodesulfobacteria > Thermodesulfobacteriales > Thermodesulfobacteriaceae > Thermosulfurimonas > Thermosulfurimonas sp. F29. Next base: position 231,837 of record NZ_JAIFYA010000003.1, read on the forward strand.
CGCCCGGGAGCTTCTGGAGATCCCCCGATCGCCGGAGGGACGGCCTCTGGCCGAGGTGGTCTCCGAGGAGCTTCTAGGGGCCTTTCGTGAGCTCATGGAAAGGGCCAGCCGTGATCGGCCGGCCTTCCTCCCGGTAAGGTTGATGCAGGAAAAGGGCCCCCGGGTGCTGGGACTCACCGCCGTGCGCCTACCGGAAGAGGCCTTCCCGGGCTATCTTTTCCTGGTGGAGGATCTAACGGAGAAGGAGCGCATGGAGAGACTCGCCGCCTGGCGGGAGGTGGCCCGCAGAATCGCCCACGAGGTCAAAAATCCCCTGACTCCCATCCAGCTTTCCGCTCAACGCCTGCGGCGCAAACTCTCCGAAAAACTCTCCCCGGAGGACCGGGAGGTTCTGGCCCGCTGCACCACCACCATCGAAAAACAGGTGGAGGAGTTGAAGCGCCTGGTAAACGAGTTTTCGGCCTTTGCCCGTCTGCCCGGACTCCGTCTGGAGGAGAACGACCTGGGGGAGGTCCTGCGCGAGGTGGTGGCCCTCTACCAAGAGGCTCACCGGGAGGTGCGGTTCCGGGTGGAGGCCGAACCCCTCCCCCCCTTCCTTTTCGATCGGGATCAGATAAAAAGAGTTTTCCTGAACCTCTTCGACAACGCCATAGCCGCCATGGAGGAGAGGGGCGAGGTGCGGGTGCGCGTGGTAAGAGAGGCCGACTGGGTAAGGATAGAGGTGGAGGATACCGGTCCGGGGATTCCTCCGGAGATCCTCCCCCGGCTCTTCGAACCGTACGCCTCGGGAAAGGGAGGCACGGGCCTGGGACTGGCCATAGTCAACTCCATCGTTCAGGGGCACGGGGGAGAGATCCGGGCGGAGGAAAACCGGCCTCACGGGGCCCGGTTTGTAATCCGCCTTCCCTTCCGCAGGAGGCCTCATGCCTGAGATCCTGGTGGTGGACGACGAAAGGAGCATCCTCGAGAGTCTGCGGGACATCCTGGAGGACGAGGGCTACAGCGTGAGGTGCGTGGAAAGCGGCGAGGAGGCCCTCCGCCTCGTCGAGGAATCTCCCCCGGATCTGGTACTGCTGGACATATGGTTGCCCGGGCTCGACGGCATGAAGGTGCTCGAGCGGCTTCGCCAGGAGCATCCCACCCTCCCGGTGGTCATGATTTCCGGGCACGGCACCATAGAACTGGCCGTCCGGGCCGTGAAACTGGGGGCCTTCGATTTTCTGGAAAAACCCCTTTCCTACGACCGGGTAATCGTTACCGTGGAGAAGGCCCTAAGGATGCGGGCCCTTTCCGAGGAGAACCTGAGGCTGCGTTCCCGTCTGCGGGAGCCCGGTCTCACCGGGGAGTCCCCGGCCATTCGGGAGGTGCGCGAACTCATCGCCCGGGTGGCTCCCACCGAGGCCACCGTGCTCATCCAGGGAGAGTCCGGTGTGGGCAAGGAGGTGGCCGCCCGGATGATCCACAATCTTTCCCGGCGGGCTCAGGGGCCCTTCGTGGAGGTTAACTGCGCCGCCATTCCCGAAAACCTCATCGAAAGCGAACTTTTCGGACACGAAAAGGGGGCCTTTACCGGGGCCACCCGATCCCGCCGGGGTAAGTTCGATCAGGCCCACCGGGGGACGCTCTTTCTGGACGAGGTGGGGGACATGAGCCTTTCGGCCCAGGCCAAGGTCCTGCGGGTAATCCAGGAAAAGAGGTTTGAACGGGTGGGCGGGGATCGGACCATTGAGGTGGATGTGCGCATCATCGCCGCCACCAACAAGGACCTCCGGGCCGAAATGGAGGCCGGTCGTTTCCGGGAAGACCTCTACTTCCGGCTCAATGTGGTTCCCATCGTGATCCCCCCCCTGCGCGAACGACCGGAGGACATCCCCCTCCTGGTGGAGGAGTTTCTGGACGAACTTTCCCGGCACAGCGGGCTGGGGAGGAAGGTGATCTCTCCGGAGGTCCTGGAGGTGTTGAAGCGCTATCCCTGGCCGGGAAATGTGCGGGAACTGAAGAACCTCATCGAGCGTCTGGTGATCATCTCTCCGGGGGAGGAGATCACCCTGAACGATCTGCCCCGGGAGTTTCTGGATTATGCCGAGCGCGCCCGGGGTGGAGGGGAGATCCCCGAGTGGCTGCGGGTGGCCGACTTCAAGACCGCCCGGGAGATGTTCGAAAGAGAATTTCTGCGTCGGAAACTCGAGGAATACGGTGGGAACATCTCCCGGATGGCGCAGGCCATCGGTCTCAGGCGCAGTTACCTCCATCGCAAACTCAAGGCCCTGGGGCTCTCGAGGGAGTAAGGGTGCCCGCTTTCAGCCGGACTCTTTCCGAAAAGGAATTCGTGATCACCTTTGAGCTGGTGCCCGGACGCAGCACCCGCACCCGGCATTACCGACAGATTATTCGTTTCGCCGAGGCTCTCGCCGGGGAGGGGCTTTTCGACGCCCTTTCCATCACCGATAACGCCGGGGGACATCCGGCTCTGGCCCCGGAGGCTCTGGGACGGGAGCTCCGCCTCATGGGGCACGAACCCATCATTCACTTTTCCTGCAAGGACAAAAATCGCAATCAAATAGAGAGCGATCTCCTGGCCCTGGATCGAGAAAGGTTGCACACCCTTCTGATTCTCACGGGGGACTATCCCCGCTACGGATACCGGGGCCGGGCCAAGCCGGTCTTTGACCTGGATTCGGTATCCCTCCTGCGCCTGGTTTCGGAGATGCGGGAGGGGTTTCACCTCCCTCCCGAGGTGCCCGGCGGGGGGCTTCGTCTTCCCCCCATTCCCTTCTTTCCGGGCTGTGTGGTGAATCCCTTCAAGTGGACCGAGGCCGAGACCGTTCTTCAGTACTTCAAGCTCCTTCGTAAGATACGGGCCGGGGCCTCTTTCGTAATTACGCAGGTGGGGTTTTCGGCCCGCAAGTTCCAGGAGTTGCTGTATTTCCTGGATGAGGAAGGGATCAGGGATCTACCGGTGCTTGCCGGAGTCCTGGTCATGGATCTGCGTCTGGCTCGCCTTCTCCATCGGGGGGTGGTGCCGGGGATAACCGTTTCGGAAAGACTTCTGCGCCGGGTGGAACGGGAATCCCGCGCCCCGGACGGGGGAAAGGAGGCGGCGCTTTCCCGGGCCGCCCGTCTCATAGCCGTCTGCCGGGGGCTGGGTTTCCGGGGAGTGCACATCTGCGGGGCCCCGCTCGATCCCGTGGCGGCGCGAGAACTCCTTCACATGGCCGGGGAGTTTTACCCCCGCTGGCGGGAATTCCTGCCGGAATTCTCCGAACACCCGGAAGGGGCCTTCTTCCTCTACCGGGAGGATCCGGAAACCGGACTCAATGTCCCGCAAAGAGTGCCCCCGGGTCCTCCCCGGTCCGGAGGGATCCTCTACCGGTTTTCCCGCCTGGTTCACCGGATCTTTTTTTCCCCTCGCGGACGCCTCTTACCCGTGTGGAAAAAACTGGCCGAGCGCGTGGCCGGAAGTTCCCTCGAAAAACACTTCACCCGGATGGAATACTGGTTCAAGAAAGCCCTCTTCGACTGTCAGGAGTGCGGGGATTGTGTACTGGCGGAAATGGCCTTCCTCTGCCCCCAGAGTCAGTGCGCGAAGTACCTCCTCAACGGTCCCTGCGGAGGAAGCCAGGAAGGATGGTGCGAGGTGTATCCCGGGAAACGCCGTTGCGTGTATGTACGGATCTACGAACGTCTCCGTCCGGAGGAGCGCCGGAGCAAGCTCCTTTCCGGAGAACTTTCCCCGCGCGACTGGGCCCTCTTCCGGACCTCTTCCTGGCTGAACTTCTATCTGGGACGCTCTAACTCCCCACCGGAAGAGTGAGAAGAGGCGAAAGCCCCTTTCCCTTGGAAGCCTCCAGGGCAAAGAGCTGCTGAAGCAGAACGAAGGTGGCCTTGGTGCTGGGATCGGTATCGGAAAGGTAAAACCATCGTCCCCGGTAATGCACGGCGAGCAGAGCCCCGGAGGGGAAGGTGGAACTTTCGCGAACCCGAAAGAGGTCTCCCAGGACCCGTTTCCAGTCAAAGGGCCGTCCATCCGGAAGCCTGGTGAGGACGACCCGCCCCTCTGCCACATCCCTTTCCGGGACCTCCACTCCCTGGGAGAGGTAGAAAAGCACCCCGATGAGGGAACGGGTCTCCACCCGAATACGATCCGGCCCGGGTTCGGCCTCCGGCCCTACCAGGGGGTAATAGGAGGCCCGGGTCAGGCGGAGGAGACGAAGGACCTCCCGCGTTTCCGCAAGATCCCGGGCCTCGGGAGAGATGAGGAGGGCCGGAAAAGCCCGCCCTTCCCTTTCCAGGAACACGAACCGAAGATAACCGTGTCGGCGCAGGTTTTCCAGGGCACGACTGACCCGCAGAAAGGTCTCAAACCTCGGCGGTTTCGAAGGCGTAGGCCCGGAGGCGGTGGGAGCGTTGGGGACCCCGTTTAACCCCTGCACGCAGAGACGCAGAACCCGATCCACGCGCCATCCGGAGTTGAGCAATAAGACCAGGTGTTCCACCGGTATGGGGGAAAGAAGTCTCCTGGCGAACTCCTCCCCCTGAAGCGGTACGAAGGTAAAGGTGGGTTTTACCGCATAGGAAAACCCCAGGCCGAAGCTATAGGAATCGGGATAGGCCTCGTTCACCCTGGCTCCGGCGGAAAGATCGCCGGAAAATCCGTACTGGGTGGAGATGCTGGTGACCTCCAGGAAGACCGGGGGTTCCCCGTAGCGCAAACGGACCAGGTTGAGGATCATCTGTTCGGCCAGCGAGTGCTGCAGGGCCCGATTGAAGCCCAGGGAGGATTGCTTAAGTTCCGCGCCCGGGTGGAGGGCGCAAGAGGTCAGAAGGAGTGCACCCGCCAGGAAAAACCCTTTAACCCACGAACCGACGGACCAGGTCCTCGAGTTTCCGGCAGACCTCCTGCCAGTCATCCTGCCCCTCCTCGATGCGATCCATAAGGGTTTCCAGTTCCCGGGTAAACTCTTCGGAGACGAGGTGGGGAAAATCCCTCCGTAGCACCTCGTAAACCTCTTTCCCCAGGTGGGTGGGCACCAGGCGGCCTCCCTTTATGGCCTTGACATAGCCCCGGGAAAGCAGGGTGCTAACGATTTCGGCGTAGGTGGAAGGGCGTCCCAGGCCGCGTTTTTTCATTTCCTGAACCAGGGTGCCCTCGGTGAAAAGCGGTTTGGCCGAGACGCTGCGAAGCCGTATCTCTTCCGGCCCCCCCCGGGGCTGAAAGAGGGTAAGGGGTTCCCACAGCCGGTCGTGTCCGGGGCGAAGCATCTCCACCGGAGCCCGATCCTCCCAGGAAAAGTCCGATACGGTAAAACGCAGGCGAGCCACCTTAACCCGGGGATTGCGGCACTGGCTGGCCATGAAACGCCTGAAGATGAGGTCGTAGAGACGCAGGGCATCCCTTTCGTTTTCCAGGGAGAGAAGACCGTGAGCCACCCGCGAGCGCAATTCCCGGAGATCCCAGGGCCGGGTGGGACGGATGGCCTCGTGGGCCCCGCCTTCCCCCCAGGCCCGGGGGAAAAAGAAGTCCGCCCCGAGCGTCTTTTCCAGATAGGGGCGGGCCACCTGAAAGCGTCCGGCCTCGGAGACCCGGGTGGAATCGGTGCGGTGGTAGGTGATGAGCCCGCTTTCGAAGAGGTGCTGAAGCAGGGTCATGGTGTATCGGCTGGTGAAACCCAGGCGGGTGTGGGCTTCCTCAAGCACGGTGTCCGTAGTGAAGGGAGACGGGGCGGGGATCTCCTCCTCCGACTCCTCCAGGACTTCCCACCGCAGGGTACCGAACTCCTCCTTCAGGGATCGGGCCCTGCGACCGTCCTCGAGTTCCAGGGTGAAACGGCGACCTCCCAGGCGGAAACTCAGGAGATAGCGTTTGCGACCGGCCTCCCTGGCCCGCTCGATGACCCAGCCCAGCACCGGGGTCTGAACCCGTCCGGCCGAAAGGCCTCGCCGGGAAAAGACCCGCCAGAGATAACGGGAAAGGGCAAACCCCACCCACCGATCCGCCACCCGGCGGGCCAGCTGGGCTTTTACCCGGGCCGTGTTGAAATCCTGCGGCCGGGCCAGGGCCTCCCGCAGGGCCCGGGGGGTAACCTCGTGAAACTCGAGCCGCCGGATGTTGGCCTGATACGGGCGCAGGGAGATCATGAGATCGTAGGCGATCTTCTCGCCCTCGGCATCGGGGTCCGAACCGATGAGGACCTCGTCGGCGGAAAAGGCCACCCGCGCCAGCGCCGCAAGGATCTCCCCCTTGTCCCAAACCCTCCCCCCAGGACACCTTTCCTTTACTTCCTCCGGATCCACCAGTTCCTCTCCGGTATCCTGACAACGCTTGATGGTATCGAAGAGGGGCCGATAACGGCCGTCTTCGGAAAACACTCCGAACAACCCCCGCCGGCGGGAGAGGTTGAAGACATGGCCCAGGGAGGCCGTAACCATGAGAAGCCGGTCCTCGGTGGGAATCTCGTAAACGACGACCCGTCCCAGGCGTCTATGGGATGGTCTTCCCCAGAAGGAGGCAATGGTTCGGGCCTTGTGGGGGCTTTCCACCACCAGGAGGGTGCTTCGGACCTTCGGAGTGCGTCCTTCGCGGAGCCCCCGACGGGCCTCGGTGAGCCGGCGGGAAACCTCCTCGAGATTTAACTCCGGGAGGGGACGGAAGTCCGGTGGCTCCCCGAGGAAAAAACGAAGTCGATGTTTAAGGCTCGCGAGAGCCCGGCGACTTTCCGCAAGCACCACGGATAGCCCCGGGAGCACCCCCCGGGCCGAAAGTCGGGACACCCTGCCCGAGGCCTGAAGATAGGCCGCGGCGTCTCCTACCACCACGAAAAGCTCCCCCTCCCTCTCCTCCAGAAAGACCTCCTCGGAGGAACGCAGCCTTTCCCGAAAGGCGCTCTCCGAAAGACGCGTCTCAAGGAAGTGCCGGATTTCCCTGAGACGGGCCTCAATCCTGGGATACCGGGGAAGGTCCTCCGCTCTGAGGGTAAGATAGTTGCGGAGATAGCGCAGGTGAGCCGTCGCCTCGGTCTCCTCCTCGCCTTCGAAAACCGGAAGCAGGGCCGAAAGGAGGGCGTAAAGGTTCTGGGGAGAAAGCTCCAGCCGCAGGGAGAACACATGCTTGGGCACCCCCACGAACACGGCGTAGCGCAGAACCTCCGGAAGATCGAGCCCCCTGACCAGAGGATTCCCCAGGTGAGCCAGCCCCACCGCCACCTCGAAGTCCCCTCTTTGCAACCCTTCCACGAGTTTTTCCGGAGAGGCCTCCAGATAGGAGACCGCTCTGATTCCGTTTCGGCGCAAAAATTCGGTAAACCGCGGCACCTCGGCTTTACCCAGATCCTCGGAGAGGAAGATAAGCCCTCCGGCTCCCAGGCGCCGACAGACCTCCACGGCCTCGGAAAAGAGTTTGTCCCGGGGCACCTCAAGATAGGCATCCAGGACATTTCGAAGGGTGGAGGTGGCCCGCTGAATGTCGAAACCGAGGAGCTGCTGGAAAAGGACCACCCGCGAGGTTCGGGGTTTGAGGGTAGCCGAGGAGATAATCAGGCGGGCCCGCCCTCCCCTCTCCCGGATGCCGTTTAGGAGTTCGAAGTCGTGGTCCGTTTTGCGGGGTTTTAGGGCCAGAAGAATCTCCTCTTCGGTGAATCCCAGTACGCGAAAGAGGGTCTCCAGGTGCCTGGAGCGCTTGAGAAAGGCGTCCACATCGTCCACGAAGACCAGCGAAAAGGCGATCCGGGCAAGCTCCGGGCCGTGTTGATACATGAAGGCCGAGGTGGCTACCAGGATCTCGTAGTCGCCCGCGGCGAAGGCCTCCTTGTCCCGCCTGCGCCCCCGATAGGCCAGAATTTTCCGCGAGATCGATAGCCTTTCGGCCAGAGCCTCGAGCCTTCCGTGCAACTGATCACAGAGGAGACGGGTGGGGACCACGATGAGGCTTTTTCCCGGATTTAAGAGGGTGAGAAGTAGCCCGAAGGTGGTCTTTCCCGATCCGGTGGGGGCCACGATGGCGAAGGACTCCCCTAGGAAAAAACGCTTGGCCCAGGTCTCCTGAAGGCTCGAGGGAGCGTGCCCCACGGCCCGTATAAACATCTCCCGGAAGTGGGCCAGTTTTTCTCGGGCCTCACAGAAGGGACGAAGCCCGAGGAGTCTTTCTTCAGGAAGGGCGCAGGGCTCCTCCGGCTCGGGAAGACACCTCTCGCAGGGCCATCCCGCAAGGAGCCGGTCGTCTCCGATCTCGCCGCCGCAGTTCGGACATCCGTGGGCCAGGGAAAAAAGCATTACCGGATCCCTGCCACCTCAAGCCATCTTTCGGTAAATCGTTCCGCACAGAAGACCAGGGACTCCAGATCCAGATATTCCAGGGCCAGACGGTCGTAAAGGACCTTGGCCTCCGGGGGAAGCCCCTCCTCGGGCTCGGGACGCCAGAAGTGGATCCGGAGGGGAACCCGGGGAAGCACATAGACCTCAAAGGATAGATCCGCTTCGGCGGGAATTTCCCGCGTGCGGAACGACGAAAGGGCCTTCCGCAGGGTCGCGAATCGTTCCGAAAGGGCCCGGGCCAGCCTTTCCTCGGCATATCGCCTGAGGGTGGCCACCTTGGAGACCGAATTGGGAAAGGTCTCCAGCCCCACGAATTCTCCGGAAAGAGGGGCCTTTCCCCCGAAACGAACATAGTTGTAAAGAAGGATCTGATCCCGGGGATCCAGTTCCAGGCCGTCGATACGACGGGCGGACCGCGGGGTGAGTTCCACCAGGCCGTCGAGGTAGGGAATGAGGAGCCTCCCCTCCCGCCATTCCACTCCGAGCCCCCCGGCCCGGGCGCGAAGATCCAAGCCGGCCACCTCGGTCTTTACCTCCTCGAGGATGCGCCAGGCCTGATCCAGTTCGGAGGAGGGATTCGGACCTCCGGAAAGGGAAAGCCCTTCGAGATTCGCGTGGGGACAGTCCCGAGGGGTGCGTTTTCCGGAAAGGAGAGCCACCGCAAAGGCCAGACAGGAGAGCTCTCCGCACTCCCCGCAGTTGGTTTTGGGGAGATGCCTGACGATCTCAAGCGGGGTCAAACCCATCGCGGGTATCATAGCATCCTCGCCCCGTTTTTGAAAGAGGCCCGAAACAGGGGTATAATTGTTAAAAATTCACCCTTTAAATCCGGGAAGGGGGTAGGGGAGATGTTCAATATAGGAGATATGGCGGTTTATCCTGCGCACGGCGTGGGGGTCATTGAGGCCGTGGAAAATAAGGTCATAGGGGGGGAGGAAAAAACCTTTTATGTGATGCGTATTCTCGAGACTAACATGACCGTTCTGGTCCCCAAGGACAACGCCCAGAGGGTCGGACTTCGCAGTCTTATTTCCAAGGAGGAAGCGGCCCGGGTTTACGAAATCCTCGGCACCAAAGAGCTTTCCTTTAATCATCAGACCTGGAATCGGCGCTATCGGGAATACATGGAAAAACTCAAAAGCGGTTCCATCTTCGAGGTGGCGGAGGTGTACCGGGATCTTCATCTGGTAAGCCGACAGAAACCCCTTTCCTACGGAGAGCGCAAACTCTTCGATACGGCCCGATGTCTTCTGGTAAAGGAGCTGGCCCTGGCCGAAAATCTCGAAGAGGACGAGGTGGAGAGGAAGATTCGGGAGGCGCTGGCTCAGGCACCCTAAGGAGAGAGACTTTTGAGACGCTACCTGATTCCTTTTCTTCTAGTAGGTACGGCGGCCCTTCTCGGTTTCGGGGTGGTTCGTTACTTTCCCCCCCGTGGTGGTCACCCTCTTTCCCCCTGGGCGGGGCTTGCCGGAGGGGCGGGGGTGGGGCTTCTCGTGCTTTTTGCGGAAAGACTCATCCGCCGTCTGCCCCTGCTTCAGATCGTGGGAGGAGCGGTGGGACTCCTTCTGGGACTGGCCCTGGCCCGATTACTCTCCTCCCTCTTTGCTCCTCTGGGGCAGGGGGTCTGGGCGGCTTTCGTGTATTCCATGCTGGCCCTGGCTCTGGGATACCTGGGGCTGGTGGTGGGAGGGCGCCGTTTTTCGGAAATCCGTCTCCCCGAGGGACTATTTCATCCCCTCTCCTATGTTTCCAAAAAATTTCCCCGTAAAGAATGTCCCAAGGTGGTGGACACCAGCGCCATCATCGACGGACGCCTGGCCGACATCTGTGAGACCGGCTGGCTTGAGGGGCCACTCATCATTCCCAACTTCGTGCTCCGCGAGCTTCAGCATGTGGCCGACAGCCGCGATCACTCCCGTCGGGAGAGGGGCCGCCGGGGGCTCGATGCTCTGAACCGGATTCGGGAGTCCGGTCGGGTAGAGGTGCGCTTCGTGGATCAGGACTATCCCCGTATTCGGGACATCGACGCCAAGCTGGTGAGGCTCTCCCGCGACCTCGGAGCCAAGCTCATCACCACCGACTACAACCTCAACAAGGTAGCCAGGCTCAAGGGAGTAGAGGTGCTCAATGTCAACGAGCTGGCCCTGGCCCTGCGTCCGGTGGTTACCCCGGGGGAGGAACTCAAGATCGAGGTCATAAAGGAGGGCAAGGAGCGGGATCAGGGCGTGGGGTATCTACCCGACGGAACCATGGTGGTGGTGGAGGGAGGACGCCGGCTCATCGGAAAGGAGGTCGAAGTGGTGGTGACCAGTGTGCTCCAGACCCCGGCCGGACGCATCGTGTTCGGTAAACCCCGGAGCGTGGCTCAGGCGGCCTGAAGGTGCCCCGCATCCGGCTGCTTCCCGAGGAAGTCCATTCCAAGATCGCCGCCGGGGAGGTGGTGGAACGCCCGGCCTCGGTGGTTAAGGAACTGGTGGAAAACGCCCTGGACGCCGGGGCCTCGCGGGTGGAGGTGGAGCTTGAGGAGGGAGGGCTCCGTCTCATACGGGTATCCGACGACGGCGAGGGGATGGAACCGGAGGATCTCAGACTTTGCTGGCGCTCGCACGCCACCAGCAAGATCGCCGGTCCCGAGGATCTCCTCCGGGTGGTGACCTACGGGTTCCGGGGGGAGGCCCTTTACAGCATTGCCCGGGTCTCCAGGTTGACCATCCTTTCCCGTCCCCGTCAGGCCGGCGAGGGCTACCTCCTGCGGGTGGCCTTCGGTCGGGAGGAAGCCTTCCGCCCCGCCGCTTCCTCCCCGGGAACCACCGTGACCGTGGAGGCCCTCTTTCGGGATTATCCCGCCCGGAAGGCCTTTCTCAAGAGCCCCAGGGCCGAAGCCGGCCGGGCCCTGGAGAGTTTCCGGTTGCTCGCCCTGGGGCGTCCGGAGGTGCGCTATCGGTTCCGACACGATGGCCGCGAGACCTTCAGGTGGCCCGGAGGGACCCGCCGGGGCCTCCTTTCGCGCCTTCTCCGGGTCCCCGAGGAGGACCTCCTCGAGCGCGTTTACGAAAGGGGAGCCTATCGTCTGGAGCTGATCCTTACCCCGCCGGAGAGGGCCTTCTCCACCTCCCGATATCTCTTCGTGCTGGTTAACGATCGAGTGGTGAGGGACCGATCTCTGATCGCGGCCCTGCTCGAAGGGGTGCGGGCCGCCTTTCCCGGGGGGCGTTTTCCCGCAGGGGCGCTGGCCCTTTATGTGCCCCCCCACCTGGTAGATGTTAATGTGCATCCCGCCAAGGCCGAGGTTCGCTTCCGGGATGAGGGGGAGGTGTTTTCCTTCGTGCGCAGCGCCGCGGAAAGGTTCCTTTCCCGCACCGTAAGGACCCCTTCTCCCCCCTCCTCCGGAGACGACCTCCCCCTCAGCCCCTCTCCTAAAATCTTCTCCGCCCGGGCCGGTGAAGAAAAGCGCTCTCTCAAGGTGGGGGAGGATACCCTTCCCTTCCGGGAACCCGTTTCCCGTAAGGAAGGATTCCGCTTTCTGGGACTCCTTAGGGACACTTACGCCCTCTTCGAGGTGGAAGAGGGGGTGCTTTTTCTGGACTTTCACGCCGCCCACGAGCGTCTCCTTTTCGAGGAATGGCGTGATCGGGGGGGAGAGGCCGAGGAACTTCTCTTCCCGGCGGTGTTCGAGCTTTCCGAGGAAGCCCGCGAGAGGCTCGCCCTTCTCGGGGAGGCCCTGGAGAAGGCGGGCTTTCGGGTGCGCGAGGCGGGTCCCCGGGAGATTGTGGTGGAGGCGGTTCCCCGGGGGGGCGGTTTTCCCGCGGCCGAGGAATTGCGGGGCCTGCTCGAGGAGGGGATCTCCCCCGAGAGTTTCCGGGATAAGTTCGCGGCCCGGCTGGCCTGTCGGCTGGCCCGGAAGGCCGGAGAACGCCCGGAGCCCCGGGAAGCCGAGGAGCTTCTCCGGAAGGTCCGGGAAAAAGGCCTCGAACGCTGCCCCCACGGCCGTCCCCTTTTCTGGCTGGTGAGCTGGCATGAGCTGGAAAGACGCCTCGGACGCAAGGTCTAAAAAGATCCTGGCGGTGGTGGGGCCCACCGGGGTGGGCAAAACCGCTCTGGGAATAGAACTGGCCGAGCGCTTCGGCGGAGAGATCGTAAACTTCGATTCCGTCCAGGTTTACCGGTACCTCGATATCGGAACGGCCAAGCCCACCCCAGAGGAACGGGCCCGGGTGCCGCATCATCTAATCGACATCCTGGAGCCGGACGAACCCTTCAACGCCGCGGCCTTCGTGGAAAGAGCCGATTGCGTCATCGCCGAAATAGTCGCCCGGGGAAAAGTCCCCATCCTGGTGGGGGGGACGGGTCTTTACCTGCGGGCCCTGTTGCACGGGCTTTTCCCGGTGGAGGTTCCGGAGGAGCTCCGGCGGACCCTGAGGGAAAGGCTAAAACGGGAAGGGCTTTCCGTTCTTTATCAGGAACTCAGACGGCGGGACCCCGAGGCCGCCCGGCGTATCCATCCCCACGATCGGGTGCGGGTGCTGAGGGCCCTTGAGGTGTGTCTGGCCACCGGAAAGACCTTTTCCGAAATGGTGCGGACCCACGCCTTCCGCGAGCGTCGCTATAAGGCCCTCAAGATCGGGCTTCACCTTCCCCGGGACGAGCTCTATCGCCGGCTGAACGAACGGGTGGATCGCATGCTCGAGGCCGGCCTCCTCGAGGAGGTGAAAGCCCTTCTTGAAAGGGGATTCTCCCCGGAGCTCAAGCCCCTCCAATCCATAGGCTACCGCCACATGATCGCCTACCTTAAAGGGGAGGTCTCCCTGGAGGAGGCCGTGCGGCTCATGAAAAGGGACACCCGTCGCTACGCTAAACGCCAGCTCACCTGGTTTAGGGCCGATCCCGAGGTAAAATGGTTCCTCCCCACCGAACGGGAAGGGATTTTCGCGGAGGTGGAGAGATTTCTATTGGAGGTTTGAATTTCCAGATAATTGTAATTTTTAGACGCAAGGTTGAAAAAATAGAAAATCCATTGTATTTACCACTCTAAATTTCCCCATAGAGGTGATGAGGATGGAAGAAAGGAAGTTATTCGCTCCCTCTCCCAAGAAGGTGGCGGACAAAACGAAGACTCCCGAGGAGACCATCGTCGAGGTGGAGGAGGCCTTTCGCCGCAGCGGGCTACGGGTCTTCCGGGAACTGCGTCGCATTGACAAGGGGCGATTGGGGATTCCCGTGTACATAAGCATTTACGACCTGGATGGACAGAAGACCACCGGAAATTACAAGCAGATGGGCAAGGGGGCCACGGACGAGCTTTCCCGGGCTAGTGCCCTCATGGAACTGGTGGAGCGTTTCTCTCTTTTTTCCTTCGTAAAGGGACGGGCTCGTGAGCGGCTTTCCACTCTGGCGGAACTCGGGGAAGGAACTCTTTCGGTGGAGGAACTCCTCGAGTCCGTGGACGATCCGGAAAAGGACAGCCGGGTGCACGATCTCCTGAGGAGGGTCCTTCCGGAGGTGCCTTTCCACATGGTTCCGGCCCTGGATGTGGCTGAACGCCGTCCGGTGCAGATTCCCTTTTACTGGTTCTGGATCCTTTACGAATACAACGGTTCAGCCGCCGGAAACACCTACGCCGAAGCCGCGGTTCAGGCCACCTGTGAGCTTATTGAGAGGCATGTCTCCGCTCTTTCCCATCGTCTGCGGGCCCCCATGCCGGAAATCCGCCGGGAATCCATCTCCGGGGAGGGGGATCGCCTGTGCCGGTGTTTCGAGCGACTGGGGATTCGGCTCTGGATTCGGGACATGACCTACGGTATGCCGGTGCCCACCGTAGCCGCCATGGCCATGGATCCCTCCACCTTCCCCGAGCGGAGCGAGATCGTTTACGCCTCGGGGACGGGAACCAGTCCCGAAAGGGCTCTCATTCGGACCCTTACGGAGATAGCCCAGCTGGCCGGTGACTTTGACACCGACGGACGATACCTGGAAAGTGCCCTCCCCAAATTTGCGGACCTGGAGGAAGCCTCCTATGTGACCGATAAGTCCGGGGAGCTGGATCTTTCGGATCTTCCCAACATCTTCGCCTCGGATCACACCGTGGAGTTGGAAACCCTGGCCCGGGAGCTTCGCGAGAGGGGATATCGGCTCTTCATGGTGGATATCGGTCATCCCGACCTGAATCTTCCCGCGGTTTACGCGATAATCCCCGGGGCCCTTTTCCGGGAACGGACCCGCATTTCACCTCTTTATCATCTGGTTCGTACCGTGGCCCTGTATCTTCCGGGGAACAAGGCCCTTCCCATCATCCGGACTCTGCTGGAGGAGGTAAGGGATCGATACTATCTCTGGGGATACTACGGGAAGCTTCTTGCCGAGGAGGGGAACGCGCAGGAGGCCCTTCGGGCCCTGGAGAAGGCTCTTTCCTGCGGGCCGGATCCCGCGGATCGGCCGGCCCTGATGGCTCATCTCGCTGAGGTGAACCTGCGCCTTGAGCGCTACGCCGAGGCTCGAAAGGCCGCGGAGGAGGGACTGGCGATTACGGACATCCCCGAACTCTGGAATCTCCTGGGACGGGCCTGTTTCAAACTCAGGGATTATACGGATGCTCTGGCCGCTTTTCTGCGGGCGGTGGAACTGGAACCCTCTTCCGCGGTGGATTACGCCAACGCGGGTTATTGCCTGCGGGAGCTGGGGGCTCCCTCCGAGGCCCGACGGTTTTTCGAAATGGCCCTTTCTCTGGATCCCACTTTGAAAATGGCCCGGGAGGGGTTAGAGTGGTGTGAGAGCCGTACGAGAGAGGAGGGCTCCCATGTATAAAAGAGGTCTGGTTTTACGGTTTCCGGCCGAGGTGGTGGATCAGCCCATCGTCTGGCGTCTGGTCAAGGATTTCGACCTCTCCTTCAACATTCTGAAGGCCACCATCCTCCCCGGAAAGGAAGGCATCATGGTGATGGAGCTTTCCGGGCACCCCAAAAAGGTGTCGCAGGGGCTCGAGTACCTGCGCGGGCTGGGGGTGGAGGTCAGGCCCATCGGGCAGGAGATCCGGCGCCGGGAGGACCTCTGTATCCACTGCGGCTCCTGTACGGCGGTCTGTCCCACGGGAGCCCTTTCGGTCAACCGTGAAACTATGGAGGTGGTCTTCGATCCCGACCGTTGCAGCGCGTGCGGCATGTGCGTCACCGCCTGCGTGGTGCGGGCCATGGAGGTGCGACTTGAACGCGAAGCCCTATGATCGCGGTGGCCATCTCCGGGGGGGTGGACAGTGCCTTTGCGGCCTGGGCCCTCTCCCGGACCCAAAAGGTCTTCCTCCTTCACGGCCTCTTCGTGCCGGAAGCCTCTGATCCGGAAAGACCCCTCCGCATAGCCGAGTTCCTGGGGCTCCCCCTTCGGGTGGTGGATCTGCGCCGGGAGTTCCGGGAAAGGGTTATCCGTTACTTCCGGGAGGCCTACGCCCGGGGGCTAACCCCCAATCCCTGCGTGATCTGCAATAGAGAAATCAAGTTCGGGCTGCTGCTGGCGAAGGCCCGGGAACTGGGTGCCGAAAGACTGGCCACCGGTCATTACGCCCGGGTGGTCTACGACGCGAACCTTAAGCGCTATCTTCTTCTAAAGGGGCGGGATCCCCGCAAGGACCAGAGCTATTTTTTACATCAGCTCTCCCAGGAGGCCCTCTCCAGGGTGGTCTTTCCCCTGGGGAAGCTCCTCAAGGAGGAGGTCGTCCGCGAGGCCGTCCGCATCGGTCTTTTCAACCTCACGGCTCCGGAGAGCCAGGAGGTCTGTTTCATTCGGGGGGATTACAGGGAACTTTTCGCGGACCTGGACTTCCCCCCCGGGGACATAGTGACCGTGGACGGTAGGGTAGTGGGGCGCCATCGGGGGCTTTATGCCTACACCGTGGGACAGAGACGGGGGCTCGGGCTGAGGCTGGGGCGTCCCTACTATGTGGTGAGGCTGGATGCCCGGAGAAACCGGGTCGTCGTGGGGGAAAAGAAGGATCTTTTCTGCCGGAGTTTTCTCGTGGGCGGGGTGAACTTCATCTATCCCCTGGATCCGGGAAGGCCCTTTCGGGCGGAGGTGCGGATCCGCTACCGTCACCGGGAGGCCCCGGCGGAAGTGCAACCCTTGGCGGACGGCCTTTACCGGGTAATATGGGAAAGACCCCAGAAGGCCGTGACGCCCGGGCAGTTTGCGGTCTTTTACCGGGGGGATCTGGTGCTTGGTGGGGGAGAGATCCTTCCGGAGGAGGACGATGGCCAGGATCAGGTTTCTTCCGTTTGAGGTGGAGGTAGAGGCCGAGGAGGGGGAAAATGTCCTTCATGCGGCCATGCGGGTCGGGGTGCACATCAACGCCTCGTGCGGAGGGGCGGGGGTGTGCAATAAGTGCCGGGTGTTTTTGGAGGAAGGACGCGCACGCGGAGAGGAACTTCCGGACGGGGGCTACAAGGCCTGCACCCTCGTCCCGGATACCGATCTCGTGGTGCGGGTGCCGGTGGAGAGCCATCTGGATCGGCGCGCCCTCCTGCGGGCTCCCAAGCGCCGGGCCACCGCCTGGCTGGCCGCCGCCGAACTGCGAGCCGTCTCCCCGGAGCCGGCCTTCCGGCGCGTCTTCCTCGAGCTTCCGCCCCCGGACCTCTCCGACAACCTCCCCGACCTCCGCCGGCTGAAAAGGGCCCTCCGGGAAAGGACGGGGACGGAGCCGGAGGCGGAATGGAATCTTCTCCGCTCCCTTCCCCATGTGCTGCGGGAGGAGAACTTCCGGGTCACGGTGGGTCTCTACGACCACCCTGAAAGAAACCTCCCGGTGATAAGGCAGGTCTGGCCGGGAGATCGATCCGGCCGGGGACTTGCCGCCGCTGTGGACATAGGCACCACCACCCTGTGCGCGGAACTGGTGGACCTTCGCGAGGGACGGGTGCTGGCGGAGACCTCGGATTACAATCCGCAGATCAGTTACGGCGAGGATGTAATAAGCCGCATCGAATTCGCCCGGCGGGAAAAGGGTCTGGCTCTTCTTTCCGAAAAGGTGCGAGATCGGGTGGGCGGACTCATCAGGGAACTGTGCGAGAAGGCCGGAGTGGCTCCGGAAGACCTCGACCTCGTTTCGCTGGCCGGCAACACGGTGATGACCCATCTCTTTCTGGGACTTGAACCGCGTTTCCTCCGGGAGAGTCCTTATGTGCCGGTGGCGGCCTTTTATCCTCCGGTTCCGGCGCGGGAGCTCGGTCTTCCCGTCGCCGAGGGGGCCATGGCGGAATTCGCCCCCTCGGTGGCCAGTTATGTAGGGGGCGACATCGTGGCCGGGGTGGTGGCCACCGGATTTTTCGAGGAGGAACCCCTCACGCTTTTCATCGACATCGGGACCAACGGGGAGATCGTGGTGGGTAATCGAGACTTTCTGGCCTGCGCGGCCTGTTCGGCGGGGCCGGCGTTCGAGGGTGGAGGGATCCGCCACGGAATGCGGGCCACCTCCGGGGCCATCGAGGCCGTGCACATAAATCCTCATACCCTTGAGCCCATGATCCTCACCATAGGAGGTAAGCGAGCCAAGGGAATCTGCGGTTCGGGGATCATCGCCCTTCTCGCCAACCTCTTTCTCACCGGTCTCGTGGATCGATCCGGAAAGTATCGCCGGGATCTGGATCATCCCCGACTCCGGGAGGGCCGGGACGGGTGGGAGTATGTGGTGGTGTGGGCGGAGGAGTCCGCCACCGGGGAGGACATCGTTTTCACGGAGGCCGACATCGACAATCTGATCCGGGCCAAGGGAGCCATGTTTGCGGGCTATCAGACCCTGCTTGAGTCGGTGGGACTTTCGGTGGAAGCGGTGGAGCGGGTCATTCTGGCGGGAAACTTCGGAAGTTATCTCGACCTGGAACAGGCCATCACCATCGGCTTGCTTCCGGATCTTCCTCGGGATAGATTTTTCTTTGCGGGTAACAGCAGTTTACTGGGGGCGCGGCTCATGGCCCTTTCCCGAAAGTATCGGGAAAAGGCGGTGGAGGTGGCGCGGATGATGACCCACTTCGAGCTCTCCGCTCATCCCGGATACATGGATTACTACATGTCGGCGCTGTTTCTGCCGCACACGAACATAGAATTCTTTCCTTCGGTCAAGGAGAAGCTGGAGGAGTAGGGTGCGGGTGGGCCCGGCCGAGGTTCGGGTGGTCGGAAATTTTTACCCGTCTTCCGGCGGTAGGGGCACCCGACCGGACGAGCCGGCGGAGGTTTCTCGCGGGACGGAGGGGGGAACCTTCCGGCAGAAGAATCCCGCGGTTTCCGACCGGGAGGAAGACTGGCGCGTTCTCATGGAGATAGCCCGTCTGCGGCGCATCGATCAGATGGTTCGGGCCCACGAGCGGGCTCACCTCGTGGCCGGAGGGGACATCGTCAGAAGCGGCCCCCATTATGTTTACCGACGGGGGCCGGACGGAAAACTCTACGCGGTGGGAGGAGATGTGACCATAGACACCTCCCCGGTGCCGGGGGACCCGGAGGCCACCCTGCGCAAGGCGGAAAAGATCGTGCGGGCCGCCCTCGCTCCCCTGGATCCCTCGCCTCAGGACATAAGGGTGGCCATGAGGGCACAGATGATGGCCATGCAGGCCCGTCTCGAACTGGCCCGCGAAAGGATGGAGGTTAAGGGTGAGGAAAATCGCTCCTGAGGCTTTTCCCTTTCTTCTTCCCCTGGCGGGGCTTGCGGGACTTTCGGTCCTGCTGCGGCGCCCCCGGATGGCCCTCGTCGCCGGAGGGCTTTCCGGGGCGGTGAGCTGGTTCTTCCGCGATCCTCACCGGGAACCGGTGCTGGATCGCGAGGCCCTCGTCTCTCCCGCCGACGGGGTGGTGGTTACGGTCCGCTATTTAACGGAACACGAGGATTTCGAGGGGCCGGTTTTTCGGGTGGGAATCTTCATGCGGATCTTTGATGTGCATGTCAACCGGGCCCCGGTTTCCGGACGGGTGCTCAAGGTGGCCGAGGCCCGAGGGGAGAAGCTCCCCGCTCAGCGGGAGGAGGCCTTTCGTCGCAACGAGAAACGCTTTTACTGGTTTGAGCGGGACGACGGGGTGCCGGTGCTCATGGTGCAGGTGGCCGGGCTGCTGGCCCGACGCACGGTGAGCTATGTGCGCCCCGGGGACGAGGTGCTGGTGGGGGATCGGGTGGGGATCATCAAGTTCGGGTCCCGGGTGGAGGTCTTTTTCCCGGCCGAAGGGGCCCGAATCCTGGTGAGGGAGGGACACCGGGTGCGGGCCGGGGAAACCCCCCTGGCCCTGATCCCCTGGAGGAACCCTTGAGGAAGATCGCGCTTCTTCCGCACATCTTCACCACCGGGAACCTCTTTGCCGGGTTTTTCGCCCTGGTCTCGGCCCTTTCGGGAAAGATCACCGTGGCCTCGTGGGCCATCTTCGTGGCCATGATCTGCGATGTTCTGGACGGACGCCTGGCCCGGCTCACCTCCTCGGCCACCCGCTTCGGCATGGAATACGACTCCCTCTGCGACATGGTCTCCTTCGGGGTGGCCCCGGGGCTTCTGGCCTACGAGTTCGCCCTGAAACCTTACGGGAGATACGGATGGCTTGCCGCCTTCATCTATGTGGCCTGTACGGCCCTGCGGCTGGCCCGCTTCAATGTGGAAGAGCCCGGAGTCAAGGCCTACTTCAAGGGTCTTCCCAGTCCGGCCGCGGCGGGATTGGTGGCCGCCACGGTCATCTTTCTCAACCAGGTGGGAGCGGTCTTCCCGGTCAAGCATGTGGCCCTGGTCCTCATGATCTATCTGGTCTCCTTTCTCATGATTTCTCCGTTGCCCTACCCCAGTTTCAAGGTCCTTCGCTTCAGGGAGAGTCAGCTCACCTACTTACTTCCGGCCCTCATCCTGGCCTTTGCGGTGGTGGCCGCGGAACCCCGTATCACCCTTTTTATAGTCTTTGCCCTGTACGCCTCCTGGCCTCCCCTGAAAATCCTGGCTCTGCGCCTTGTCCGCCTTCTTTCCCCGGGATGGAGAAGGTCTTCGGAGGCCGAGCCCCGGTTTGACATCCGTAAAAATGAGGATTAAAAAGAAAGCGCAAACTTGACCAAGGGAGGAAGAGGAAATGAGTTGTAAGTGCCGTTTGCTCAACATCGGTTTTGGTAACTCGGTGGTGGCCGAAAGGGTGATTGCCATCGTGAATCCCAATTCGGCGCCCATGAAGAGGCTTCGGGAGGAGGCCAAGGAATCCAAGCGACTCATCGACGCCACGCAGGGGCGGAGGACCCGTTCCATCATCATTACGGATTCCAATCATGTGATCCTTTCGGCCATTCAGGCGGAGACCATTGCCCAGAGGCTCACCTCGGACCTCCTCAAGATGCACGAGGAGTGCGCCGAGGCCCAGACCGTTTCCGAGGAGGAAAAGGCTTCATCAAGGCGGCGCAAGAAATCCGGCTAAGTCATGGGAAAGAGGGGGCTTTTGCTGGTGGTCTCCGCCCCTTCGGGAGCGGGTAAGACGACTTTATGTCGTCTTCTTCTGGAGAGGTTCCCCTTCCGGTTTTCGGTTTCTCACACCACCCGTCCCCCGCGGCCGGGTGAGGTGCACGGGAGGGACTATTACTTCGTCTCCCGGGAGGAATTCCGGGAAATGATCCGGGAGGGGGCCTTTCTGGAGTGGGCGGAGGTGCACGGGAACCTTTACGGGACCAGTTTTTCCGAGGTGGAGAGGGCCCTTTCCGGGGAGGAGGATCTGCTTCTCGACATAGATGTGCAGGGGGCCTCGCAGGTGCGTGGACGCCTGGGGGCCCGGGCCGTTTTCGTGTTCATCCTGCCGCCCAGTCTTGAGGAACTGGAAAGACGCCTCAGGCGGCGCGGCACGGAGGACGAGGAGACCCTAAGGCGGCGCCTGGCCCGGGCCCGGGAGGAGATTCGATTTGCCCCCTGGTTCGACTATGTGGTGATTAACGACGAGGTGGAACGGGCCTTCGAGGATCTCGCGGCCATCATCCGGGCCGAAAGGTGTCGGCCCGCACGGGCCCTCTCATGAGCCGGGTGGTCTGGGGCCTTAACCCGGTCCTTGAACTCCTCAAAAGTCAGCCCGACAAGGTGGAAGAGATATGGCTGGCCGCGGCGGGGCTGAGAGGGCGTCGCTTTCGCGTTCTGGAACTGGCCCGGTCCCTGGAGATCCCGGTGAGGGTGGTCCGTGATTTCCATCCTCCCAAGGTTCCGGCAGAGGCCCGCACTCAGGGAGTAGTGGCCTATCTCAGGGAATTCGCCTACGCCTCCCTGGACGAGCTCGAGGAGAGGTTGACCCGTTCCCCGGCCCCGCTGGTGGTCTTCCTGGACGAGCTGACCGATCCGCAGAATGTGGGCTCCCTCATCCGCAGCGCGGAGGTGTTCGGGGCTCACGGGGTGGTTATTCCCAAACACCGGGCCGCGGGGGTAACCCCCACCGTGATCAAGGCCTCCGCCGGAGCGGTGTTTCACCTTCCGGTGGTGCGGGTGGTGAACCTCCGGCAGGCCATCCGGCGTCTCCGGGAGGCGGGGCTTGCGGTGTACGGTCTTTCCGCGGACGCCGAACGGGAGATACCGGAGGTGGACCTCACCGGACCGGTGGGGCTGGTGGTGGGAAGCGAGGGTCGGGGATTACGCGAGGGGGTGCGCCGGGAGTGTGACGAACTTATCCGCATACCCATGCGGGGGAAAATCGGGTCCCTTAACGCTGCGGTGGCCGGGGCCGTGGCCCTTTACGAGGTACTGAGACAGCGAGTTCTTAAAGATACTCGTTAAAGCAGGCGCGTCGTGTACGGAATCTACCGACTCCTCAGCGGGCTGGCGGAAAAGACGCTGGCGCGACGCTATCCGGAGAGGTTTTCGGCCGTGGCGGTGGATGCTCCGGCGGAGGTGTGGATGCACGCCGCCTCGGTGGGGGAGTCCCGTGTGGCTGCGGCTATAGTGCGCCGGCTACTGGAATTGAGGTCCCGAACCCGGGTCTTCCTCACCCTCCAGACCGAAACCGGTCTTTCCGAGGCCCGAAAGCTGCTGGCCCATCTCCAGGGGGTCCGGGTAGAATTGGCCCCGTGGGACGGGCCGTGCGTGGTGAGGGACTTCCTCGAGCGCCTGCGCCCCCGGGTGCTCGCCCTCGTCGAGACCGAACTATGGCCCAACCTTATGCGTGAGGCGGTGGGGCGAGGTGTCTCGCTGTTAATCCTGAACGGACGCCTCTCTCCGCGAAGTTTCACCCGGTACCGCTGGCTGATTCCGCTTTTCCGCCCGGTTGTGCGCGGAGTGGCTCTGGCCGGGGTGATTTCCGAGGAGGACGGGGAACGCTTTCGGATCCTCGGGGTCCCGGCGGAAAGAATAGTGGTCGGCGGAAACGCTAAACACGACCTCACCTTTGAGAGAATCGGGGAACTGGACCCCGCTCCTCTCGTAAGGAGGCTGGGCCTCGGCCCGGGCGAGAGGGTGGTGATCTTCGGGAGCATGCGAGTCGGTGAGGAGGATCTGGTACGGGAGACGGTGGCGGCGTTGCTCGGGGAAGAAGGGGTTCGGTTCGTGGTGGTTCCCCGCCATCCGCAACGAGCGCCGGACTTTTATCAAGGCCTTTCGGGGCTGGGGGCCACCGTGGCCTTTTTCCGGAGGGGGGATCCCTCACGGGCCAGGATCGTGGTGGTGGACGAGGTAGGGTCTCTTTTCGGCCTTTACGCCCTGGCGGAGGCGGCGGTGGTGGGGGGAGGCTTCGTGCCCAAAGGGGGACAGAATCCCGTGGAACCCGCCATGCTGGGCAAACCCGTGATCTTCGGACCGCACATGGAAAACTTCCTCCCGGAGGTGCGGACCCTTCTTGCCGGAAAGGGAGCCGTTCAGGTCGGTACCGCCGGGGAACTCTCCTCCGTGCTCCGCCGGTGGCTCAGGGACCCGGCGGGGGCCCGGGAGGTCGGACGCCGGGCCTTTTCCGCGGCCCGGAGACTCCGGGGGGCCTCCCGGCGCTACGCCGAAATGCTCCTCCGCTTCCTCAATGGGCCTCCTCCAGCTTGACCACCGGACAGGTCATGGTGTGCTGGATGGAGGGGATGGCCTGAAGTTTCTTCAGCACCACCTCGGAAAGCGTGTCGTGGTTCTCGGTCTCCACCTCGGCGATGATGTCGTAAGGCCCCATGATTATGTCCAGTTTTTTGACCTCCGGCATTGCCAGTAAACTTCTAGCCACCTCGGCGGTTTTACCTATCTGAGTATTTATGAGAATGTAAGCTCGAAGGGACATAAAGAACCTCCTTTGCGAGGAATTGTTTTGAATTCTACCAGAAAAAATTACCCAACAGAAGGAGAATGGCTAGACCAAGAAGAGGCGAGGCTTTCAGGAGCTGGCGAGGGGTTAAGGGTTCGAGAGGAGGAACTTTCGGGGAAGAAAAACCCCGGGCGTACATAGCCAGGAGTACCTTTTCGGTATCCTCGTAGGCGCGAAGGAAAAGAAGGGCGTAGAGACGGGCCTTAATCTCGTAGGTGCGTCGATTGGTTCCCTCTCGGAACCCTCTGGCCTGCAAGGCCAGAGAGAGGTTGCGGGCCTGGTCAAGCAGAGTGAAAAGATAACGATAGGTAAAGAGAAATAGAATCAAGAGCTTTTCCGGGACTCCCAGGGCCCTTGCAGCCCTTACCGTTTCGAAGAGCGGGGCGGTGGCAACCAAGGCCAGAAAAAAGATGAAACAGGCCAGAATCTTGCATAACACCGTTATCGCTAATGTCAAACCGGGGAGAGCGAGTGGGGCCGAGGTTGGCGTTCTGTTCCCGAAGAGGGCCAGGAAGATGGCCAGGATCAGGGCCAGTCCGGCCGGGGCCCGCAGATGCCACAATACGAAACCAAGAGGGAGCCGGGATAGGAGAAGCAAGGCCACGCTTACCCCCAGGAAAAGAAGCGCCCGGGAGAGATCCCAGGTGAGGTTTACGGCGAGGAGAAAGAGCGCCAGAGCCAGGAGTTTCAGTCGCTCGTCAAGGTTGTGGAGGGGGCTTTCTCCCCGGCCGTAGCGATCAATCTCGGGAAGATGCAAGGCGGTTGAGCCTCCTTCGGGTGTCCCAGGAGAGGATGAAACCGGCCAGTCCAAAAATGAATCCCAGTCCGGCGAGCACTCCGTTTATGGGGAAGGGCTCCCGATGAGATCTGGCGGGTGAAACAGGTGAAGGAGAGGGAGTGGTGGCTGGCGCCTGGGGTCTTGCGGAGGAGAGCCTCACTGTGCGTTCCGCTCGATGGCCTAGTTTACCCATGACCACCACATGAGCCTCCGCACACCGTGGTCGGGGCAAGAGAGCTATTCCTTTCTTATCGGTTACCGTGCTGGCCACCTTCCGGTTTCCGCAGAAAAGGAGAACCTGATCGCCCCGTGCCGGGGTGCCGTCGGGGAAATAGGCTTCCACCCTGAGGCCTGAGGGAATAATGTAGACATCCATGTCAAGGCGATGAGCCTGAGCCGGAGCAACCCAGAGAAGGGCGAGTGTCAGGGCCACCGGAAGGAGTCCGGGACTTATCCGACGAAGGGCAGCCACGGTGAGCGCGGTCACCATCCCTTCCACGGCAGCCACAGGTAGATGGGCCACCAGGGCCAGCCGGGCCACCTGATAAAAGGCTTCTCCGGAGAGGGAGAGTACAAGGGCCAGTAAAATTCCGGAAAAGAGGACAGCTCCTCCTCCCAGAATTCCGGAGAAAAAGGGGCGTATTATTCCGGGATATCTGCGCGAAAGCCAACCTACGAGAAAGGCCGGCCCGCCCATGACCAGGGTGTTCACCCCTAGTGAAAAGAGCCCCCCGAACTGAAAGAGAAGGGCCTGAAGCAGGAGGGCCACAAAGAAGGCCAGGAAGGCCAGAGGTCCAAGAAGGATCCCGGTCAGTCCGTTCAGAACGAGATGCACGCTGGTGGGACCCAGGGGAACATGAATCAAAGAGGCCATAAATACTGCGGCGGTCAGCAGCCCCAGACGGGGGATATCCTCCGGAGGGAGCCTTCTCAAACTAAGACCCAGCCCCGGGATGGTAATTGCCCATCCTCCCGCCGATACCCAGGCCGGAAGCACACCATCGGCAATATGCATGGAATTTCCTCCTTTAATTACCTAAAAGTTCGAGACCGGTGGGGGCCACTGCCTTAGCGGGAAATACATATAGCCACATCCCTGAACGGATTATCAGGGGAAAAGTACGATTGGCATAAGAGGTCCGGCCAGAGGGGAGAGAGGCATTTATGACCCACCATCCCGCCTCAGGAAAACCCACTGCAAAGAAACCGTTTTCGTCCGTAACCACCGTTTGGGTTATGAGGGGATCGTTAATGCGTCCGTAAGCGTCCACCGGAAGCTTTTCCTCCGGTACATAGAACCCGTTGAACTTTTCCACCTCAAGGACGAGTCCGGCCGCCGGTTTTCCGTTGAGAAGTACTTTTCCCCGGAAGACCTGCCCCACCCTGAGTCCGTAGGGCCGGGTAAGGGGGATGATTTCCAGCTTAAAGCCACAGCGGTTGCGCCATCCCCGTTCCACCTGAACATGGAAGGGGGTTTTCATGAAGTCCTTCCAGACCTCTCCCTCCTCCTGGTTGAGATAGGGACGGGCCTCGAGACAGAGGAGATGATCGCCCCTTTCCGTGGGAAGATAATCCACCCGGTACCCGAAACGCTTTTTACCGGAGGCGTAGTCCTTTATCTCAATGCGGGTAAAGGAAACAGTGGCCTTTTCCCCGGAAGGGGTAATTACATATCCTTTCGGAACTTTTAGATCAAACAGAATTCCTTCAAAGGGATGCCCGAAAAGCACCCGGAAGGAAATCTCCTGTCCCCTCAGCCCATAGCCCTGTCCTTTAATAGGCACGGCTATGATAAAGTGCGCCCATGCCAGAGCCGGGAACAAAATCCCTATCAAAACACAACCCAAGATCCCCTTTCGCATCATCCGACCTCCTTCTTTTCTTGTGTGCTACTAAACTACTAAAAATAGCACCAAAAGTCAAGCAAGAGATTTTCGGAATAGTCTGAGTAGTAGGGGAGTTTCAAAATACAGAATCTATTGATCATCTTTCAATCTATGGTTAATAAAAAAACATGCCGCTCGTGGCGCTGGATTGTGAGGGGCCCATCACCCTCAACGACAACGCCTTTGAGTTTGCCGAGGCCCTTATTCCCCGCGGGGGGGACTTCTTCGCCCGGGTTTCCCGTTACGACGACTATCTGGCGGATGTGGAGAGGCGCCCTGGTTATAAGGCCGGAGACACGCTGAGGCTGATCCTGCCTTTCCTCAAGGCCTTCGGGGCCACCAACCGGGGCCTCCGGGAGTTCTCCCGTCGGACCTTAAAGGTCCTCCCCCGGGCGGTGGAGACCCTGCGGGCCCTGAACCGCATGGTTCCCACCTTTATCATAAGCACCAGTTATCGTCCCTATCTCGAGGCCCTGTGCGCGGTTTCGGATTTTCCCCTGGAACGGGTCTTCTGTACGGAGGTGGACTTCCATCTGGTGAAACTCTCCCCGGCCGAGGAGAGGGAGCTCCGGAGGATGGTGGAGGAGATCCTGGCCCTTCCCCTGATAGAGATCCCCTCCGGAGCCCGGACCCTTTCCGACCTTCCTCCGGAGAGCCGGCGCGCCGTGGAGGTCATGGAAAGGATCTTCTGGGAGAGGCTTCCGGAGATGGAGTCCGGTCGGTTTTTGAGGGAGGTCAATCCCGTAGGGGGCCGGGAGAAGGCCCGGGCCCTGGAGGCGGCGCTTACCGAGGCCGGAGGGCCGCCCCTCTATGTGGGGGACAGCATTACCGATGTGGAGGCCCTGGAGCTGGCCCGCGAGAGAGGGGGCGGGGCAGTGGCCTTTAACGCCAACCGCTACGCCCTTAGAGTCGCGGAGTTCTATGTGCTTTCCGAAACCGCCGAGCCGGAAAGGTTGCTCGCCGAGGTCTTTCTCTCCGAGGGGCGGGAAGGGCTCCGTGAGTTCGTTCGCCGCGCAGGGGAGGGTTTTGAGGCGGGTGTGGTGGAGGAGGCCGGGCCGGATCTGATCCCCCGGAGCGAGGCCTTCCGCAAAGGGGTGCGCGGAGAGTCCATAGGGGCGCTGGGATGATCCCGCTCCAGGACATTCTGCCCCGCCGCCGGGTGCCCATAGTTACCTGGGGAATCATCGCCGCCAACACCCTCGTCTTCGTCCTGGAGATCCTCCTTCCGGAGGGAACCAGGGATCTCCTCCTTCACTATCTCGGTCTCGTTCCCGCCCGGATAACCGATCCGACATGGGCCCGCCTGCACGGGTTTCCCCCGGGAGCCTACCTCACCTTCCTGACCCACCTGTTTCTCCACGGGGGCTGGGTGCACTTCCTAGGCAACATGTGGACCCTCTGGATCTTCGGCGACAATGTGGAGGATCGTCTGGGACACTTTCGCTTCCTGATGTTCTACCTCCTGTGCGGAATAGCCGCGGCCCTGGTTCAGGTTTACATGCACCCCCATTCCCCCATCCCCACCATAGGGGCCTCCGGGGCCATTTCCGGGGTGCTGGGGGCCTATCTCGTCATGTTCCCCCTGGCCAGAGTGGTGGTGCTGGTGCCCGTCTTCTTCATTCCTCTTTTTTTCGAGATCCCTGCGGTGCTTTATCTGGGCTACTGGTACCTCCTTCAGGTCTTCTCCGGAACGCTTTCCCTGGCCCTTCCCGAACCGGTGGGAGGGGTGGCCTGGTGGGCGCATGTGGGAGGCTTCCTCGCCGGCGTGATTACCCACCGGCTGTTTCTCCCACGCGAGCGTTACCTGTGGCGCGACGAAGAGTTGCCCTGGGGCAATGTGGTCTCCTATCTGGATCGAATAAATCGCTGAAGAGGGGGTAAACATGAGCGGTTTTGACTTCTTCTGGTTCTTTTTCATGCTGGCGGCCCTGCAGCCCATTATCCGCCAGCGACTGCTCGAGGCCGCCCGCCAGCGCATGATCGCGAGAATTGAAAAGATGCGCGGCTCGAGGGTCATCCTCCTGGTGCATCGACAGGAAACCATGAGTCTTCTGGGGTTTCCGGTCATGCGTTTCATCGACATAAACGACTCGGAACAGGTGATACGGGCCATTCACATGACCGATCCGGAGGTCCCCATCGATCTCATTCTCCACACCCCCGGAGGGCTGGTGCTGGCGGCTCTTCAGATCGCCCGGGCGGTGAAGAAGCACCCGGCGAAGGTCACCGCCTTCGTTCCCCATTACGCCATGAGCGGGGGGACGCTTATTGCGCTTGCCGCCGACGAGATCGTCATGGACGAGCACGCGGTACTGGGGCCGGTGGACCCCCAGCTGGGGCAGTTCCCGGCGGCTTCCATCGTGCGAGCCGCCCGGGAAAAACCTCTGGAACATGTGGAGGATCAGACCCTGATCCTGGCGGACATGGCCGAAAAGGCCCTGCGGCAGATGAGGGAGAACCTGCGGGACCTCCTGTCCGGAAAGTACCCGCCGGAGAAGGTGGACGAGCTCTCGGAGCTCCTCACCCAGGGGCACTGGACCCACGACTACCCCATCACCTTTGAAGAGGCCCGCAAGATGGGGCTTCCGGTGCGCAAGGACATGCCCCACGAGATATATCAACTCATGAGTCTCTTCCCGCAACCGGTGCGTCAGGCCCCTTCCGTGGAGTTTACCCCGGTGCCGCGTCGGGCGCCCGCGGGCTCCCAGAATCAGCACTCCATTTTTTCCCTGCTGCGCCGGTGCCTTTAGATTCGGTTGACCCCGCCGGGCTTCCCGGCTAATTTGGGCGATAAGATCCCTGCCAGGAGGTGCCCATGGCCCGCAAGAAGAAAGACGAGGTCAAGGAACTGAAGGAGAAGCTGGCGCTTTCGCCTAGACCGGTCTGGGATCAGCTTTCCGAAAAGGAGAAAAAGGCCGTCGAGCGGCTTGCGGAAGACTATCGCCGGTTTCTTTCCCTGGCCAAGACCGAGCGGGAATGCGTGGAGGCTATGGTGGCCCTCCTCAGAAAACAGGGATTTACCTCCGAGCCCTCGGCCCGGTGTTATACCGTGTTCCGGGACAAGATGCTGGCGGTGATGGTGGCCGGTCAGAAACCTCCTTACTACGGTCTGCGTCTCATCGCCACCCACATCGACAGCCCCCGTCTGGACCTTAAGCTCCATCCCCTCTACGAGGATCTGGATCTCGCCTTCTTCAAGACCCATTACTACGGGGGAATAAAGAAGTACCACTGGGTGGCCCGGCCGCTGGCCCTCCACGGAGTGGTGGTCAAGCCCGACAGAAGCCGCGTCCGGGTGGTGGTGGGAGAGGACCCCGGGGATCCCGTGCTCACGGTCTGCGACCTCCTTCCTCACCTTTCCCGAAAGATTCAGGGGGACAAGAAGCTCGCCGAGGCCATTCCCGGGGAGAAGCTCAATGTGCTCGTGGGAGGGCTTCCCCTGGTGGGCGGCCCGGAGGACAAGGAGCGGATCAAGCTTTCCATCCTTAAGATCCTGCACGAGAAGTACGGTCTCACGGAGGAGGATTTCGTGAGTGCGGAACTGGAGGTGGTGCCCGCGGGACCGGCGGTGGAGGTGGGGCTCGATCGGGCCTTCATCGGGGGCTACGGTCAGGACGACCGCATCTGCGCCTTCGCGGCGCTGGCCGCGGTCCTGGAGGTAACGGATCCCCCCTATTCCACCCTGGTGGTGTTCATGGACAAGGAGGAAATAGGTTCCGACGGAAACACCGGGGCCAAGAGTCGATTCCTGGAAAAACTGATCTACGAATTCCTGAAGCTCTACGGCGTGACCCCCCAGGGGGACACCGTGCTCGAGACCTTTCTGCGCACCAGGGCCGTCTCCGGGGATGTCACCGCCGGTATGGATCCCCACTACATGGAGGTTCACGAGAAGTTGAACGACGCCCGGATGGGCTACGGGGTGGTGCTGACCAAGTACACCGGACACGGCGGGAAATACATGGCCAACGACGCCCACGCGGAATACATGGCCTGGCTGAGACGAATCTTTGCCGAGGCGAAGGTGGTGTACCAGGCCGCCTCCATGGGGAAGGTGGACGAGGGCGGCGGTGGCACCGTGGCCAAGTACCTTGCGGCCTACGGCATGGACATCGTGGACCTGGGGCCGCCGCTTCTTTCCATGCACTCCCCCTTTGAGGTGGCTCACAAGGGCGACCTTTACATGACTTACCGGGCCTACAAGGCCTTCCTTTCCGCCGGTGACTGATGAGCGAGACCATCCGGGAGGGGGATCCCATCCTGCTGTGTCTTCCCGAGGGGGGGTCCTACCTCCTTCGGGCCGAGGAACGGGTGTTTCACACCCATCGAGATCGCGTTCCCCTTTCCGGGTTCATTGGAAAACCTTACGGTAGCAGGGTGATAGGCCCCAACGGCACCCCTTTTTACGCGCTTCGGCCCACCATCCACGACTACCTCATGAAGGTGCGCCGGGCCACTCAGATCATTTACCCGAAGGACATAGGCCTGATCCTCCTCAAGCTCGATGTGGGGCCGGGGAAGGTCGTACTCGAGTGCGGCACCGGTTCCGGCGCCCTCACCACCGCTCTGGCCCACGCGGTGGGGCCGGAGGGCCGGGTGATCTCCTACGAGCGGGAGGAGCGTTTCCGGGAACTGGCCCGGGAAAACCTGCGTCGGGCCGGGCTGGCCGAAAGGGTGCTCCTCAAGGGCGAGGCCACGGAGGGATTCGAGGAGAAAGAGGCCGTGGATGCGGTCTTTCTGGATGTGCGCGAGCCCTGGGAGTTGCTCCCTGCGGCCTGGCGAGCCCTCAAGGGTGGAGCTCCTCTGGGTGTGCTGGTCCCTACGGTGAATCAGGTCTCGCGCCTGCTTGCGGCCCTTGAGGATCACCCCTTTGTGGGGCTCGAGGTCCAGGAGATCCTTCAGCGTTTCTACAAGGTTAATCCCGAACGACTGCGCCCGGAAGACCGTATGGTGGCCCACACCGGCTACCTCATCTTCGCCCGGAAGGTGCTGGAAAGGTGAGACGCGAAACTTTCCTTTATCGGAAACTCGAGGAGGCCCTAGAGCTTCTGGGGGTCCCGGACAAGACCTTTGATCTGCATCTGGTAAACGACCGAAGGATAGCCGAAATAAACTCTCGATACCTGGGGAGGTCCGGCCCCACCAATGTGATTTCCTTTTCCCTCTGGGAGAGACGGCGTCCCGCCGGGCATCCTCATCTGGGGGAGATCTTCATCTCCGTGGAGACCGCCCGGCGCGAGGCCCGGGAATACGGACTCCCGGTGAGGGACTACCTTCTGGCCCTTGCCCTTCACGGGCTGCTTCACCTCCTAGGCTACGATCACGAACGGGGACTCTACGCCCCGGCCCTTATGGCCCGAAAAGAGGCCTGGCTTCTTGAAAAATTATTGGGGGCGGGGCATAAAGCTATAGTGAACTTCGTGAAAAGGAGGGAATACATGCCGGCCAAACTTGCGGTGAATGTGGATCATGTGGCCACGGTGCGGGAGGCCCGCAAGGTCCACTATCCGGATCCGGTTCACGCGGCGGTGCTTGCCGAACTGGGAGGGGCCCACGGGATCGTGGTGCATCTGAGGGGCGATCGTCGCCACATCCAGGAGCGGGATGTGCGCCTTCTGCGGGAGATAGTCAAGACCAGGCTGATCCTGGAAATGGCCCCCACGGAGGAGATGATGGAGTTTGCCCTTTCGGTCAGGCCTGATCAGGTGACCCTGGTTCCGGAGCGCCGGATGGAGATCACCACCGAGGGGGGTATGGCGGTGAAGGGTCGGGTGAAGAGGGTGCGCACCGCGGTGGAACGGCTAAAGGAGGGGGGGATCCCCAGGGTGAGCATATTCATCAATCCGGATCCGGCGGAACTCAAGTCCGCGGCCAGGACCGGAGCAGATGTGGTAGAGCTCCACACCGGCCACTACGCGGAAGCTACCACTTACGAGGAACGGGAACGGGAGCTTGCCCGCCTTGAGGAGGCCGCCCGGGTGGCCCGGGATCTCGGCTTTGAGGTCCACGCCGGCCACGGACTTTCTTACGAGAATGTGGGGCCGGTGGCCGCTATTCCGGACATAGAGGAATTCAGTATCGGTCACGCCATTGTCGCCCGGGCCATCATGGTGGGGATGAAGGAGGCGGTACGGGAGATGCTCTCCCTTATCGAGAAGGCCCGGGGTTAGGTCTTATTGAGGGCGTTCGGCCTCCGGGAGCTTCGCCGCTTCCAGGCGTTTGAGGGCCTCCTCGAGGCTCATGATACCCTTGGCCACGGCGTAGGCCACATAGGGATAAACCCGGGGATCGTAACCCTCGGGACGGGGGAAAAGCCCCTTGGCCCGAAGCTTGGCCAGTTTCGCTCGCCTCCGGCGCCGTCTCTCGATCTCCCTCTTCCGCTCGATCTTTTTGTGTCTGGCCATGAGTTCGCCTCACCCCTTGATTTTCGTTTTCGGCCCTTTTATATAAAGGCTACCCCTGCTTCCGTCAAGAACTTATATTTAGGGTGAGCGGAGATGCGGTGTGCAAGGTTGAGGACTCTGGCTCGAGATTGGTTTTTGAAGGTGCGGGAGGATGCCCTGGCACCGGCCAGGATGATGGAGTTCATCCATCGTCACATTCGGCAGTGTGCGGTGTGTCAGGATGACCCGGATCTCCCTCAGGAAGTGGAGAAGATCCGGGAGTTCATCCGGGCTCCGGAGGTCGTTCCCACGGTTCGGGAGATCTCCGAAGAGGTCGACGAAGACAACCCTCTTGTCTAAACGGGAAATCGGTTAAAAAATATGAGTTGGATTTAGGCCCCCGTAGCTCAATCGGATAGAGCAGCGGCCTTCTAAGCCGTTGGTTGGGGGTTCGAGTCCTCCCGGGGGCACCAGGTTCTTAACAAGTTAATCCTGCGGGAGTGGCGGAATTGGTAGACGCTGCGGACTTAGGATCCGCTGGGGTTGTACCCCGTGGGGGTTCAAGTCCCCCCTCCCGCACTTTAATCTCCCATCCTGGGTAGTTTGAAAAATAGGGAGTCAAAAGTTGTTTTCGGCGAGGTAGGCCAGAAACTTGTAAACGGTTCGGGCGGCCAGGTATTCGGTGCGGGGGTCGCCGGGAAGGGGTAAAAGCTCCACCAGGTCGAATCCCAGAACCCTGGCGCGGGAGACGCGACGGAGGATTTCCATCAATTCCTCCCAGCGCAGGCCTCCGGGCTCGGGAGTGCCCACGCCGGGGGCCTCGGAGGGATCCAGGCCGTCGAGATCGATGGTCACATAGAGAGGGACCTCGTGGAGACATTCCTCGAGCCGGGAAAGAAAGGACGCAAAGTCTTTCCGGACCTCCCGGGCCCAAAAGACCCGATATCCGCGCCCCCGGCGGATGAATTCGTATTCCTCGCGACTGGCCGTACGCACCCCAACGGCCACGACCTCAAGCCCCAGTTCAAGGGCCCTCCGCATGACGCAGGCATGGCTGAAGGGGCTTCCCTGATATGTGTCCCGCAGATCGGGATGAGCGTCGATCTGAAGGATCCGGAAGGGGAAGTGTCGCTTTCTCAGGGCTCGAAGAGCGGCCAGGGTGACGGTGTGCTCTCCGCCCAGAAGGACCGGAAATTTGCCCTCAGCCAGGGCCTCCTCCACCAGTCCCTCCAGGGCTTCCAGAGCCTTGCCGGGGTCTACCGGAAGCTCCGGCTGAGGGTAAGTGTAAAACCCAAGGGTGCGGTGAGGTTCCCGTTCGGTTTCCTCGTCGAAAAACTCCAGCTGAGGACTGGCCGCAAGGATAGCCGCCGGGCCGAAACGCGTTCCCGGACGCCAGGAGGTGGTCCCATCGTAAGGGGCGGGAATAAGGGCTACCCGGGCCCGGGAACGGTCCTCGGGTAGCCCCAGAAAGGTTGCCCTCATTTAAACGGCCAGCTGATTCCTCTCCGCCCGAATGAAGCGTTCCACCGCCCGGATGGAACGCGGAAACTCGTGCCCCCGATCCAGAAGCCTTATCTCGCTCTTCTTGACCTCAAAGAGGCGGGTGATGTCCTCGATGGCCTTGTCCACATCAAAGGGCTTGCACGAGAAGATGTCCACGCTCAGGTAAAGTTTCTCCGGAAAGGTGTGGATGCTGATATGACTTTCGGCAATGATCACGAACCCGGAGATCCCCCAGTCCTCCGGCACCGGGGCATAGTACTTGAACACATAAGGCGGCATAATCTTGGTCATGTTGATCTGATCCGGATATTCGCTCAGGAAGTTGTAGATAAAGTCGAGATCCATCAACTTGTCGCGATTACAACCGTAGCCGTCCAGGATGAGGTGCTGGCCGAAGCCGTACTCAACCTTTTCCGATTCCGTGAACTTCTTTTCCATGGCCGCCCTCCTTGGTGAAATTCCTCTGCATGGGCGCCACCCCGGCGCCTGAAGCTCGTGAGGCCCCCGGCCTAAAAAATTAAGGGTAGCCACCGGACATGGCCACCCTTGGCGGCCAAAAAGATACTCGTCTTTCAGCTTTTGTCAAGGTGGGTTATACTGGTGAAACAATGAACATCCACCAGGTGCCCTTTGAGGAAATTCTCGCCGAATCCGTAAGGGTACACGGGCACCTGTGCGCCGGACAGGTGCTGGGCGTGCGCCTGGCCCTCCTGGGACTGAGACTCATCGGGATAAAAGATCCCCGGGGGGCGGATCGAAAGAAGTTTCTGGTTTTCGTGGAGATAGATCGCTGCGCCACCGACGCCATCCAGTCGGTAACCGGGGCCAGTCTGGGCAAACGCTCACTCAAGTTCTACGACTACGGCATCATGGCCGCCACCTTCCTGAATCTCGAGACCGGACGGGCCTTCCGGGTAATCGCCAGAGAAGAGGCCCGAGAACTGGCGGATCGCTACTTCCCAGAGATTGAGGATCGCTACCGGAGACAGCTCGAGGCCTACCGGGTCATGCCGGAAGAGGAACTCTTCACCGTGCAGGAGGTGGAGGTGGACCTTTCGGAGTTTGATCTTCCCGGAAGACCACGACGCCGGGTGCGGTGTGAGGTTTGCGGAATACATGTTCAGGACGGACGCGAGGTGGAACTTGAGGGACGCATCCTGTGTCGTCCCTGTGCCGGTGGAGGATATTTCCGGCTCAGGAAGCCGGGGAAGAGTTCTCCGAAAGCTTCAGAATAAGGGTAAGAAGGGTTAATTCGGCGTTGAGGTGTCGTTCCAGGCCCCGGCGCAGGTCTTCTACCACATCCATGAGGGAAAGGGACTTTTCCGCCGGAGCAGGCTCCGGAAAGAGGCGGGGGAACTCCGCGAGTCTGCGCGCCGTAAGATAGGAATACCACAGCCACAGCCGAACCAGGTAAAGGAGGTCGGGGAGATCCTCTTTCCTGGCGGATAGGGTCTCCGCCGCCCGCAGTTTTAGAGCCGGGTCCGGGTGCCTGGCCACCGTCACCAGGCGGTTCAACTCCTCGAGCAATCCTTTCTCGGAGAAGGCCAGTGCCCGCCCCAGGCTGCCCTCGGCAAGGAGGGCGAGAGCCCGGGCTTCCTCCGGCTCCTTTCCGAATCTGTCGCGGAGGATCTCCTCGATGAGTTCGGGGGGCAGCGGCCTGAAGCGCACCACCTGGGAACGGGAGACGATGGTGGGAAGCAGGCTCTCGGCGGAGACCGCGGTGAGGAGGAAGTGGGCGTAGGGAGGAGGTTCCTCCAGGGACTTGAGGAGGGCGTTGGCGGCCTCGGGGGTGAGGCGTTCCGCCTCGGGAATGAGCACCACCCGTACCGGGGCCTCCAGAGGACGAAACCGCAGAAATTCCTCGGCCTCCCGCACCTGGGCAATGCGGATGCTTTCTCCCCGGGGGCGCAACACCAGGAGATCGGGGTGAACTCCCCGTTCCAGTTTTCCGCAGGCCCGACATCCTCCACAGGCCTCCCGGAACTCGCAGAAAAGCTCCCGCACCACCGCCAGGGCGCAGGTTTCCTTGCCCGTGCCCTCGGGGCCCACCAGGAGATAGGTCTGGGCCAGGCGCCCCGTGGCCAACGCTCGCCGGAAGAGCCTAACCGCCGGAGCCTGGCCCGCAAGGTCCGAAAGACGCCGGGCCTTCATAGCGTTTCCTCTCAATCCGGGCTCCCAGGGCCCGGAGCTTCTTCTCCATCCCTTCGTAGCCCCGATCCAGGTGCTCAAGGCCGTAGATGCGGGTTATTCCCTCGGCCGAAAGGGCCGCAAGCACCAGACAGGCACTGGCCCGTAGATCCGTGGCCTCCACCTCGGCCCCCTGAAGCATCACCGGCCCCCGGATCACGGCGGTGCGCTCGTCCACCTCTATATCCGCACCCATCCGGCGCAGCTCAAAGACATGCTGGAACCTCTTTTCGAAGAGGTTTTCGGTAATGAAAGAAAGACCCTGGGCGCGGGTGAGAAGGGCCATGATCTGGGCCTGAAGATCCGTAGGAAATCCGGGGTAAGGAGCGGTGGCCAGGCGCAGGGGACGAAGTCTCCCCCCGGCCCGGGCGTGAATGCGATTCCCCTCCACCTCGATCTCGAGACCGGCCTCCCGGAGCCGGGCGATGGGAGTCTCGAGGTGGGCGGCCTCGGCCCCCACCAGGGTGATCTCCGCGGGAATCAGTCCGGGAAGCATGAGATAGGTGCCGGCCTCGATGCGATCCGGGATAATGGAAAGAGGGGCAGGGGGCGGGGAAAGCTCATTCCTTCCGTGAATGATCAGGTGATCGGTTCCCAGGCCCTCGATCCGGGCCCCCATGGCCCGAAGCATCTCTCCCAGGAAGACCACCTCCGGTTCCCGGGCCGCGTTGTGGATCTCGGTGCGTCCCCGGGCCAGCACCGCGGCCATCATGAGGTTCTCCGTGGCGGTGACCGAAGGAAAGTCGAAGACTATCTCCGCTCCGCGGAGACCTTCGTCGGCCCGGGTCAATATGTAGCCGTGCTCAAGGGTTATCCGGGCGCCCAGTCGTTCCAGACCGCGGAGGTGAAAGTCCACCGGCCGTTTGCCTATGGGGCAGCCTCCGGGCATGGCCACCCGGGCCCTTCCGAAACGGGCCACGAGCGGCCCCAGAACGAGGATGGAGGCCCGCATCCGTCGCACCAGCTCGTAGGGAGCCTCCATCCCCTCCACCGTGGAGGTGTCCACCTCGAGAACTTCCCCGCGCACCTCCACCCTGGCCCCTAGGTGGCCGAGGAGTTCCAGCATGGTGCAGAGGTCCCGGAGACGAGGCCAGTTGGTGAAACGATACCGGCCCGGGGCCAGGAGCGTGGCCGCAAGGGCCGGAAGCACCGCGTTCTTGGCCCCGCTCACCACGATCTCCCCGGAAAGCGAATAGCCTCCCTCGATTTCGAGATACTCCCTCACGGCGTCACCACCGCCACCCGGAATGTTCCGGAAAGATCCGGCACGAAACGCACCGCAAACCCTCTCTCCTCACAGAGTTCCCGTACCCTGTCCTTCTGATTATATCCGATTTCGAGGAAAATCTTTCCCCCCGGCTGAAGGAAAGGCGGTCCCTCGACGAGGGTGCGCCGGATGAAGACGAGCCCCTCCGGCCCTCCCCACAGGGCCTCCCGGGGTTCGTGATCCCGCACCTCGGCGGGGAGCTCCGCCCATTCCTCTTCGGCCACATAGGGAGGGTTCGTCACCAGGGCGGCGAATCGCCGTCGCGGGGCCAGGGGAGAGAGCCAGTCCCCCCGCACGAGGAAGGTCCTTTCCGCAAGGCCCAGGTCCTCGGCGTTCCTGCGGGTCAGCCTAAGGGCAAGCGGGCTAACATCCACCCCCACCCCCCACCGGGAGGAGTCTTCGGCCAGAAGGGTGAGGAGCACCACTCCGGATCCCACCCCTAGCTCCAGGAGCGGCCCCGGGGGGAGGTCCTCGGCGAGTACGGTCTCCACCAGGACCTCCGTCTCCGGACGGGGGATGAGCACTCCGGGCTCCACCCGGAAGACCCTTCCGTAAAACTCCACCTGCCCCAGGATGTAGGCCAGGGGCACGCCCCGCATCCTCTTCGCCAGGGCCTTTCGGAACCTCTCCTCCGGGATCTCTCTCTCAAGAGAAAGATACACATCGAGGGGCCGCACCCCGAGGATGTGCCCCAGGATCATGCGGACCTCCCGGAGGGCCTCCTCGGCAGACCAGCCCGCCGCCTCAAGTAAGGCCCTGCCCTCCCTCAGGGCCTCGGTCACCCGCATTAAAAACCTTTGGGACGCAGACGGTTCAGAACGATCTCAAAGGTCTCGTTTTCCGTGCGAAGACGACGCAGGCTGGTGGCCACCTCGTACTCGTGTTCGGCCCGTTTGAGGAAGGGGACCAGCACCCGGGCCCGTTCCCGGTCGTGGGCCAGGTAGATCTCCCCCCCGGGGAGCAGATACCGCCGGAAGATGTCCAGCAGGGGCTGAAAGAGACGGCCGGCGTAAACCACCTCCGCCCCGACAATGACCTCGAACTCTCCCAGGTCGTGGGGATTGAGCCAGTCCAGGCGGGCCACCCGGACGGAAAGACCGTTGGCCTCGGCGGAACGGCGGGCCAGTTCAAGGGGGGTGTCCTCGTAGTCGGTGAGGGTGACCTCGTGGCCGAAGGCCGCGGCGGTTAGGCCCGGCACCCCCAGACCGGCCCCGATCTCTAGGATCTTCCTGGGAGGCTCGAGGGTGGCCACGAAATCGGCGAGCACTATGGCCGCCTCCCAGAGCTTGGCCCAGAAGGGGAATCGGGATACCTGGGAGGCCTCCCCCTCCAAAAAGGGCTCCAGGCTGGCCGGACGAAAAACCGTAAGTTCCTTCCCCCTGATCTTTAAGGTTTCTTTTTCCAAGGGACAATTCTTCATCCTTCCGGTCTCCTGGTTAATTTCACCTTAATATACCGAATCCGCCCCGATCTCCAAACCTTGAGCCGGAGGACCTCTCCCGGTTCCTTCGAAAGGATCAGGGAAAATAGATCCTCAGGGCTCGAGAGAGAAAGATCGTCTGCGGCAAGGATCAAGTCCCCATCCAGGGGATAGAGAACATTTCCTATAGCTTTTAGTCTTTTCCCGGCTCGCAGTTTCACCGCATCCGCCGGACTTCCGGGATATACCCGAATTACCAGAAGTCCCTTTTCCACCGGGAACCCCGCGGCCCGGGCTACCACCGGGGAAAGGGGAACGGTTTCCACCCCCAGCCAGGGCCATTCCACCCTTCCCTTTTTGAGGAATTGCCGGAAGGCTCGTTCAATTATCCAGGAGGCCTCGGCCAGCTGAAACTCTGTTCCTCCCGCCCCCTTCACATGAAATCCGCACAAACGGCCATCCGGAAGGAAAAGAGGGCCGGAGCGATCCCCGGTAAGGACGGTCTCCAGGAGATCCGCCCGAAGGTATCCCCGCACCCGCCGCAGGGCCGGGGCCCTGATCACCCAGCCCGGATACACGGCCGGTTTAAAGGTCCTCGTGATCAGGAGGACCTGCGTGCCCGGCGAGGGCCAGTCCCTGAGGATGCGCAGGCGCTCCCGTTCTCGAACCTGGGCGGAAAGCTCCAGGAAGGCGAGATCCGTAAAACGATCGTAGGCCTTCAGTCGGGCGGCGAGAGTGGTTCCATCGGGAAGGAGGGCTTCAATAAAAACGGCCTGCTTGACCTCGGGATAGGCCGCCAGCACATAGCGTCCCCCGGGAAGGAGAAGCCCCGTGGTAATTCCCCGTGGTCTTTCCTGGAAGAGCCGCTCCGGGGGGCCCTGCGCGGTGATGAGGGTCACCACCCGGGAGAAGGGAGGAGCCGCAAGGGAAGGGGTGGGCCAGAGAAGAAGGATGAGGGCACCCAGGGCCACCCGGTACACCACGAAGGGGTAAAGGGAACGGGTCCTGAGGAACCGGAGCAGAAAGGAGATGGCCAGCCATCCGGAGAGGAAGGCCGAAAAGGCCCCCAGGAACATAATTTTCGGTGGCAGTCCCTCGGCCAGCGCCTTCACCCCTTCCAGAATCCCGGCCCCGGCGATGATGGGAGCGGAAAGGAGGAAGGAAAACCGGGCTGCTTCGGCGCGGGTGAGTCCCAGGAGAAGCCCGGCGGCGATGGTGATCCCGCTTCGGGAGGTCCCCGGGATGAGGGCCAGGGCCTGGGCGAGACCTACCATAAGCGCTCCGCCGAAGCCCAGAGAACGCCAGTCCTTCTCCCGGCGCCCCAGTATCTCCCCCAGCACCAGAGGTAAACTCATCATCACCAGCACCAGGGCCACCACCCCGGGGCGACGAAAGTAATTCTCTACGGACCCTTCCAGCACCACTCCGGCCACCGCCCCGGGAAGGGTAGCCAGGACGAGCATGAGAAGTAGTCGCCGCCCCTCCCCGGGACGAAAAATTCCCGAAAGGATCTCCCTCCATTCCTTTCGAAAGTAAAGAAGAACGGCCATCAGGGTACCCAGGTGGATAAAGGCGTCAAAGGAAAGCTTTCCTTGAATCTTCAGAAATTTTTCCACCAGAATCAGATGTCCGGAACTGGAAACCGGCAAAAACTCGGTAAGTCCCTGTACCACGCCGAGAAGTACGGCCGACCAGTCCTCCACTTTAAAACAACCTCTTCTTTATGAAGTAAAGGGTAAGCAGGATGGAGACGGCAAAGGAGATGCTCATGATGATCCAGAAGGCGTGGGGATTGTCCTGGAGCGGAAGCCGGATGTTCATCCCGTAGATACTGGAGATCATGGTGGGAAGGGCCAGGACGATGGCCAGGGCGGTGAGGAACTTCATCACGATGTTCAGGTTGTTTCCGATAATGGAGGCGTAGGCGTCCATGGTGCCGCTCAGGATGTCGGAGTAAATTTTGGCCATCTCGATGGCCTGACGGTTTTCGATCTGTATGTCCTCCAGCACCTCCAGATCCTCGTCGGAGAGCCTGACATACCGACCGGACTGGATGCGGGTGAGCACCACATCGTTTCCGCGAAGGGCGGTGTTGAAGTAGACCAGGCTTTTTTCCAGACTCAGGATCTTGAGGAGTTCCCGGTTGCGGAAGGAACGGTGCAGCTCCCTCTCGTAGTCCTCGATGAGGCGATCTATGAGCCGGAGGTAGCGCAGGTAGAGATTGGCCACGCAGTAAAAGACCAGGAAGAGAAAAGAAACGGGATGTTCCAGGTCCACCTTTATGAAACGACCGGATTGGGCCAGGACCTCCTCGAAAAGCAGATTTTCCTTGAGACAGACGGTGACCACCACCTCCTCGGTGATGACGATCCCCAGGGGGACGGTTTCGTATCGAATGATGTCTCCCTCGTGGCGGGGATCGGGTATGTGGAAGATGATGAGGAGCTGTTTGCCCTCCACCTCGATGCGGGGGCGCTCCTCCTCGTCCAGAGGGTACTTCAGGAAATCCGGAAGGATCCCGAACCGGGTTTCCACGAAACGGAGTTCCTCCTCCGAGGGCGCGGTGAGGGAGACCCAGGTTCCGGGCCCGGGACGCTCCGCCGGTACCAAAAATCCGTTTTCCGAGGCATAAAGCTTGAGCATGGCTCCTTTACTTTAGCACTTTTTGCCGGAGAAACCAGCCTATTCCAGGTTCTGCACCTGTTCCCGTAGCTTTTCGATGAGGGCCTTAACCTCAACGGCCAGTCTGGAGATCTCCGCGGAGGCCGCCTTGTTGGAAAGGGTGTTGATCTCCCTGAACATCTCCTGGCAGAGAAAGTCCAGTTTGCGGCCGTGGGGTCCGGGAGACTCCATGACCTCCTCGAAGTGTCTTCGATGGCTGCGCAGGCGATCCAGCTCTTCGGTAAAGTCCAGCCGGTCGGCCAGGATGGCGGCCTCCTGGTGAAGACGCACGGGATCGAGTCCTCTTTCGGCAAGAAGCTTCGAAAGTCTATCCTCCAGGCGGCGCAGGGCCTCGGACAGGTGTCCCTCCTTGAGCGAGGCGATCCGATCCAGAAGCACATCCAGTTCCCTCAGGTGAGCGTAAAGGACCTCCCGGAGGTATTCCCCCTCGCGCCGTCTCATCCGGGAGAGTTGCTCCAGGGCCTCGAAAAACGGCGGTGAAAGTTCGGTCCACAGGGCCTCCACCTCCGGAGTTTCCTCGGCCAGAACGAAGATCTCCTTGAGACGGAGAAGATCCGAAACGGAGAGTTCCCCCGAAAGCCCCCACTCCGCGGAAAGGGAGCGCAGGTGGGCCAGATACTGGGAAAGCAGGCTCCGGTCCACGAAGACCCGGGCCGTGGCCGGCGGCGTGCCCACCAGGCGCACCTGAACCTCGAAACGCCCCCGGTGAAAACGGGCCTGGATCTCCCGCCTCAGGCGTTCCTCCAGCACCTGATAGCGCCGGGGAAGCCGGCATACGATCTCCATGAAACGGTGATTAAGGGACTTGACCTCCACCTGGAGCCCGAAACCCTCCCCCTGAAACTCTCCCCTTCCGAAACCGGTCATGCTCTCCATGGTCCACCTCCGGGCCTTCTATTTACTCCCTAATCGTGTTAAATAAAAGGTCATGCCGTATCTTTCCGGTCTTCGACACCTGCGGGAAACACGTCCGGATCCCACCAGACTCATCGAGGAAAAGATGGTTCTTGCCGAGGACCTTTACCGACTGTGGGGGGAAAGCCTCCTGCGGGATCCGGAGGTTTCCCCTCTTCTCGAGGCTTACCGGGGGGCGGTGGCCCGTTCCAATCGGGCCATGGAGGAGGCCGGTACCTTCCGGGAATGTTATGTCTGCACCGTGGAGGACGGTCAGGGGTGCTGCAAGATCGGCCTTGAGAACGAATGCACGGTGCTCATCCTGCTCCTGAACCGTTTGCTGGGGGTAACCTTTCCCGAGGCGAGGGAGGTGCCCGGGCGCTGCTTTTTCGTGGGACCTCTGGGGTGCAAGATCCTGGCCCG
Source organism: Thermosulfurimonas sp. F29 (assembly GCF_019688735.1). Classification (NCBI taxonomy): domain Bacteria; kingdom Pseudomonadati; phylum Thermodesulfobacteriota; class Thermodesulfobacteria; order Thermodesulfobacteriales; family Thermodesulfobacteriaceae; genus Thermosulfurimonas; species Thermosulfurimonas sp. F29. The sequence continues at coordinate 274,804 of NZ_JAIFYA010000003.1, forward strand.
GCCCATGCTGTGCCGGGATTACTTTTGTCGCCGCCATTATTCCAGGATTCCCGAAAAGATCATGGCCGGGGTGACCGCGGTGCTGAACGAGGAGCTGACCCTGCTTTACCGGATTACCTCTCTCCTCCGGGCCCGGCTGGAATTCTGGACCGGAGACTTTCTGCAGGAACTCGACCTTACCGGTTACACTTAAGTTTCGGGAGGGCGATCATGAAGAAGATACTCTTTTTGGGAGTTTTTTTATGGCTTGCGGTTTCCTGTGCCCCCAAGCCCAAGGAGGTGCCGGTGGGGCCGCTTCCCTCTCCGCAGGTCTCGGGGGAGGAAGTCCAGCCTCCGGCCTCCCCTCCCCCGGCAAAGGGAGATGAAAAGCGGACCCGGGCCGTGGCTCCGCCCCCGTCCTTTAAGGAGGAGACTCTGGCCGCCGCGGAGGCCCGGGCCGCCTCCATGCCCCTGGAGGAACGCTGGAAGCTCTACGGACGCAGCACCCCTCCCCTCAAGGCCATCTTCTTCGACTTCGACGACTATCGCATTCGCCGGGACATGCTCCCCCGTCTCCGGGAAGACGCCCGCTTTCTCCTGGAACATCCGGAATACCGGGTGGAACTTCAGGGGAACTGTGACGAACGCGGGGACAGGGACTACAACCTGGCCCTGGGGGAAAAGAGGGCCCTCGAGGTGCGCCGTTTCCTGATCAACCTGGGGGTTTCGCCGGAGCGTCTTTCCACGGTAAGCTTCGGGGAGGAACGCCCCCTGGCCCCGGGGCACGACGAGGCCTCCTGGGCCATCAATCGGCGGGTGGATCTGGTCATCGTAAACAAGAATCCCTGAAAAAAGGAGGTAAGAGGACATGAAAAGGTTTCTAATCGTTGTTTTGGCCTGGACGGTGCTTCTGGCGGGCGCGGCTTTCGCTGAGGCCCCCAGAATCGCGGTGCTGGATCTCCAAAAGGTGGTCCGTTCCTCCAAGGCCGGTCAGGAGGCCATGCAGCAGCTCCAGGCCAAGTTTAAGAAGCTTCAGGCAAAACTCGAGGCCAAGAAGAAGGAGATCGAGGCCTTCCAGCAGGAGCTCCAGAAGAAGGCCCCGCTCCTTTCCGAGGAGGCCCGGGCGGAAAAACAGCGGGAGTATCAGAAAATGGTCCGGGAATTTCGGGCCATGCAGGAAGACGCGCAGTTCGAGATGAAGGAAGCGGAGAAAAAGGCCCTGAAACCCATCTTTCAGGATCTGGAAAAGGTCATCAGGGATATGGCCCGGAAGGAGGGCTACGACCTTATTCTGGAAAAGAACATGCCCGGAGTCTATTGGGCCTCGCCCCGGGTGGACATCACCCAGCATGTGATCCAGCTCTACGACCAGTATCGGGCCAGCGGTAAAGGCCAGGCCAAATGATTCTTGCGGCGGACATAGGGGGGACCCGCTCCCGTCTGGCCCTTTTCAGGGAGGAGGGCCCCCTGCGTCCCCTGAAGCCCCGGATCTTTCCCAGCAGGGACTTCCGGGGGCTCTCCGAGCTACTGCGGAGCTATCTTGAGGAAGTCCGGGAAAGACCTCGCCGGGTGGTGCTGGCCCTGGCCGGGCCGATCCTGGGCTCCCGCGTTCATCTTACCAACCTGGGCTGGACGGTCTCGGTGGCGGGCCTGAAAAGGAACCTGGGTTTTGAGGAGGTCTTCCTCCTGAACGATCTCGAGGCGGCGGCCTACGGGATTCCCGTCCTCTCGGGGGCACGGGTGAGGACCGTCAAGGCCGGAGGGGGACGGGGGCGCGTGGCGGTGGTGGTGGCCCCGGGCACGGGCCTGGGTGAAGCCATTCTGGTGCGAAGCGGGCCCCGCCCTCTGGTCCTCCCCACCGAGGGAGGGCACGCGGAGTATCCTCCGGCAAGCGACGAGGAATGGGCCCTTTATCGGGAGCTGCGCCGCCGATACGGGCATGTGAGCCTCGAAAGGGTGATCTCCGGTCCGGGGCTTACCGAGGTTTACGCCTTTTTTTCCGGAGAGACGGTCTCTCCGGAGGAGATTATCGAGCGGGCCCGGGGCGGGGATCCACCGGCGGACAGGGCCGTTCGCCTGGTGACCAGGGCGCTGGGCCGAGAGGCCGGCACCCTGGCCCTGAAGACTCTGGCCCTCGGGGGAGTGTATCTTTCCGGAGGGCTGGCTCCGGCGCTTTCCCCGTGGTTCGAAAGCGAGTTCCTCCCGGCCTTTCTCGACAAGGGGCGACTCCGGGAGATTCTTCTAAAGATCCCCGTGCGGTTGATCACCCACCCCGCACCGGCCCTACTGGGTGCGGCCTTTTACGCCCGTTCAATGCGGATCTCCCGTTCTTCTTCGGAGAGGTAGGTAAAGTGGATCCTGTAGCGGGGGGACCAGCCCTCCCCGAGCCTTTCCGCCCATTCCACCACCATGACCCCTCTGGAGAGCATTTCGTAAAGTCCCAGCTCCTCCACCTCCTCCGGGCCGAGACGGTAAAGATCCACATGAAAGAGGGGAATCCGGCCCGGATATTCGTTTACCAGGGAGAAGGAGGGACTCACCACATAGACCTCTTCGGGCACCCCCAGTCCCCGGGCCAGCCCCTGAACGAAGGTGGTTTTTCCGCTTCCCAGATCTCCGTAAAGGAGGAGGAGATCGCCGGGGACGAGCTTACGGGCCAGGGCTTCGCCCAGGGCCCGGGTCTCCTCGGGGGAGCGGGTTCTATACACCTCCGGCATAAAACTCGAGTTCCCTGAGAACGCGGGGCAGGTTTTCCGCCACCTCCGAGGCCGTGTATCCGAAGGGTCCGTGCCTCCGGGCGAGGAGGTCGCCGGAGGCGCCGTGGAGGAACACCCCCAGGCAGGCGGCCTCGAAGGGGTCGTAGCCCTGGGCCAGAAAGGCGGCGATGATCCCGGCCAGCACATCACCCATTCCCCCCTGAGCCATCCCGGGATTGCCCGAGGAGTTCACCGCTTCGCGGCCGTCGGGGCCGGCCACCACCGTGGCCGCTCCCTTGAGGACCACCACCTGTCCGCTCCGGCGGGCGGCTTCCCGGGCCGCTTCCAGACGATCGGCCTGGATCTCCGCCTTGGAACGGGAAAGGAGCCGGGCCATTTCCCCAGGATGTGGGGTGAGCACCCGGGGCGCCCGGGCCTCGCGAAGTTGCTCCGGCCTTCCGGAAAGAGCCGTGAGGGCGTCGGCGTCGAGCACCGCCGGCACGGGAAGCTCCAGGGAAAGCCTCACGGAAAGCTCCCGGGCCTCCGGGGAAAGTCCGAACCCCGGTCCCAGCACCGCCGCATGCATCCGTTCACAGGCCGAAAGGATCGCCTCCGCGGAGGCCGGAGTCAGCTCCTGATCCGGCGTTTCCGGAGAGAGCCCCAGGGTAAGGGCTTCGGGAAGGTATCCGGCCATCAGGGGTTGAAGACTGCGGGCGCAGGCCAGGGTCACCAGACCGGCTCCGGCGCGGAGGGATCCCTTTGCGGCGAGCACCGCCGCTCCCGTCTTACCCCTCGAACCCGCAAGCACCAGCACATGGCCGTAGGTGCCCTTGTGGGTGTCCGCCGCCCGGGGCCGGAGGACGCCTGCGGCCCATTCCCGATCCAGGTACTCACGGGGTGGGGCTTTTTCCCGGACGACCCTTTCGGGCATCCCGATGTCCACCACCCGAAGCTCCCCCACATATTCCCTTCCCGGATAGACGACCTGCCCCACCTTGGGAAGGGCCATGGTGGCGGTGAGGGTGGCCCGCACCGCCACCCCCAGCGGACGCCCGGTATCCGCCGAAAGCCCGGAGGGCATGTCCACCGCCACCACCGGGACCCCGGCCTGATTCACGAGCTCCACCGCCAGGGCGAAGCGGCCGGTGAGCTCCCGGGAAAGCCCGGTCCCGAAAAGGGCGTCCACCAGGACTCCGGCGGCCCGCATCTCCCCGGCCAGAGTTCGCACCGCCTCCTCGTCCAGGGCCGGAATCAGGGGGATCTCCGCGTAGCGGGCGATCCTCAGGTTCGTTCCCGCTTCGCCCCGGTACTTCTCCTCCGGGGCCAGCAGGATCACCCGGACCGGAACGCCTCTCCGGTGAAGGTGTCGGGCCACCACCAGGCCGTCTCCGCCGTTGTTCCCCGGCCCGCAGAGGACGATCACTCCCCGGTACACCTCCCGGGGAAAACGCTCGAGAAGGAGGTCCACCACCCCCCGACCGGCGTTCTCCATGAGGACCTCCGCCGGAACTCCCACCTCCTCGATGGTGAACCGATCCAGGGCCTGCATTTCGGCGGCGTAGACCAGACGCATGTTCACTCACCCCTTTCGAGAATCACTACGGCCATAGCCAGGCCGCCCTCGTGAGTGACCGAGACCCACACCCGGTCGGCCCGGGCCTCCACCAGGGCCCGGGCCCGCCCGTAAAGCCGCACGGAAGGCCTCCCCGAGGAGGGATCCCGAACCAGGGCCACCTCCCGGAGAGAGAACCCCGAAAGACCGGTCCCCAGGGCCTTGCCCAGGGCCTCTTTTACCGCAAAGGAGGCCGCCAGGGACTCCGTCATGCGCTCCTTCCCCCGGGCGTAGGACAACTCTTCCGGCGCGAAAACTCGCCTGAGGAACCTCTCCCCGTAACGGGAAAGGAGCCCCTCGATCCTCGCCACCCGCACCAGATCCACTCCCACACCGCAAATCATACCACTCAGAAACCTTCATCAGTGAGGTTCGGCCCAAACGATGCTTCCACATTAAAATATTTCGTGATACTTTTTCAAGTCATCGCTATCTTTGAAAGGCCTTAAGGTTTTCTTGATGGCCTGCTCCTCATTTTTTTGAACCACCCCGGGATGTTAGGATCAATTAGGAACGGTGCCTCGCGAAACCTTCTACCGCCGGCGAAAAAATACCGGAGGAGGTATGACGGGAACGGGGACTCCCAGAGGGCTTATCGGAAATAGAGGATCTTGCGGAGGGCGGTTCCGGATTCCAGCCCGGGATATCGCTCCCCCGGAGAAATCCGGGAGGAGAGGCATACTCACATGTGCACGGCCCGGAAAAACGGCGACGATAAAAATCAGGTTGTTAATTTTTCACCTTGCCGTACGGTCCAATTTTATGAATTTAATAACTTCTCCTGAGCGATTTTAATTACGATTTTTTCTGCAAGTCTTTCCGGTGGCTCAGTGGTCTCAAGGCGAATGAGACTCCCGATGGGGATTTCCTCGGGAGCCTCAAAATGTTTTTTCTGGTGCAGATAGATTTCCCATCGACCGTCCGAGGGCTCACCTTCTTTCCGGGCCCGCATATTCAGCCTTTGCTTTATAATCGTGTCGGGGGTTTCACATAGTACAAAAAGGACGGGTATATCCAATTTTTTGGCAAATTTAAGAACGCCCTCACGATATTTCCGGGAGCGGTAGGTGGCATCCAGGATCACATCCCGGCCGGCCAGGAGTTCGGCCTCGGCCCGGCGGAGAAGCTCCGCATAGGTACGCTCGGTCATCTCCGGAGCGTAAAGTCCCCTCTCGTAGGGCTCGAACCGGTGCTCGGTGGGGGAGAGTCCGGCAAGCTCCTTGCGTACTACATCGGAGTTGTAATGCACGGCAAGGAGTTCGGTGGAGAGGACCCGGGCGAGAGTGCTTTTTCCCGTTCCCGAAAGTCCGAAAATTACGATGAGAAAGGGTTTGCCTCCCGCATAACGGTAGGCCAAATCAAAGTAACGGCGGGCCTTCATCAGGGATTTCTCCCGTTCCATCTCGGGCACTCGGTGATCGGCCCAGGTAAAACATCCGATCTTGCCCCGCACATACGCCCGATAGCACTTATAAAAGTCGAGAATCTCATAAAGGCCACGATCGCTGGAGAGTTCCACATAACGATCGATGAAGAAACGCGAGAGATCGTTGAGTCCGTGGAAGTCGAGATCCATAGCCATAAAGGCCAGATCCTGGGCCACATCTCCGCACCGGAACCGTTCGTTAAATTCGATGCAGTCGAACACATAAACCGCTCGCAGGTCATCGTAACAGACATTGGCGGAGTAGAGATCGCCGTGTCCGTCCCGTACGAACCCCTGCCGGATTCGTTCTTCGAAAAGCCCGCGATTTTCCTCCATGAAGCGTCTTGACCATGAGACGATGTGTTCGTAGCGCAGGCGGTTAAGGGCCTTTCCCACGAACTCCCGGGTCTGCTCGAAGTTTTCCTCCACATTGAAGCGCACGATCTCCGGGGTTCCGTAACGGTTGACCTCCGGACCGGTGGCCGCTTCCCTGAAGAAAGGCACCAGTTTCTGTACCAGAAGCTCCAGATGGGCCTCCTCAAGGCGCCTCTGAGTGATGAGGCGCCCCATCATCCCCTCTTCGGGAAGACGCCGCATTTTAACCGCCCACTCCACCACCTCGCCCTCCTCCTCAAACCGAAGCCCCTCGGGAGTCCTCACCAGCGGTGCCAACCCCAGGTAAATCTCCGGACAGAGACGGCGGTTGAGCTCCACCTCCCTCCGGCAGAAGTGTTCGCGCTTTTCCAGGGTGGTGAAGTCCAGAAAACCGAAGTTGACCGGTTTTTTGATCTTGTAAACCAGGTCCCCGGCTAGAAAGACCCAGGAGATGTGGGTCTGGCGCAATTCTACCCTTTGCGGTCGATGGGGATAGGCCTCGGGACGAAGCAATTCCTCAACTGGAAAGCCCATTTTAAATCCACTCGAAACTCTGGATCACCATAAAAACGGCCTTTCGGGCCTTTTTCGGACTGGTAGGATGAGCCATATGGGTGACGATGACAACCACCATTCCTCGCCGTTTCTTCTAATCCGGTCGAAGTCTCCTCCCGCTAGGGTGCGGACGAGCTTCTCCTGCACAGCAATGCCGTGACGGTTCTTGAGGAAGGGTGCCAGCCACCCGAGCTCACTTCCTCTCCTTTGCTGTTCCCGGGCGAATCTTCCCTGGTCCTCGGAGAGTTTTTTGATCTCCTCCGTTTTCTCCCTGGCCTCCGCCAGTTCGTGAACAACCTGCCATACCCGCCTTAAGTTCTCCTCGGTCTGTTTCCCGAATGGGTTAAGGCATTCCTTCGTCCGCCTCTGCGCCTCGGCCGGGGCCTTTACCTTCCGGCTCGGCCCGGACAGGTTTTCGCTCAGCACATTCAGATTCCGGGAAAGGTTTTCCACCGTCTTGTTCAGGACCTGAAGGTCCTCCCGGATGCCCTGATTCTCCAGACGCTCGGCGTGCCTTTCCACCTTTTCGAGCGCGGCCAGAAGAATCTCCCGGAACCGGAGATCCGCCTCGGTTATCTTACATATCAGGGCCGCGAAAAAGGGCATCCCTTCCCCTCCTTTTACGAAGATATTATAATACCCGAAGAGTACTGCCAAGGGAGGCCTTTATGTACCTGTCTTTTTATTTTCTCGTTCTGCTGGTGATACTTTTTCTTTCCTCGGCCATCCGGATCCTTCGGGAATACGAGCGGGCGGTGGTCTTTCGTCTGGGGCGGTTTCTGGCGGTGAAGGGGCCGGGGCTCATCATCCTCGTCCCGGTCATCGACAAGATGCGCAAGGTGGATCTCCGGGTGGTTACCCTGGATGTGCCTCCGCAGGAGATCATCACCCGGGACAATGTATCCATCAAGGTGAGTGCGGTGGTTTACTTCCGCGTGGTGGAGGCGGACAAGGCGGTCATCCAGGTGGAGGACTACTACTACGCCACCAGCCAGCTGGCCCAGACCACTCTGCGGAGCATATGCGGGCAGGCCGAACTCGACGAGATCCTTTCCGAGCGGGAGAAACTGAACGCCCGGATCCAGAAGATCCTGGACGCCGACACCGAGCCCTGGGGGGTGAAGGTCTCCAAGGTGGAGATCAAGGAGATCGATCTTCCCGAGGAGATGAAGCGGGCCATGGCCAAGCAGGCCGAGGCCGAACGGGAACGCCGGGCCAAGATCATCAACGCCGAAGGTGAACTCCAGGCCTCGAAGACCCTGGCCGAGGCCGCCCGGATCATGACTCAGGAGCCGGCCTCCCTCCAGCTCCGCTTCCTCCAGACCCTGCGGGAGGTGGCCGCGGAGAACAACTCCACCATCGTGTTTCCCCTCCCCATAGACCTCGTCAAACCCTTCCTGGAGAAGCCTGCTGCCCCGGGGGAGCCGGAAAGCCGAAAAGTCTAGGGCAAGAACTCCACCGTTTCCACCGGAACCAGACCCCGCACGGAGTTTCCCAGAAAGAGCCTTCCGGAAAGGAGATCCGCCACCCGGATCTCCCTCTCCGCGCAGCGTCCGCTCTCCAGAAGCTCCTCCCGCAGCACCCCGGGCAAAAGCCCCAGTTCAAGCGGAGGGGTGTAGAGCCGGCCCTCGATCTCCAGGAAGACATTACTGATGGTCCCCTCGAGGAGGCGTCCCTTCTCGTCGAAAAAGACGATCTCGGCCAGGCCCAGTCTCTCCGCCTCCCGCCGGGCCTCATCGTAGTAAGGTCGGTGGGTGGTCTTGTGGAAGAGAAAGGCCTCCGCGGAAAAGTCCCGTCGTTTCAATCCCACCCTTACCGGCCGGGGGAACTCCTGCAGGGGGTGCACCTCCACCCGCACCTCCCCCCATTCCGAAAGGAGAATTCGCACCCGGGCCCCCTGTCGCAAATCAGCCGTCCGTCTTTTAATCTCCTCCCTTATCCTTTCCTCCGGAAAGGGCAGGGTGAAGAACTCCGCCGAACGCCTGAGGCGGGCCAGGTGCCTCTCGAGGCGCACCAGGCCCCTTTCCGGCTCAAAACGCAGGGTCTCCACCAGGTCGAATTCCGGCGGCTCCTCGGTGAGAAAGCGGGCCTTGAGCAGACACTCCCGCCACTCCTCCTCAGGGTCGCTGTCCCACACCACCCCGGAGCCGATGCCGAACTCCCCACGGTTGCCTTCCAGGACCACCGTGCGGATGGCCACATTGAAGACGAAGTCACCGTTGGGCCGGATGAATCCCACGGCTCCGGTGTATATCCCCCGGGGTTCGGCCTCGAGCTCCGCGATGATCTCCATGGTCCTTATCTTCGGGGCCCCGGTCACCGAACCGCAGGGGAAAAGGGCCCTCACGATCTCGCCGAAGGAGGCTCTCTCACGCAGCCTCCCCTCCACGGTTGAGATCATCTGGTGCACCGTGCGGTAGCGTTCAACTTTGAAAAGCTCCGGCACCCACACCGACCCGGGCTCGCACACCCGCCCCAGGTCGTTCCGGATGAGGTCCACGATCATCACATTCTCGGCCCGGTTCTTGGGGTCCGAGGCCAGGCCGCGGGCGACCTCCTCGTCCTCGGCGGGGAAGCGCCCCCGGGGGGCGGTGCCCTTCATGGGTGAGCTGCAGAGCCTGCGCCCCTCCCGCCGCAGGAAGAGCTCGGGCGAGAGACTCACCACCGAAAACTCCGGGGTCTCCAGAAGGGCCGCGTACCGCACCCTCTGTTTTCGCAGCAGGCGGAAAAAGAGGGCCTCCGGCTCTCCCTCGAACTCAAAGTGATACTTCAGGGTGTAGTTCACCTGATAGGTGTCGCCGGAGGCGATGTAGGCCTTGATCCGGGAGATGGCCCGGTAGTAGTCCTCCTCGGTGAGGTTGAGGCGGAGGTTCTTCACTTCGGCCGGAGAGGTCCGCGGACGCGCCTCAAGCCGCACGGCCTCCGGGGCCTCGAAGACCCCGAACCAGGCCAGCGGCACCCCTTCCGGCCTTCGTCCCCTCAAAGGGGCCAGCTTTCCCTCAAGCCAGTATCCGAATTCGTAAGCCAGGAACCCCGCCGCGTAAAATCCCTCCCTTACCGCCTCCTCCAGCTCCAGCAGGAAATGCTCCGGGTCTCCCCCCTGAAAGACCAGCACCCTGCGTGGGGAGGAAAAAAGCCAGCCCTTCCCCTTTATCCCTTCGAGCCAGAGAAACCGCATTCCTTTCTAAGTAAACCCCTTCCTCCCTTCTTACAAGACTTCCCCGTTGGGGGCTTCGCCCCCAAACCCCCGTGGTGCCTGTGGGTGCGGGTTTTCGGTTAACGAAAGCCAGGGTTAATGGCCCGTATCACCGAATTTGCCGTTCTGGAGGCGGAGGTCCGCCGGATATTCGGGTAAAATTAAGGTGTGGGGGTCTGCAGGGTCTGCGGGAAGGAGGCCAGAACCATATCCTCGAGGATCGGGTTCTGCGTCCGCTGCATCAGGGAATACTGGCCGGAGATTGAACCGGAAATAAGAGAACTTCACGCCCGCACCCGCCGGGCTTTCGGTCTTCCCGAAGCTCCTCCCCGGGCCGAGGAAGGCCTTCCCTGCAACCTCTGTTTTCACCGTTGCCGCATCCCGGAGGGGGCCTTCGGTTACTGCGGGGTGTGGCAAAATCGGGAGGGAAGACTCGTCGGGGCAGGTCCAAACGAAGCCCATGTGTCCTGGTATCTCGACCCCCTGCCCACAAATTGCGTGGCCGACTTCGTCTGTGCCGGAGGCACCGGAGCCGGTCATCCCCGCTTCGCCCATCGCCCCGGGCCTGAGTACGGCTACTTCAACCTGGCCGTCTTTTACGAGGCCTGCAACTTCAACTGCCTCTACTGCCAGAACTGGCACTTCCGGCGAAGATCCCTGCGGGACCGGGGACGATCCCCGGAAAGGATGCTTGCGGACCTGCGGCCCGAGGTCTCCTGCATCTGTTACTTCGGCGGAGATCCGGGCCCTCAGGCTCCCCACGCCTTGGCCCTGTCACGCAGGGCCCTGGAGAGGACTCCGGGCCGCATCCTTCGGATCTGCTGGGAGACCAACGGGGCCGAAAACCCCCGGATTCTGCGCCGGATGATGGAACTCTCCCTGGAGACCGGCGGCACCCTCAAGGTGGACCTCAAGGCCTTCAGTCCCCCGGTGCACCGGGCCCTCTGCGGAGTGTCCAACACGGCCACCCTGGAGAACTTCCGGGCCATGGCGGAGCTGGTTTCCGCCAGGGCCGACCCCCCTCCTCTCGTGGCCTCCACCCTGCTCGTGCCGGGCTATGTGGACGAGGAGGAACTGGAAGCCCTGGCCCGCTTTCTGGCCGAACTCAACCCCGAGATTCCTTGGGCCCTCCTTGCCTTTCATCCCGACTTCTACCTGAACGACCTCCCCACCACCTCCCGCCGGCACGCAGAGGCAGCCCTGGCCCTCGCCCGCTCCGCCGGCCTCAAAAGGGTCAGCCTGGGTAATGTGCACCTGCTGGACCCATTTTCTTATTGATCTCGGCGTCTATCTAGGATAAAATTTCTAAAAATTAAAAGGAAAAAAACGACTTAAATATGCAAATAGGGATTTATTTCAAACAAAAACTGTTAGCCGAAGCTCTTGACCATTATTTAAAAACAAATGGGCTTGAATCTCATGTTATTTCTGACGATAATAACCTCAAATGTGATATACTTTTAGTGGATTATACGACCCTTCTTTCCAGTTCTGCAGTGATTCGAAATTCCTCGTCCAGGATTGTATTATTTGATACCGGACTTAGTAATCTTCACAAAAAAATAGCCTTTTTCTTGTTTGGAATTCAAGGAATTATTTGTCCGGATACATCCTGGCCTTTGTTTGTAAAAGCCCTGCAAGAAATCCATAAAGGAGAAATTTGGTTTAAGCGCTCTTTTATGGAAGAAATGCTTAATTTTTATAAGACTACCAATAATATAAGACCTTTCTCTCAAAGAGAAAAAGAAATTCTTTTTTGGATTTGTGTGGGACTCAAGAATGAAGAAATTGCTAAATGCTTAAATATAAGTCTATCTACAGTAAAGATTACTGTTTCAAAATTGCTTAAAAAATTAAATGTAAAAAATAGAACTCAATTGCAAACAACTCTGCTAAGTAGTGCTTTATGGAATCAAATGAGTGAAATAAACTTTTTTGAAAGTCTCAAGTCCTTGTTATGTTTGACAGAAATTTAGAATCCGTGTGAACTCTGAGGCGGACTTTATTCGGGATCCTAGGGGCCGGTGGTGCCCTTATAACCGAATTGAGGGGGCTTTACTTTTATTCGGTCCGGAGCTTAAATCTTTTTGATGCGAGAGAAGGTACTTGTATTTTCTTCTCTCCTGGTTCTATTCTGTGCCGCTGTTTCTTTATGGGCGCTTGATATCAATACCGCCACGGAGAAAGAGCTTGCCGGGCTTCCGGGGATCGGGCCGGTGCTGGCCCGTCGAATAGTGGAGTATCGCCGGAGGCACGGTCCTTTTCGCAGCCCCGAGGATCTCCTGGCTATTAAGGGTATCGGTCCCCACCGATTGGAACGGCTGCGGCCCTACCTAAATTTCGGTCCTGGCGGGGGCGAGGGACCCTCCTCCGCTCCGGTTTCGGAGGGTTCCATCTACCGCTGGGTGGACGAAAAGGGAGTGGTTCACTTCACTCAGTTTCCGGAGGAAATCCCCCGGCGTTATCGTTCCCGGGCCAAAAGGATTCCCTTTCCCGCCGGGAAAGCCCTCGGTGAGGCAAGCCCTTCGGAAAATTCCTCGGGAGGGTTAGGGCAGAGGTTAACCCCCGGTCCGGCGAAACCTGCTACGGACATTCTGGGGCGAGACATCGAATGGTACCGTCGGGAGAAGACCCGGCTTAAAAACGAGATTGCTCGCCTTAAAAAACAGACTCGTGAAAATCGCGAGGTGATGCACCTCCTTCTCAGAAATTCTCCCCGGGCTCGACGGGGAATTCGTACCGAATATGGTCTCCGGATCGGCGAAGGGCGATTTCTTCAACGCTGGGCGGAATACAGGCGCCTGCGGCGCATCAATCAGGAGCTGGAAAAGAAACTCGCCGAACTCGAGTATCGTCTTGAGAAGGGTCTTTACCGGGAGGCCTTGAGAACCCACGCTCCGGAGGAGGTGCTCCGGTTCCTCAGTAACGATCCCTGAAGGCCGGAAGTTCCCGCGCCAGGCCATGAAGAAGCCTTTCGTTTTCCTCCGGGGTTCGCAGGGCGATTCGGAGGTATTCTTCGGAAAGCCCCCGGAAGTTGTGACAGGAACGCACCAGGAGGTGATGTTGCCGGAGGAGGCGGTCGCGGAGAAGGGGGGCGGAAGTCCCCGGGGGAAGCTTGACCAGGAGGAAGTTGGCCCGGGAGGGAAAAGTCCGGAGTCCCAGGCCGGAAAGCCTTTCGGCGAGATGCCTTCTTTCCTCGGAGACGAATCGGCGCACCCGTTCCTCGTGGAATTTCTGCCGGAGCAGATATTCCCCGGCCACCTGGGCCAGACGATTTACCGCCCAGGGAAGCTCCCTTGAAGCCAGTTTTTTCCGTAAAGCGGCCCCGGCCGCGGCAAAGCCCAGCCTGAGTCCGGGCACGCGATAGATCTTGGAGAAGGAAAAGAGAACCACCAGGTTTTCGGGAAAGGGACTCGCGGTAAGGAGGCTTTCCCGGTCTTCGGCGGCGAAGGGGAGGTAGGACTCGTCCACCACGAAGAAGGTCTCCCCGTGTTTCCGGATCAGGGTGAGAAGTGATTCCCTTTCTAGGAAGGCCCCGGTGGGATTATTGGGATTGCAGAGAAAGACCAGATCTCCGGGGGATGCGGCGGCCTCGAGCTCCTGGAGGGGGGGACGGAAGTCTTCCTCCTCACGGGCCGGGAAGAAGAGCGGGACTTTTCCGGCGCGTCGGGCCGCGTCCTCGTAATCCGCGTAGGTGGGCGTAAGGATCAGAATTCGTCGGGCCCCGAGGGCCTCCGGCAGGGCGAAGATCCATTCCGTGGTCCCGGAGGAGGGGAAGAAGGCCTCCGGCGGAGGGCCGAAACGCTCGGAAAGGGCCCTTCGCAGAGCGAAACTGTCCACTTCGGGCAGGTGCTCGATCTCCCGGAGGTGCTCCGACAGGACCCGGTAAAGTCCCTCCGGCGGGGGGAGGGGACTCACATTGCTGCTGAAGTCGAGGATGTCTTCCGGGGCGAGACCCAGTTCCCGGGCCAGGTGATAAATCTCGCCCCCGTGGCCCCGGATCACCTCCACTCTCCGGTTCGGAGGTGTCGTTCGATCCGTCCGGACAGATCCAGGGGACGCCCGGGATTTCTCGGATCGACCTCTCCCTCGGCAAGGGCCTTAAGGGTGTAAACGATGAGGGGAAGCTCGCGCCGCACCCCTTCCTCCCTGATCCGGCGAAAGAGGGGTTCCGCTTCGCCTTCCTCGGAGATGAGGGCAGAGAGTCCCTTCGAAAGAAGTTTCTCCTCGCAGGCTTCCCAGAGAGGGCGAAAGGATTCGTCCCGTACGGAGAAGCGACAGAAGGTTATAGCCGGCCCCTCGTCAAGCACCGGGGTGACCCGATGCATCATGACCCCGGTTTCCGCGGCCCGGGCCGAGATGAGCTGCCAGATGACCTCCTGCCAGGTCCCCTTGGGCCCCCCGGGAAGGGCCGGATGGAGATTGATCATGGGGAGCCTTTCGCACATCTCCTCCGAGACCACCCACATGTACCCGGCCAGCACCACCAGGTCCACCTCTTCGGGGAGCTTCTCCAGCACCGCGCGGTGATAAAGGGTGCGCCAGAGTTCCCGATCCCTCCGGCGGAGTTCGGGCTCGAATTCCCTGGCCGAGAGGTGGATCACGGGCAGGTTCAATTCCCGGCAGAGATCGAGGAAGATATCCGATTCCCGACTCTCCCCGGGCCTGCGGCTGAGAAACACATAGGTGATCTCCGCGGGTAGAAATCCCTCGCGAATGCGGTCGTGGACCGTCTTGAGCAACCATCGCGCCGCTTCGTCTCTTCCGGTGGAAAACCAGCCCAGACGGTACATGCTCCTCCCTCAAATTTCATACCTTCTTTTCCCCGCCGGGGCAAGTTTTAGTGGAGGGTGTTCGGAAAATGGGAAGAGTTTTCCCGTTTGACTTTATTTGCACCCTCCCCCTGACCCCCTCCCGGAGGGAGGGGGGTCAGGTTCCCTCCCCCTCTGGGGGAGGGTAAGGGAGGGGGATAAGGGTTTTCGAACACCCTCAGTTTTAGTGGCGTTCAATGAAGAGGGGGTGAGGTCTGGGGAGGAAGAGCTTTTCGTAGAGATAGAGGGCGTAGCGGTCGGTCATGCCGGCGATGAAGTCGCAGACCATTCTTTCCTTGGGCACTCCCCGGGAATAGCAGGGCATCTCCCTTTCCCACACGGTATCCCTGTGAAGGTAGTATTCGTAAAGTTCGATCAGGATTCTGCGGGCCTTTTCGAACTCCCGGCGCACCTCCGGGGCCCGGTAGACCCGCTCGAAGAGGAAGGAGCGCAGATCGGTAAGGGCCTTCAGGATCCGATCCGAAAGGTGAAGGCGGCCGTCGGCGGCAGCCAGCGTCTCCCGGATCAGGTCGGTCACCATGGTGTTGATGCGGGCCGCGTGTCTCCGCCCCAGGATGCGCAGGAGATCCGGTGGGATGTCCCGTTCCCGGATGACTCCGGCCCGCAGGGCGTCGTCCAGATCGTGATTCACATAAGCGATAAGGTCGGCCAGCCTCACCACTTCGGCCTCAAGAGTCATGGGACGGTCTTTTTCTCCGGTATTCAGTATGGGGCCCAGGCCCTTGGAGTGTTTCAGGATTCCGTCCCTCACCTCGTGGGTAAGGTTGAGGCCGCGGCCTTCCTTTTCCAGGCAATCCACCACCCGCAGGCTCTGCTCGTAGTGCCGGAACCCTCCGGGGACGAGTTCGTTGAGAACTTCCTCTCCGGCGTGTCCGAAGGGGGTGTGCCCCAGGTCGTGTCCCAGGGCGATGGCTTCGGTGAGGTCCTCGTTGAGACGGAGGGCCCGGGAAATGGTGCGGGCGATCTGGGCCACCTCCAGGGTGTGGGTGAGCCGGGTGCGGTAGTGGTCTCCGGTGGGAGCCAGGAAGACCTGAGTCTTGTGTTTGAGGCGCCGGAAGGCCTTGCTGTGGATGATTCTATCCCGATCCCGCTGAAAGCAGGTACGCAGGGGACACTCCGGCTCCCGCACCGGGCGCCCCCGCGAACGACGGGCCCTGGCCGCCCAGGGCGAAAGCCGCTCTTCCTCCTCTCGCTCCAGCCTCTCCCGAATACTACTGCCTTTCTCTAAAATAGGATCGGATCCCATTTTTCGGTCACCCGTACTTTTGGTACTTCTGTTCCTATTCTTAGATGAGAGCGATGCGTTTTCAATGTGTTGCCTCCAAAATAGGATCGGATCCTATTTTTACAGGATGAGCATGGCATCACCGTAAGAAAAGAAACGGTAGCGTAGTTTGACCGCTTCCCGATAGGCTTTGAGAACCGGTTCGCGCCCGGCAAAAGCGGAGACCAGGATTAAGAGACTGGAACCCGGAAGATGAAAATTGGTGATCATGGCCTGAACCACCCGGAAGCGGAACCCGGGATAGATGTAAAGGTCACACCAGCCCTTACGGGGCTCCAGCCTTCCGGAAAGTGCTCCCCACTCCAGGGCCCGGACGGTGGTGGTGCCCACGGCGACGACGCGTCCCCCCCTCCGGTGGGTCTCCTCCACGGCCCTCACGGTCTCCCCGGGAATCTCCACATATTCCCTGTGGAGACGGTGCCTGCGGATGTCCCGGGTCTTC
The DNA here is from genome assembly GCF_019688735.1 of Thermosulfurimonas sp. F29. NCBI lineage: Bacteria > Pseudomonadati > Thermodesulfobacteriota > Thermodesulfobacteria > Thermodesulfobacteriales > Thermodesulfobacteriaceae > Thermosulfurimonas > Thermosulfurimonas sp. F29. Next base: position 291,202 of record NZ_JAIFYA010000003.1, read on the forward strand.
ACCGGGGCAAAGGTCCCGTAACCCACATGAAGCGTGAGGAAGGCCAGTTGCACGCCCTTTTCCCGTAGCCGTTCGAGCAGACCCTCCGAAAAGTGAAAGCCCGCGGTGGGGGCGGCTACGGAGCCGTCGCGACGGGCGTAAACGGTCTGGTAACGGGAGAGGTCGCTTTCCCGGGGCTCCCGTTTTATGTAAGGGGGAAGCGGTGCCTTCCCCACCCGTTTTATGGCCGAAAGGAGATCCTCCGGGCCCTCTAGAAGGAGCTCCAGTTTCCCCTCCGGGGTTTTGGCGAGAACCCGGGCCGAGAGTTCCTCGGAGAAGATTACCCGGTAACCCGGAAGGAGTTTTTTCCCCCGGTAAAGGGCCGGAACGGGTTTTCCGGATTCCGGAAGCTCAAGGAGCAGGATCTCCACCCTCCCTCCGGTCTCCTTGCGTCCCGTAAGCCGGGCCGGAAACACCCGGGTGTCGTTTAAGACCAGAAGGTCCCCGGCGCGGAGATATTCCTCTATTTCGGAAAAACGCTTCCGGTGCTCCATCCGACCGCTATCCCGATGTAACACCAGAAGCCGGGATTCCTCCCGCCGCTCCGGGGGATGATAGGCGATGAGTTCCTCCGGAAGTTCGTAGTGGTAGGCCTCCAGTCGAAAGTCCTCAGGAAGATCCTCCGAGAAAGTGGCGTTCGAGGGCTCTGCGATTGTATTCGGTGACGGTTTCATAGCGTTCCCGCAACCCCGGACCCAGCCAGACCTCAAGGGCCGAAAGGTCCTTCAGGGAATAGACGGGATCCTCCTCCTTCGGATCGTAAAGAAGGATAAGCCGTTCTCCCACTTCCCGCAAGAAGTAGTAATTTTGGCGAAGAATTTTTCCCTCCGGGAGGAGTTCCAGCAGTTCGGGCGTGTGCGTTTCGGCGAAGGAGGAATCTCCGGCGAGGGTCTCCAGACGGGCCAGAGCGGCCAGGAACTCGAGATCCGCAAGTGCCCCCCGGCCCACTTTGGGGTTTATGCGTTCTTCGTCCTCCCGGGCCCGTTCCCTTTCCATGTAAAGACGCATTTCAAGGAGTTTCTTCCGGTCTTTCTCCGAAAGACGACGCCCCGAGAGGATTTTCCGGAGCCCTTCCTCCACCCGATGCCCCAGTTCCCGGTCTCCGGCCACGAACCGGAGCCGGGTGGCCGCCACGAGTTCCCAGAGGTCGGCCTCCTCCCGCCAGTAGCGCAAAAGCCCTTCGGCGGTGGTGGTAAGGGGACCCTTGCGTCCCTCGGGACGCAGTCTCGCATCCACGGGATACCCCTCTCCGGCGGGAAGCCCGAGGGATAGGTAGGAAAGGAATCGCTGGGCCAGGCGGGCCGAAAGGAAGGCCATCTCCCCCGGGCCCTCGTAAACGAAGATCAGGTCCAGATCGGAACGATACCCCATCTCCCGGGCCCCCAGTTTGCCCAGGGCCAGCACGGCAAAGGTCCCGGGAAGCCTCCGGGAAAGTTCCTCCTCGAGCTTCCTGCGGGTTATCTCGTAGGTGAGGAGGGTGAAGCCTTCGGCCACCCGGGTAAGCCGCCGGAGAACCACGGAGAGAGCCGTTTTCCCCTGGAGGTGTTCCACCGCGGTCCGCACCAGGGTTTCCTCCTTAACCGTCCGTATCTCCGTCAGGGCCTCGTCGTAGGGGCGGGATAGCAGTCTCCGCAGGTCTTCCCGGGAAGGGAAGGTCCCGGGCTCAAAGAACACCTCGGCCAGCGCGGGATGAGTTTCCAGTTTGCTCCAGAGGTAATCCGAAATGGTGAGCAACTGGAGGAGGTCCTTGAGACGATCCGGTCTCTCCCGGAAGGCGGCGAAGAGGGCGAAGCGGCCTCCCAGCCGTTCGAAGAAGGTGAGCCCCCGGGAGAGGGCCCTGGGAGGGGAGGAGCTTTCCAGCACCGCCTCGAGAAAAGGCGCGAGCAACTCCCGGAGAAAGGCCGCTCTTCTTGCCGCAACCGGGCCTCCGGAGGCCCTTAGCTGGCGATGGAGGTCGCGCAGGAGGTGTTCCGGAAGGGAGGCGCAGGAGGAGAGCCGGGGGAGGTCCTCTCCGGAAAGGAGGGCTTTTTGCAGTTCTTCCACCAGCTCGGAGCGTTCCCGGGGACAGGTGGGGGCCAGGAACTCCGCGAAGGCCCGGGAGACCCGGCGGCGGATTTCGTTAAGGCGCGCCAGAAATTCCTCCGTTTCGGTAAAACCCAGCGCCGCGGCGAGTTCCTCAAGGGCCGCCGGTTCCCTGGGAAGACGGAAGGTCTGCTGAAAGTACCTGGTTTGAAGGCGATGTTCTACGGTTCTAAGAAAGGTGTAAGCCTCGGCGAGGAAGCGACTTTCCTCCTCCGAAAGGATACCCGCCCCGGAAAGACGCTTAAGCGCCAGGGTGATCCGGCGCACCCGGAGTTCCGGGTGTTTCCCCCCGTAGATGCTCTGGAGACCCTGTACCAGAAATTCCACCTCCCGGATACCCCCTTCCCCGATCTTGATGTCGTCTTCCGCGCCTCGACGGAGGGCCTCGCGACGAATGCGCTCCTTCAGCTCCCGTATGTGTTCGAGATAAGCAAAGTCCAGGTAACGGGGATATATTACCGGGCGAAGATCCGCGAGAAACCGATAACCCAGAGCCAGATTTCCGGCCACGGGTCGAGCCCGGATCAGGGCCAGTCTTTCGAAGGGGTGAAGCCGATAAAGATAGTATTCCCGGGCATAGGGGAGCGAAAGGCTGAGTTCGCTCTCCTTTCCTCCGGGCCGCAGACGCAGATCCACCCGCCAGAGGCGGTCTCCCTCCACCAGGGCGTCGAAAAGGCGGGTGAGTTCCTCGAAGAGTTTTATAACTGCGGTTTTGGGAAGCCCGGGGGTGTGGAAGTAGGCGAGATCTATGTCCGAGGCGTAGTTTAGCTCCCGGCCTCCGAACTTTCCGAAGGCCAGCACCAGGAGTTTTTCCTCCGGGATTCCGTGACGCGCACAGAGGTACTCCAGGGCCGCCCGGAGGAGTCCCTCCGCCAGGCGGCTGATCCTCTTCACCGTGCGCTCGAAGGGGGCGCCGCGCAGATCCAGGGCCAGGATCTTCAGGACTTCCCTCTGCTTTTCCAGACGAAGGATCCGGGCCGCTTCCCGGAAGTCCGGTCGGGGGGTCAGCTTTTCGGAAAGACGCCGCCTGAGCCCCGGCCCGGAAAGGGGGCGAAGTCCGTCTTTCTCAAGAAAGGGCCTCAGGACCTCCTCCCGGGTGGAAAGGAGATTCGCGGCGTAGGGAGAAAACCGAACCACTTTCAGAAGAAGGGAGAAATGGGGGGAGGAGAGGACGCGCTCGCGAAGTTCCTCCCCCAGATTTTCCCGCAGGCGTTCTAGATACCTTTCGCCGACCTCGGGGAATCGCAACTTAGGAAGCGCTGGCGTAGCTGTGCAGCCCGGAAAGCCAGAAGTTCACCCCGAAGTAGGTGAAAAGCACGGCGAAGAACCCCACCACCGCCAGCATGGCCATGCGTTTCCCGGTCCAGCCCCGGGTAAGCCGGGCGTGAATGGCCGCAGCGTAAATGAACCAGGTAATGAGCGACCAGGTCTCCTTGGGATCCCAGCTCCAGTAAGAGCCCCAGGCCTGATCCGCCCAGACCGCCCCGGTGATGATCCCCACGGTGAGCCAGAAGAACCCGAAGAGGATGAGTTTGTACATGAGGGTGTCCAGGACTTCCTTTCCGGGCACATGCCGCCAGAGGGACCCGGGGCCCGGAGTTTGGGGACGAAACAGGTAAACCAGACCCAGACCGAAGGCCACGGCAAAGGCTCCGTAGCCCAGGAAGCAGGTGATCACATGCGCGGTGAGCCAGTTGCTCTGAAGGGCCGGGACCAGGGGTTCGATGTCGGTATTGGTTCCGAAGGAGGCGTAGGCCATGATGAGGGAGGCTACCGGGGCCACGAACGCTCCCAGAATCTTGCCCCGGAACTTGAGCTCCAGAAAAAGGTACACGGCCATGGTGGCCCAGGCGAAGAAGATCAGGGATTCGTAGAGGTTGGAGAGCGGGATGTGCCCGTAGCCCAGCTGATGAGACTCCCACCAGCGGAGGACCCAGCCCACCGTGTTGAGAACGAGTCCGGACCAGGCCACCGAGGAGGCCACGCGCCCCATTCCCTCCCAGGAAAAGATCCAGTGGAGGAGGTAGGCCGCCCCCGCGGCCAGATAGATAAAGGTGACCAGGCTCAGGAGATAGGCGTTGGGTACCCAGGGCGTGCCGCGTTTTGCGGCGACAAGGACATAAATGACGACGGAAAGAAGGATTCCTCCCAGGACTTCTCTGATACGCATGTGAAAGACCTCCGCCTCGGTTTAGAAGCATTCTAACAGAGGGTCCCGGATCGCGCAATTTGCACCCGGTTAACCCTGTGTTAAATTAGCGCTACATGGAGGAGAGACGGGTCCTCTGGGCCCCCTGGCGGGCCGAATATGTGGGCGGGAAAAAGGAGCCGGGTTGCATCTTCTGCCCTCCGGAGGGAGACCTTCCCGACGAGGAGAGACTTATCCTTTACCGGGACGAACGGGTCCTGGTGTTGATGAACAAGTTTCCTTACAATACGGGCCACCTCCTGGTTTCCCCCGGACGACATGTGGCCGAGCTTGAGGACCTTACCCGGGAGGAGATAGCCGACCTGATGGAGATGGCCCAGCATTGTCTGCGTATTTTGAGGAAGGTGCTTAAGCCCGACGGCTTCAATGTGGGGTTCAACCTGGGAAAGGTGGCCGGGGCCGGATATCCGGATCACCTTCATCTTCAGATCGTTCCGCGCTGGGAGGGGGACGCCAACTTTATGGCCGTGCTGGCGGACCTTCGGGTGATCCCGGAACATCTTCTGGCCACCTATCGCAAGCTTTTTCCCCACTTCGAGGCCCTGCGTCAGCGATAGACCGGAATTCCTCCCCGGGAATGCGCCCGGGGATGGAGACGGTGTTCCCTGACCGCTCCCTCCGGCAGGATGTGGAGGACCCGGAAACCTTTCAGAAGCAGGGCATCGGCAAGGAACCAGCGATGACAGCGCCAGGGAAACCCCTCGGCGCACATCACCGTGGTGCTTTCCCGGTGGGCGATTTCAAGCAACCTTTCGAGATCCGCCCGGAATTCTACGGTGTGCATGTGATCCGCATAGCCCCGGAACCCCGGGTTTTCGAGACCGGTATTGGGAGAGTCCGATCGAGGGCGTCGCCAGCCTCCCAGACCGGGAAGGTGTAGATAGGTGATTCCGGAGCGGGAAAGCCATTCCCGCAGGGCCTCTTTCTGGAAATGAGGAAACTTGCGGGACCCCGGCCAGCGCCTTACATCCGCCAGCACCCGTATTCCGAACCGTTCTAGGAGTTTGAGGAAGGTTTCCGGATCGTGCCGGGAATGTCCTATGGTGTAGAGGACCTTTTCCATTTGAGGGCTCCGGTATTTTCTGTTTTAATCATAGCCCATCTATGGCGATCGCGGTGCGTGTGGAAGGTCTGATCAAGGACTACGGGAGACTTCGGGCCCTTCACGGGATCTCCTTTGAGATCAGGGAGGGGGAGCTCTTTGCTCTCCTCGGCCCGAACGGGGCCGGAAAGACCACCACCATAAGGATCCTCACGGGTCTCACCCGGCCCACCGCCGGCCGGGCCTATTTTTTTGACCGGGATATCTTTGCGGAGCCGCTTTCGGCCAAGAAAATGGCCGGTCTCGTGCCCCAGGCCACCAACCTGGATCTGGAACTTACCGTGTGGGAGAATCTTCTCATCCACGGTTTCCTTTTCGGACTTAGCCGGGGGACCATCCGGAGCCGGGGACGGGAACTTCTGGAATTTTCCGGGCTCTGGGAGCGGCGTCACGACAAAGTGAAGACCCTTTCCGGGGGGATGCGCCGGCGTCTTCTCATCATCCGGGCGCTCCTTCACGAACCGCGCATTCTCTTCCTGGACGAGCCCACCGTCGGGCTCGATCCGCACATCCGTCGCCGCCTCTGGGGGCTCATCAAACAGATCCAGACCCGGGGCACCACAGTGCTCCTTACCACCCATTACATCGAGGAGGCCGAGTTCCTGGCCGACCGGGTGGCCTTTCTCGATCAGGGACGCATCGTGGCCCTGGATAGCCCCCGGAACCTCATGGCTCACCTGGGAGAGGTGGCCGTGGATGTGGTAACCCCCGAGGGGCTCAAGACCCGCTTTTTCGCGAACCGGGAGGCCGCGGAAAGAGAGGCGGTGAAGCTCTCCCGTTCGGGGGAGACGGTGACCATACGGCGCGTAAATCTGGAGGACGCCTTTCTGCACTTCACCGGGAAAAAGGTATGAAGGGCTTCCTTGCCGTCTACCTTAGGGAACTTCTCATCATCTGGCACCGACTTCCCCGGATGCTTCTTTCCTTTTCCGTATCACCGACCCTTTATCTGGTGGCCTTCGGTTTCGGGCTGGGCAAAAATCTAACCGTGGGGGGAAGGCCCTATCTGGAATTTCTGGTTCCCGGGGTGGTGGCGGCCTCCTCCATGATGCAGGGCTTTGGCATCAATGTGGAGATCAATGTGGCCCGTTTCTATCTACGGATCTTCGAGGAATTTCAGGCCGCACCCATTTCCAACTGGTCCTATGTGCTGGGAGAGATCCTGGGGGGGGTGACCCGGGCCTTCCTTTCCACCTTTGTCATCCTGGCCATCACGGCGCTGGCCGGGATACACCTTCACTTCGGCCCCTGGTTCTTCCTGGGGGTGTTCCTCAACGCCTTCGTGTTCGCCTCTCTGGGGGTGACCTCCGCCATGCTCATCCGCTCTCACGCCGATCAGGCCCTGGTCACCAATTTCATCATCACCCCCATGGTCTTCCTGGGAGGGACCTTTTTCCCGGTGGAGGGACTTCCGGCCTGGGCCCGGTGGCCGCTCAAGGCCCTTCCCCTCACTCATGCCTCGCGGGTGATCCGCTCCGCGGCTTACGGCGAGACCGTTCCCTGGTCTTCCCTGGCTCTTCTGGCGATTCTGGCTCTTCTGGGAGTGATTCTGGCCTACCGCTCCGTGGACCGGGCCCGGGATTAGCGGTTCGAAGTCAACCTCCGTGTGATCCACGGAGGAACGATCGTCTTACGGGAAAAGAAAAAGCGGAACTTCCGAAAAGGCTTGTTAGCCTTTTCGGGCTGAGAGGACAAAAAAGCCGGCCCCCGGGTAAAATCCGGTTTTTACTTCCTGATTTGATACAGGCCTTTCCGTTTGGGGAGGTTCAAAAAGGGTGCTTAATATCTTTCCAATAACGAAACCGGTCTCGGATAGCATTTTCGAAAGCTCTACAAAGGAGTAAAAACGAGCCCTTCTGTAAATGGGATGTCCATTTCTACCTTTTTCTTCATAAAACCTGGCCCAGGGGCTTTCTTTAAGGATGAGGCCGAGGACGAGGCGTCCCCCCGGACGCAAAACTCTTGCCACCTCTCGAAGCACATCCTCCGGACGATCCACAAAACATAGAGTGACCATTAGAAGAACCAGGTCAAAGGTGTGAGTTGAAAAGGGAAGGTCTTCCCCTCTGGCCTGGACGGCGGTTATGCCTCTTTTTAGGGCAATCTTCAGCATACTGTAAGAGGGATCAATGCCGCAGGATATTCCAAGGGGGGCGGCAAAACGTCCTGTTCCTACCCCTATCTCCAACCCCCGGTGAAAGTTTTTCACAAGCTTTTTTAACACATCAAGTTCCAGTGCATACGCTGAGGCCCCAAAGGGTTCTTCATACCACCGGTCATATCTTTCGGCCAGCTGATCAAAAATTTCCCAGGAGGGATTCATTTTTCCTCCGTGCTTCCCGGGTTTCAATTCGGACAGGCATTTTAACATTGAAATAAAAACAGGGCGATAAATGGCCTCTGTGGTAAAATAGAGGGGAGGCTTGTGGTGTCTTCTGTCTCATGACGCTCTGGGAAAAACTCGAGATCCTGGGTGCGGCGGCCAGTTACGATCATTCCTGCACCGGAACCGGACTTGCCCCGGATCTTCCCTTTACCCTGGAGGGCCGCAGGCATCTTCCGGGTATTTATCTGGCGCATACCTCCCTTGGGCGCCGCATTCCGCTCCTCAAGGTGCTTCTCACCAACCGCTGCCGTCTCGACTGCGCCTATTGTGTGAACAGGGCCTCCAACCGGGTACCCCGAACGGCCTTTGAGCCCCGGGAGCTGGCCGAGGTGGCCCGGGAGCTCTTCCGCCGGGGGCTCGTTCAGGGAATTTTCCTGAGTGCCGCCATTCAGGGCTGTCCGGACGATACCATGGAACGCCTGGTGGAGACGGCCCGCATCCTTCGGAGGGACCTTTCCTTTCGGCATTATCTTCACCTGAAGATTCTTCCCGGGGTTTCTCCGGAGCTGGTTAGGGAGGCGGTGCGACTGGCCACCAGGGTAAGCGTGAACCTGGAGTTCGTGAAGCGCCGTTCTCTTCACCGACTAGCCCCGGGCAAGGAAAAAGGGGGATTGATCCGGGCTCTCGCCCAGGCCCGGGAATTCGCCCTGGAGGAGGGACGAATTCCCTCCCTCACCACTCAGGTCATCGTGGGTGCCACCCCGGAGACGGATTACGATCTCCTGCGTACCGCTCAGAATCTTTACCGACAGGGGCTCCTGAAACGAATGTACTTTTCGGCTTACATCCCGGCCAACCGGGACCCTCGCCTTCCCCCTCCAGGGGCTCCCCCTCCCCTTCTCCGGGAACGCCGTCTTTATCAGGCGGATTACCTCCTCCGTCTCTACGGCTTTGATTATCGAGAATTGCTTGAACCGGGGAAGAATTTACCTCTGGATAGGGATCCCAAACTGGTCTGGGCCGAACGGCATCCGGAATTCT